>CAJTTS010000002.1 GCA_910579155.1 uncultured Oscillospiraceae bacterium | reverse complement strand
ACCTGCTGGAGAATCTGGCCGGAGTAGGGGTTCCAGCACACGGCGGCGTCAATGTCGCCGGACACGGCGGCGGGAACCATGTAGTCAATGCCCATGTCGTAGGGGTCCACATCCTCCCGGGTCAGGCCGCCCACGGTCAGGGCGTTGTCGAAGGTGGTCTCGGAGGAGGAGCCGGAGTTGAAGGCGATGGTCTTGCCCTTCAGATCCTCCACGCTCTTGATGCCGCTGTCGGGCATGCACACCACTTTATCCACGGTGTGGACGGAGCTGGGGGCAAAGATGACGGCGCTGCCCAGGATGCACAGACGGTGGGCGCCCTTGCCGATGTAGGCCAGGTCGATCTCGCCGCTCTCCATAGCGGCCACCTCAGAGGGGCCGTCGGGGAACTCCGCCAGGTTAATGGTAATGCCCTCCTCAGCAAAGTAGCCCTGATTCTCAGCGGACAGCACGCCCCAGAGGGAGGCGTAGTTGGGCATATATGCGATGTTCAGGGTGATGGGCTCGGGACCGGCAGGCTCGGGCGTGCCCTCGGGAGCCGCAGGCTCGCTGGCAGGGGCGACAGGCTCGCTGGCCGGGGGCTGGCTGTTCTGGTCGGCGTTGCCGCCGCAGGCCACCAGGGACAGCGACATGACCAGGGCCAGCAGCAGGGCGGTGAGTTTCTTCATTTCATTTTCCTCCTTGAATTTGTTTGAGACTGCCTGTATGTCAACCGTGAGACACGGTCAGGCACAGCTTTACTTGCGTACCTCCAGATACTCCTGATAGACCTCGTTCCAGATCTCGGCCTTCAGCTCCATAAACCGCGGATCGCTCTTGGTACCCTGGTCCCGGGGATAGGGGATGTCGATGTCCACAATGCGCTTGATGCGTCCGGGGCGGGCGGACATGATGACCACCCGCTGGGCCAGCAGCACGGCTTCGTCCACGTCGTGGGTGATGAAGAAGCAGGTCTTCTTTTCCTCCTCCCAGGTTTTCAGAAGCTCGGTCTGGAGCTGGGCCCGGGTCTGGGCATCCAGCGCACCGAAGGGCTCGTCCATGAGCAATACCTCGGGGTTGTTGGCATAGGCACGGGCGATGGCCACCCGCTGCTTCATGCCGCCGGACAGCTCCTTGGGGAAGGAGTCCTCGAAGTCCTCCAGCCCCACCATCTTGATGTACTTGCGGGCGATGGCCTCGCACTCTGCCTTGGGCAGGCGCTTCATCTGGGGGCCGAACATAACGTTCTGAATGACGGTCTGCCAGGGGAACAGGGCGTACTGCTGGAACACAACACCCCGCTTCACATCGGTGCCCTTGATGATCTCGCCGTCCAGGTAGCATTCGCCGGAGGTGGCCTCGTGAAGGCCTGCCAGGATGTTCAGCAGCGTGGACTTACCGCAGCCGGAGGGGCCTACCACACAGACAAACTCGTTCTCCTTGATATCCAAATTGACGCCGTTGAGGGCCACGGTGGTGCCGTGGTCGCCGTGGTATTCCTTCTTGACGTTCTTGATTTGGATTTTTACGCCTCTTCCCGCTTCTCCTGCCATGAGGTCAGCCTCCTTTCGATGAAGTCCACGAAGATGTTCAGCAGTGTTCCGATGATACCGATGATGATGATGTAACCCAGCATGGCATTGGTCTCAAAGGTGCCCTGGAGGGTGCGGATTCTCATGCCCAGACCAGCCCGCGCACCGGTGGACTCCGCAGCCAGCAATGTGGTCAGGCCCGCGCTCAGGCCCAGGCGCACGGCGGTGAGAATAAAGGGCACCGTGGCGGGCAGGGTGATACGGAAGAAGATGTCCACGTCGTTGGCCCCCAGCACCTTGGCCGCCTTGACCAGGGTGCTGTCGATATTGCGGATGCCGTGGAAGATGGTGATGCACATGGTCATGAAGGTGCAGATCCAGATCAGCACCACCGAGGGGGTGCGGCCCACGCCCAGCATGAGCACCACCAGAGGCGCGTAGGCCAGGGCGGGGATGTTGCGGATGAAGTTGATCCAGGGCTCGATGATCTTGCGCACCGGGGTATACCAGGCCATGAGGAAGGCCATGGGAAGGGAGGTGACGAAGCCCAGGCCGAAGCCCATCGCCACGGAGATCATGCTGCTGGCGAAGTCGCTCCACAGGGCGTCGCGCTCGATCATGGTTTTAAGGCCCTGGAGCACGGAATCCCTGCCCTGGATTGAGATGAGAAACGGGAAACTGCGGGCTGTTTTCTCGCCGATGGACAGCAGATACAGCACCACCAGCGCCACCGTCAGCGACAGCAGCAGCCACAGGCGGTTGATCGTTTTGTTCCGCTTTTCCGCCTGGGTCAGAGGTCTTTTTGCCTGTTTTGTTTTACTCATGTGACACCTTCCTTTACTCTTTTCTGCGAATGATTATTTGTGTGCGGTGGTGGAGAGGAGCCGGGCGAATGGTGGCTGTGAGCTGCCGCCCTGTGGCGGCAGGCAGGGGGATCCCCCTGCTCCATAGGATTTATTAAATTAATTACTTTAAGAATACTCCAAAACTTTGATTTCTACAAGATGGAAAATTATCCAGTCTCGTTGCACGAATTTTGGTGAAAATACCAGGGGTCGTTCTGTGCAATATGACGCTCCGCGCCAAAAAATGCGCCGGGTAGTCGAAAAGGAGCCGTCGGAGCATGACAAAGAGGCGCGCTTTGCAGCGCGCCTCTTTGTGGAAAGAGCTCAGAGGAAATTAAAACCTTTTATGTTTTCTGGACGGCGTGTGGGAAAGGGGTTGCGCCGCCCCGCCCAGAGCCGGGCGCAGGCCGGCCTGGAGCGTGGATATGCGCCTTGCGGGTTACACCAGCTCTTTCATCACCGCGAGGGCGCCCAAGGTGCGGATCTTGCCCAGGCAATCCGCCACGGCGGCCTCGAAGCCGGGGACCCGGGTCAGGTCCTGGCCCCACATGCGCTCGTTGGTCATGACGGCGCGGGCCAGCTCCGCCGGGCCATCGTCCTTGTGCGCGTGGTAGAACTCCAGCACCCAGCGGTCGTCGGAACAGACGTACTCGTTCCCCTTGGGACGCCTGCACACCAGACCCTTGTCGTTCAGCTCCTGGATGTCGCTGGAGAAAAAGGCGATATAGCACGCGAAGGACGCGGTGAGGCAGGGGGGCAGCTTCCCGGTTTTCTCAATATACTCCAGGAAGGAGGGCATGTTCCGGGCGCGCCACTTGGAGGTGGAGTTCAGGGAGATGCTCATCAGCTCGTGGTCCACGAAGGGGTTGTTGAACCGGTCCTGCACGGCGGCGGCGAACTGGTCCAGATCCTTCTTGTCCAGGGGCAGGGTGGGGATAACCTCCTCGTTGAGCATCTTGTTCATGAAGCCGCGCACCGTGTCGTCCTGCATGCAGTCCCGGACGATGTCGAAGCCCGCCAGGTACGCCCCCAGCACAAAGCCGGTGTGGGCGCCGTTGAGGATGCGCACCTTGCGCTTTTTGTACGGGGTTACGTCGGGCACCACAGGGCAGTTGAGGCCCGCCGCCTTGAAGGGCAGCTTCTCCTCCAGCCACGCGGGACCCTCGATGTTCCACACGCCGAAGATCTCGCCCACGTCGATGAGCTCGTCGTGGTAGCCGTTGGCCTCCTCCATCCTGGCGGCCTCGGCGGGGTCCTTCACCCGGCCGGGGACGATACGGTCCACCAGGGTGGAGCAGAAGGTGCACTCCTCGTTGACGTACTTCTTGAAGCCGTCCTCCAGCTTCCACTGGTCCACGTACTGGTTGACGCACTTGAGCAGCTCCTTGCCGTTGTTGTCGATGAGCTCACAGGACAGGATGACCAGGCCGCCCCTGCCCGCCTGCCAGCGCTTGTAGAGCACCTGGGTCAGCTTGCCGGGGAAGGAGGAGGCGGGGGTGTCGCCCAACTGGCAAGCGGGGTCGTAGACGATGCCCGCCTCGGTGGTGTTGGACACCACGTACTCCAGGTCGTTGGAGACGGCCACGTCCATCATGGCGTCGAAATCCGCCTTCTCATAGGGGTTCAGGCAGCGGGACACGGAGGAGATCACCCGCTTGCGGTCCACCTTCTCGCCGTTCTCCCGACCGCGCAGATAGAGGGTGTACAGGCCCTCCTGCTCGTTGATGAGCTTGGCCAGGCCGGGGGCGATGGGCTGGACCAGGACGCACTTGCCGTTCCAGCCCGCCTTCTCGTTGGACACGTCGAACCAGTAGTTCACAAAGGCGCGCAGGAAATTGCCCTCGCCGAACTGGAGCACCTTTTCCGGGGCGCTCTCCAGCACATAGCCTTGGTAGCCGGACTCCTTCAGGACCTGGTAGTTCAATTGATTCATCACGATCTCCTGCCTTCCATATTGTTATTTTAAAATGTGGTCTTTGCCTAAGGAACAGCTTACAGCGTAACCCCCTGCTTGAAGATGGCCAGGTCGTGGAAGCCGGCCTGTTCAGCCTTGACCTCCTTGCCGGAGGCCACCTCCAGCACATACTCGAAGAGCTTCTCGCCCAGCTCGGCCACGGTGCCGTCCTCCACCAGCACGCCGCAGTTGAAATCGATCCAGTTCTTTTTCTTCCCCGCCAGGGCGGAGTTGCTGGAAATCTTCACCGTGGGCACCGGGGAGGCGAAGGGCGTGCCCCGGCCGGTGGTGAACAGCACGATGTGGCAGCCGGACGCCGCCAGGGCGGTGGAGGCCACCAGGTCGTTGCCGGGGGCGCTGAGCAGGTTCAGCCCCCGGGTCTTGACCGGCTCGCCGTAGGAGAGCACCCCGGACACCGGGGCGCTGCCCGACTTCTGGGTGCAGCCCAGGGACTTGTCCTCCAGGGTGGAGATGCCGCCCTTCTTGTTGCCGGGGGAGGGGTTCTCGTAGATGGTCTGGTTGTGGCTGGTGAAGTAGTTCTTGAAGCCGTTGATGAGGCCCACCGTGTCCTCAAAGAGCGCCTCGTTCTCGCAGCGGTTCATCAGCAGCGTTTCCGCGCCGAACATCTCGGGCACCTCGGTGAGAATGGTGGTGCCGCCCTTGGAAATCAGCAGGTCGGAGAACGCGCCCACGGTGGGGTTGGCGGTGATGCCGGACAGGCCGTCCGACCCGCCGCACTTCATGCCGACCACCAGTTCGGAGCAGGGGATGGGCTCCCGGTGGAAGCTGCCCGCGTATTTCGCCAGTTCCTCAATCAGGGCCAGCGCGTCCTCCACCTCGTCGTCGGACTCCTGGCACACCAGGAACTTCACCCGGTTCTCGTCCCACTGGCCGATGTAGGGCTTGAGCACGTCGATGTTGCTGTTCTCACACCCCAGGCCAAGCACCAGCACGCTGCCGGCGTTGGGGTGGTTGATGAGGTCGGCCAGCACCTTCCGGGTGTTCTCCTGGTCGTCCCCCATCTGGGAGCAGCCGTAGGGGTGGGGGAAAGCGAAAATACCGTCGATGGCGCCGGTTTTGAACGTTTGCGCCCGCCGCTCGATGGCCCGGGCCACGTCGTTGACGCAGCCCACGGTGGGAATGATCCAGATCTCGTTGCGCACCGCCGCCCGGCCGTCCGCCCGGCGGTAACCCTGGAAGGTGCGTTCCCCGGTGGGGGCCAGGGAAGAGCCCTGGGGCTGGTAGGTGTAGTCCAGCACGTCGCCCAGGCCGGTCTTCACGTTGTGGACGTGGACCCAGCCGCCTGCGGGGATGTCCTCCTTGGCCACGCCGATGGGCGCGCCGTACTTGATGACGGGGCTGCCCGCCGGGATGGGGGACAGGGCGAACTTGTGCCCTTGGGGGATGTCCTCCAGGAGGGTGACGGACTGGCCGTCTACCTGGAGGGCGGAGCCGGAGGCCAGCGGGGTCAGGGCCACCGCCACCAGATCGCTGGGGTGGATCTTGATGAAGTGTTTCATAAGCAGCGCGTGTTCTCCTTTCCTTATTTAAATAACGTTGGCATAGCGGATGAGTTTAGGTCGCGGCCGAGGCCAGAGGGACGGACTGCGGGGCCCGGACCCAGGGAACCCGGCCCGCCACGGGCGGGTCCTCGTAAAAACGGGCGGTCCGGTCCCGGCGGGTGTCGTTCCATTTGTCGAAGCCCAGGGGGGAGATGTGGCCCTCATAGGAACAGCCCTGGAATGCGCACAGGCCGTAATCCCGCCAGGGCCGGGCCAGGTAGACGGAGCCGGGGGCGACGCCCTCCTCGGCTGTGAAGCGGCAGTCCCGGAACAGGAAGCCATGGCGCTGGCGGGGCTCGTGGGCGGGTGCGGCGGCGTAGCCCACGCCCCGGGCATCCACCAGGGAGCGGATCTCGCAGCGGTCAAATACCGCCTCGCCGCACCCGAAGATGAAGTCCACCGTCCCCTCGATGAGGCAGTCGGTAAAGCGCTGGGCGCAGGACTTGGACGGCCGCAGCCAGTGGGGCAGGAAATCGTCGTAGCGCTGGATGAGGTCGTCGGGCAGAGGGCCCAGGAACAGGGTGTCCTGGGTGGAGGTCAGGCGGCAGCGCTCCATGGTAAACCGGTCGCCGTAGACGGTGAGGGCCACCTCCTGGCCCTTGTCCTCGGGACGGAGGGCGCCGTTGACCACCGACAGGTCCCGCAGGGTGACGCCGTCGGCGCACACCGCCAGGGTCCAGGTGCGGAAGGTGTTGTATTCTACACCTTTGCTGTCCGGCTTTTTGGCGTAGTCGTCCCAGACGATGCGGGTGCGGTCCGCCCCCGCTCCCACCAGGGTCAGGCCGGGGGTGAAAACGGCGGCTTTGGCTCGGTATTCCCCCGCCTCCAGCCGGATGGTGGCGCCGGGCGGGGCCTTGGACAGAACCGCTTGCAGGTCCTGCCCGGGATGGGTGAGGATCATGGGGACGGCCTCTCTTTCCAATTAGGATAAATACATTATAAACCCCAATTCCGGATATGCCCATAGGCAAAATGACAGGAAATCTATTTTGTGCATAAATTGGATTGTTTTCTCTATATACACAGGGACTAACGACATTGTATAATAATGCCGGGTTAAAATGGTCGGAATGCAAGCAGTATGCACAAAAATGACCGCGTTTTTTTGTGCGAGGAGCCGAATCAGCTTCTTCCTGTGGCTGTTCCAGGATTTCAGAAACGTCCTGGCTTTGCGATGAAATCCAATTTGTACAGATACGGGACGGGAACGGATGGAGGTTTTCAATGAAAAGGCAGCTTACGTGGAAGGAATACCGGGCCATTGACCTTGGCCTGATGGCCCTGGCCCTGGCCATTTTCGAGTTCATCATCGTCCGGGCGGCCAACTGGTGGTTCCCGGGGCAGCCCTTTACCGTGTCCCTGGCGGCCCCCATCGCCGCCGTCGTCTATATGCGCTGGGGTCCCTGGGGGGTCATCCACGCGGTGGTGGCCGGGTTGGTCTTCTGCTACTTCTCCGGGGGCACCGGAACGCAATTTGTTATCTACTGCGCGGGCAACGCGGTGTCCGTGCTGGCGGTCCTTTTGCTGAAGCTGTGCGGAAAGGAACGGGTGCGTACAGGGAATCTGGCCCTGGTATTCCCCATCCTGGTCCAACTGCTGATGCAGGCGGGGAGAGCCGCCGTAGCGCTGGTCCTGGGCGCCGGGCTGGAAAACGTGGCGGGCTTTTTCACCACAGACAGCCTCTCCCTGCTCTTTACTTTTGTGATCATCTGGATAGCGCGAAAGCTGGACGGTGTCTATGAGGATCAAAAACATTACCTTCTCCGCGTCCACGCGGAGAAGGAATAAAAAGGAGGAGGTAAACTATGAAAGTTAGGGCAGCGGATTTCCTCGAGTATGACAAAGAAGCGCAAGTCTACCGAGTAAGTCCGGAGCAAGCCGTTCGGGACGACGTGGAAAAGCACTACTGGCGTCATGTGGGCGTCACCATTCTGAAGGACTGGCGGCTGTATCTGATGCTGGTGCCCATGCTGCTGGTATTCCTGTTCTGGCGCTATTTCCCCATGTACGAGCTGCTGGGCTGCTTCAAAGTGTCAGATAACGTGATACCTGTCTCAGAGCAGTTGTTTTCCGGCTTTTCGTACTTCAAACGGCTGCTGGTGGGCGGGGACACCCTTTCCACTGATTTCTGGAGGGCGATGCGCAACACGTTCATCCTCAGCTTTTACGGGCTGTGCTTCGGCTTCCCGATCCCCATCATCCTGGCGCTGTTCTTCAATGAGATCCGTTCCAACGCCGCCCGGAGCGTCTATCAGGTGCTGACCTACCTGCCCAAGTTCATGTCCACCGTGGTTATGACGTCCCTGGTCACCATGCTGGTGAAGCAGGGCTCCCTTACCACCGGTATGGGCATCGTCAGCCAGGCGATGGAGGGGATGGGGCTTATCAGCCACGAGGTGGCAAACGCGGGATTGCTGAACAACCCGTCCTTTTTCCGCTCCATCTATCAGATCAGCGGCATCTGGGAGGGCGCGGGCTACGACAGCATCGTCTTCTTCGCCGCCATCATCGCCATCTCGCCCACCAGCTACGAGGCGGCCCAGATCGACGGCGCGGACAAGATGGCCCAGATGCGGTACGTGGTGCTGCCCAGCATCCTGTCCACCATCGTCATCATGCTCATCACCCGGATCGGCTCCCTGCTGAACATCGGGTATGAGAAGGTGCTGCTGCTGTACAACACCAACACCTACGTCACCGCCGACGTGGTGTCCACCTTCGCCTACCGGCAGGGCCTGGGCACCGGCGCGGGCACCGGCGTCGCCGCCGCGGCCGAGATGATGAACAACGTCATCGGCATGCTGCTGGTGATCGGAGCCAACACCATCGCGCGCAAGGCGTCCAACACCTCGCTGTACTGACGGGAGGGGCCACATGAAAAGAAAACTTGAGATCTCCGAGCTGATCTTCAAGATCATCAGCTACACCCTGCTCACCGTGTTCGCCCTGTGCTGCCTGTATCCCTTCGTGTACGCCGTCTCCGCCTCCCTCAGTGGCCGGTCCGCCGTGGAGTACGGTACCATCGTGCTCTTCCCCAAGGATTTGCAGTTTGACGCCTTCGCCCGGATGTTCAGCGACAACATGTTCTGGAACGCCTACTCCAACACCCTGTTCATCACCCTGTACGGCACGCTGTGGGCCATGCTGACGGCCATCCTGGGCGCTTACGCCCTGTCCAAGCGCCGCCTGCTGTTCCGGAAGTTCTTCAACTTCTTCCTGGTGTTCACCATGTGGTTCTCTGCGGGCATCGTGCCCCAGTACCTGAACTACCTGGCCACCCGGGACGTGTTCAACGCCGTGGGCATCCAGGACGACAAGTGGCTGGTGGTCATCGCCATGGGCATGGCGGCCATGAACATCATCCTGCTGCGCAACGCTTTCGAGGGAGTGCCCTCCGAGATCGAGGAGGCCGCCATCGTGGACGGCGCTTCCGAGTTCCAGGTGCTCAGCAAGGTGTACATCCCCATGAGCAAGTCCACCATCGCCACCGTGGCCCTGTTTTTCGCCATCTCCCGCTGGAACGGCTACTTCTGGGCCCGGCAGATGATCTCCAACCAAAACGAGCACCCCCTGCAAGTGTTCATCCGGCTCCGCCTGGAGCAGTACACCGATCCGGAAGTGATCGCGGGCTGGAACGAGGCGTTCGCCGCCGATTCCGTGATCTACGCGCTGATCGTCTGCTCCATCGTCCCCATCCTCATCATCTACCCCTTCATCCAGAAATATTTCGCCAAGGGCGTCAACGTCGGCGGCGTGAAGGAGTAATGAAGCGCAGACTTCCTTAAACAAAAATCCACACATTCCCAATCAAATTTTTAAGGAGGACATCATGAAAAAATATAAGTCTCTCATCGCAATGTTCCTGGCAATCGTTATGACTGCCGCCCTGCTGTCCGGCTGCGGCCCCAGCATCAACGTGGAACAGTCCCAGGCCCCCGCGCAGAACAGCCAGGAAGGCGCCGACACACCCAGCGACAACCCTGCGGACAACACCCTGACCTACGCCCCCGGCACCGTGCTGCGCATGGCCACCGGCTACAACAGCACCAAGACCGGCATCTCCTTTGACGCGGAGACCGCCGGCAACGGCGTCACCCTGGCCGACGGCAATACCTACCACACCGGTGAGCTGAAGCCCACCTGGGTGGCCGTCCAGGATAAGCTGGACGTGGTGTTCGAGGACAAGTACCAGGGCAACAGCGCCAGCAATGAGTTCGACTTCTGGAAAGAGCGCCTGGGCGATGTGGATATGGTCAGCGGCACCGCCACCAAGCTGAACGAGAACGGCGTGGCCGGCACCATCGTGAACATCGGCGCATATCTGGATAAGATGCCCAACTTCAAGGCCTATCTGGACGCCAACCCCATTGTGCGCATGGCCATCACCGGCGACACCTCCACCGGCGCCATCTACTTCAGCCCCTATTTTGACGGCGTGGACGACATCGAGCGTATGCCCCTGATGCGCGCCGACTGGGTGGAGAAGCTGCTCAACGGTGAGGGCGAGTTCACCGCCGACGCCAGCAACAACACCGCTACCCCCAGCTATCAGCCCTATATGCCCACCTCCGGCAAGGTGGAGATCGACGTGGTCAAGCTGGACGGCTCCGGCACCGAGAAGGTCGCCAAGGACTATGATGCCGCCGGCAACATCATCGATAAGATGAACGCCGCCGGCTCCATGAGCGGCGTGGACGCCGTCAACATGCTGCGTACCTACATCGACGAGGCCTACAACGGCTACTACGGCACCGACCGCGCCAACCTGTTTATTGGCCAGAACGCCGCCTGGGACGCCGACGAGCTAGTGGCCCTGCTGCGCTGCGTGGTGGCCAACCCCCAGACCCTCAACGGCGGGAACGTGGTCCAGGGCCTCTTCACCCGTGAGGACGACAACAACCAGCGCCGCGTGGATATGTTCCGCTTCGCCGGCACCCTGTTCGGCGTGCGCGGCCTGGAGTCCCGCAACGAGTGGCTGTACGTGGACAGCGACAACACCTTGCACGACGCCCGTATGGAAGAGGCTACCTATGTCGCCATGGAGCGGATGCACGCCATGGCGGAGGAGGGGCTGATCTCCAAGGCCTTCCTCGACAAGTCCGCGGAGAGCTCCGCCACCTACCTGGAGAACGACCTTGGCTTCATGCACTACGACTATAACCAGACCCAGACCCTCATGAATGCCACTAAGCTCCAGGAGGGCGAGAAGTACATGGCCGCCATGATCCCCGTGGCCCGCTGGTACGACGGCACCGACGAGAACGGCGTGTATATGCGCTTCACCGAGTCTTGGCGCTCCGTCAAGACCGACGGCTGGGGCATCTCCGTGGCTGGCGTGGGCAGCGACGAGAACAAGCTGAACGCTGCCTTGGCCCTCATCGACTTTGCCTATTCCGAGGAGGGCCAGATCCTCATGAGCTATGGCCCCGAGTCTTGGCGCTCCAGCGAGACCTTTATGTTTAACGGCAGGGAAATGCCCCAGATTTCCGACGCCTGCCGCGAGGAGCTGTGGAACCCGGACCTGGGCGCCAACGGCAACTACACCAACTACGCCCGCTGGTATCTGGGCTCCACCCTGTCCTTCATGAAGAGCCAGGCCTTCGAGTACCAGTGTACCCATGACGTGGGCCGCGAGGGCGCGGGCTACATCTCCACCGCCATCGGCCTGGGCACCATCAAGCACCCTGAGCTGGGCATGGCCAGCAACCCCTGGTACACCATCGTGCCCACCGTCCTGCCCACCACCAGCGTGGAGAATTCCAACCTGGCCGGCTATACCGACCTGAGCACGAAGTTCAATCAGCAGAAGGACGGCGACAATATGCTCCTCGGCCTGATTGCCAACGGTTACACCGACGCGGCCATCCAAGACGCCGCCAGCGCCGTGGACACCGTGGTCAACGCCTGGTCCGGCAAGCAGTACCTGGCTATCCAAGAGGGCGCATGGCAGAAGGACATCGCTTACTACGAGACCTTGAAGTGAGACAGCCCCACACCCTGGGCTGAGATAAGACCGGCGTCACAGCCAACGTAACCATTCCGGCCTTCGCCCGTTCCGGGGAGCGTCCGCTCCCCGGGGCGGGGAGGACCTGATTTTCCTGGGAGGAGGTCGTCATGTATAAAAAGCAAATGACCGCGCAGAAAATCCTTTGTATGGCGGCTATCATTGTGAGCGCGATCTTTTTCCTCTATACGCTCGGGATCATGACCGATCTGTATGATAGCCTCTACGATACCATGAGGAACCCCAACAACTTGACTCAGACCGATGTGCCCGGCTCCATCGTCTACTACAACATGCAGGAGTTCAACCGCATGTTCCTGATGCTGAGCATCGTGCAGATTCTGCTGGGGGCGTTGCTGTTCCTCACCAATACCCACTGCCGCAGAAGATACTACATCGGAAACTATGTGGCCACCGGCCTGTTTGTGGCGGGCGGCGTGTACAACGCCTGGTTCGCCCACACCTACATCGAGATTTTCAAGGCCCAGTTCCTCCAGGTGGATTTCTCCGCGCTGAAGGAGCACGCCGAGATGTGGGGCACGCTGTACACCGAGTCCACCTTCTGGTTTGACGCGCATTATCTGGTGTTCGGCCTGCTGCTGGCGGTGTGCGCGCTGCTCATCGCCAACGCGGTTTGGAAGGTGCGCCTGATGAAGGACGAGGCCGCGCTGGTGGGAGAGGGAAGGAGGGCTGCGGGATGACCACGGAAGAGCGTACGATACAACGGGACCGGATGCGCTTTATCAAGAACTCCATGTCCGCCAACCTGGCCTACTTGGGCATCCTGTTCAATGTGTTCTATTTCGTGAGCCTCTACAAATCCGACGTGGATACCTACTATTATAATTATCTCATCGGCATCTCCATTGTCTATAACCTGGTCTTCATGCTGGCGGTGTTCCTGGCCTCCGAGGGCGTGAAGAACTACAAGCGAAATTATTCCTATGTGCTGGCCGTCATCGGCTTGGCGCAGATCGTGCGCATTTTCATCATCCCCACGCAGGCCCACGGCGCCACCACCATCGTCAACGGCGCGTCCGTAGTGGTGATGCAGGACGCTCAGTTTACCCGGATTCTGATTTACCTGGCGGTGTCCGCAGGCTGTCTGATCGGGTCCGCCGTGGTGAACTTCATCCGGTGCGGCGAGCTGGAGGCGCATCTGAAGTCCCTCGGGACTCAGGGCGCATAAGGAGGCGAAGACATGGCAACACTGAACTTGCAGCATATCGACAAGATATACGACAACAACGTGCAGGCGGTCTTTGACTTCAATCTGGACGTGAAGGACGGCGAGCTCATCGTGCTGGTGGGTCCCTCCGGCTGCGGCAAGTCCACCACCCTGCGCATGGTGGCCGGCCTGGAGGACATCTCCGCGGGCAAGCTGCTGCTGGACGGCAAGGACATCACCGCCACCCCCGCCAAGGACCGGGATATGGCCATGGTGTTCCAGAGCTACGCCCTGTACGGCCATATGACTATCTATGAAAATATGGCGTTCTCCCTGACCCTGCGCAAGGAGAACCCCAACGTCATCCACAAGAAGGTGCTGGCCGCGGCGGAAATCCTGGGTCTGACCAGCCAGTTGAACAAAAAACCCGCCCAGTTGTCCGGCGGACAGCGCCAGCGGGTGGCCATGGGCCGCTCCATCGTGCGCAACCCCAAGGTGTTTTTGTTCGACGAGCCGCTGTCCAACCTGGATGCCAAGCTGCGCGGCGCCACCCGGCGGGAAATTCTGCTGCTCCACAAGAGGTTGCAGGCTACCATGCTGTATGTTACCCACGACCAGACCGAGGCGCTGACTCTGGCCGACCGCATCGTGTGCATGTCCATGGGCCACGTGCAGCAGGTGGGCACGCCCCTGGAGCTGTACGACTCCCCGGCCAACGTGTTCGTGGCCAGCTTCATCGGCCTGCCGCCCATGAATTTCTATGACGTGCGGGTGGATGGCGGCAAGCTGGTGGGCGAGGGCTTTCAGGTGAGTTTGACCGAAGAGGAAAAGCACACCCTGCGGGCCTACAACAACAAGGAGATTACCCTGGGCGTCCGCCCGGAGAACATCGTGGAGGGTACGGATGTGCCCGTCACCGTCAGCTCCAATGAGAACCTGGGCATGAACACTCTGGTCCACGGCCACATCGGCGGCGCCAAGGGCGTCAGAATCTCCGCCAAGCTGAAGGGCTGGCGGGACTACAAGGTGGGGGACGCCGCGTCCTTTACCTTCGACCGGAAGCACTTCTTCGACAAGGAGACCACCAATGCGATCAAGGGGGGTGGATGATGGTGGAAAAGAAGCAGAGCGGCGGGCTGAAAGAGGCTTGGCGTAAATTCCTCGTGGCCATCAAGCGCCGGCCCCAGATGATCCCCCTGGCGGTGCTGGTGATCGCCTTCGTGTTCTACTCCCTGAACCTGATGTACATCTCGGACACCACCGCCCGCATCCAAGGTACGGGGATGGGCCTGGCGGGTTTTGCCGCCATGCTGTTCTCCATGCTGTCCTTCATGTGCTTCCTCAACGCGTTCCCCTACCGGAAGAAGACCAACGTCCCCATGCTGGTGCTGCTGCTTGCCATGCTGGGCGCCGTCATCTTCGCAGACGCGTATTACCTCAACGCCATCGTACAGGCGGTGTTCTACTCGGACAACCCCATCACGGTGACCAATGAGACCATTTATATCGCCTACGCCCAGCAGTATCTGCGCATCCACATCATCATCCTGGTGGTGGGTATCGCGCTCACCTTGTTGCTGCCGGTGTATTCCAAGTGGCTGCGGAAGATCAAGACCTCCATCGACGTGGGGGACAACGGCAGCATGGAGGCCATCGACATCTCCAGCGAGGCGTAAGGTGCGCCCCAGGCCCGCCGGCGGCGGATCAAAACGACCGGATGACAGGATCTGGGAGGCCCGACGTCCGGGCCTCCCAACTGCCAAATAGGAGACTTCATGAGCAAAAAACATAGAAATCAGCCGCAAAAGCCGGAAATCGAGAGGCAGTCGGACTATTATAAGCTGAAAATCGATGCGGTGAACGATTTGGTCACCGCCAATGAGGAGAACTCGCCGACGGTGTCCGAGGAGGAGCTGCGCGCCTACCGCTCAGGGCCCAAAATGAAGATCGCCGACTGGGTGAAGATGCTTTTCATCAAGGCCTGGTTTGCCGGAGCGGTGTGCTATTTCTTCCTGTGGGGGCTGGGCGGCTTCCTGAGCAGCGAGCTGGATCTGCTGGTGGTCACCGGCTTTGCCTTGGGCGTGGTCACCGACCTGCTGACCAACCCGGTGCTCCGCTTCTTCGAGAAGACCAAAGGGGAGAACGCCCGGTGGATGATGGTGACCCGGAAGAGCTATTCCGGGCTGTTTCTCAACATCTTATACGGCTATGTGATCCTGTTTTTGGTCTGGACCCTGTATAATGTCATCAACCTGGCCATCATCGCCGTCACCGGACCGACGGACACCGTGCCCCTGGGGGTGGAACCCGTCCTGTTCGGGGCGTTCTGCCTGGGGATCGACCTGTTGCTCATCCAGATGAAGCGGACGATCAGCCGGATGGTTCATAGCGCGGCGAAAAGGCCTGCCTGATCGAGGTTTTCAATCATGATACAAATTCTCTACTGTGGAAGCAGCTCCGCCTGCCTGGAGCTGGAGGGCAATACGCCCTATTACGCCCAAGGCGGGTACACCGTCCTGCTGGACGGAGAGCGCCGGCTCCGGCGCGATACCAACGTATTTTCGCTGCACGGCCTGAAGCCCGACAGCAAGTACGACGTCACCGTTAGCTTTGACGGCGGCGGGGAAGAGCGGATTCAACTGGTCACCGGGCCGGAGACCTGCTGTGTAAACGTAAAGGAGTTCGGCGCGGTGGGGGACGGGGTCCACGAGGACACCGCCGCCCTCCAGGCGGCCATCAGCTTCCTGCCCGAGGGGGGGCGGCTGTGGTTCCCGGCGGGGACCTATCTCACGCTGCCCCTGTCCCTGAAAAGCCACATCACGTTGGACCTGGACAAGGAGGCCGTTATCCTGGGCTCCACTGACCGGGCCCGCTACCCCATCATCCCCAGCTTTACCGTGGACCCGGCGACGGGGGATTCCGTCCCCCAGAGCAGCTTCGAGGGAGTGGAGATCCCCGCCTACCAGTCCCTGCTCCAGGCGTCCTACGCCGAGGACATCGCCATTGTGGGCGAGGGCGTCATCGACGGCAACGGGCAAAACGGCGACTGGTGGGGGGATTTCAAGAGCTTCCCCGCCGCCCGGCCCCATGTGATCCTGATGAACCGGTGCAAGGACGTGGCCATCCACGGGGTGACCGTAAAGAACGGCCCCGCATGGCACATCCACCCGCTGTTCTCCCAGCGCTTTGCCATGCTGGACTGCTTTGTCACCGCGCCCAAGGTCAGCCCCAACACCGACGGCGTGGACCCGGAGAGCTGCGACGGGGTGGATATCATCGGCTGCAAGTTCTCCGTGGGGGACGACTGTATCGCGGTGAAGGCGGGCAAGCTGGATATGGCGCTGAAGTACAAGACCCCCGCCGACCACCACACCATCCGCAACTGTCTGATGGAGTTCGGCCACGGGGCGGTGACCCTGGGCAGCGAGCTGGCTGCGGGCATCCGCAACCTCAGCGTGACAAAGTGTTACTTCCGCGCCACCGACCGGGGGTTGCGCATCAAGACCCGCCGGGGGCGGGGGAAGGACAGCGTCATCGACAACGTGCTGTTCGATGGCATCCGCATGGATAAGGTGCTTACGCCCATCGTCATCAACATGTGGTACAACTGCTGTGACCCGGACCGGTATGAGGAATACGTCTGGTGCCGGGACCCGCTGCCGGTGGACGACCGGACGCCCCACCTGGGCTCCTTTGCCTTCCGGAACATGGAGTGCACCGGCGCGGAGGTGGCCGCCTGCTACATCGACGGTCTGCCTGAGAGCCCCATCGGCGAGGTTGCGATGGAAAACATCAGCGTGTCCTTCGCCGACGACGCCAAGCCCGGCATGCCCTCTATGAAGAATCAGAACCAGGAGCAGTGCCGCCTGGGCCTGTACCTGGATAACGTGAGGACCATCCGCGTGAAAAACGTGAAGCTCCACGGCGTGGAGGGGAAGGCCCTGGTGGCCGACCACTATGAGTCGGTGGAGACCGAGAATTTTGAGGAAGACTGATGGATTATCAAAAAATCGACAACTATGTCTTGCAACTGGTGGAGGAGTCCACCCCGGAGCGGACGGCGTGGAACATGGAGAAAATCCGGGAGGGCAAGCCCGCCTCCTGGAACTACATCGACGGCTGTATGCTCACCGCCCTGACGGAGATGGAAGGCCTCACAGGAGACCGGCGTTATTTCGACTTTGTGAAAGCCGTCGCCGACCACTTTGTCGGGGAGGACGGCTCCATCCGCACCTTCAAGCCCGACGCCGCCAACCTGGACGACATCAACGAGGGCCGGGTGCTGTTCGCCCTTTATGAGCGCACCGGGGAGGAGAAATACCGCAAGGCGGCGGATTTCCTCCGGGGGCGGCTTGCCGAGCAGCCCCGCACCTGGGAGGGGAACTTCTGGCACAAGGCCATCTACCCAAACCAGGTGTGGCTGGACGGCATTTATATGGCCCAGCCGTTTTACGCTCTCTATGAGAAGCACTTCGGCGGCGGGGATTACTCCGACACCGTGGGGCAGATCAAAAACGTGCGGACCAGGATGTTCTCGGAGAAGAAGGGATTGTACTTCCACGGCTACGACGCCTCCAAAACCGCCTTTTGGGCGGATCAGGACACCGGGTGCTCCAAAAACTTCTGGCTGCGGTCCCTGGGGTGGTTTGCCGTGGCGCTGGCCGACCTGCTGGACATCCTGCCCGGGGGGGAGGACCGGGACAGCCTGCGCGTCATTTTCGCCGAGCTGATGGCCTCCATTGACCGCTACGTGGACGGAGAGACCGGCCTGTACTGGCAGGTGCCCGACCAGGGCCCACGCGAGGGCAACTACCTGGAAACCAGCGGCAGCGCCATGATGGCCTACGCCATGCTGAAGGGCGCCCGGCTGGGCGTTCTGGACAAAGCATATGCCGCCAAAGGCCAAAAGACCTTCGACGGCATCATGGAAAAGTATCTGACCTTTACGGAAACCGGGCTGGACCTGGGCGGCATCTGCCTGGTGGCCGGGCTGGGCCCGGAGAACAACCGCCGGAGGGACGGCTCCTATGAGTACTACATCTCCGAGCCGGTGGTGGCCAACGACGCCAAGGGCGTGGCCCCCTTTGTGCTGGCCTATACGGAGGTCAAGCGGCTCAGAGCATAATCTTCATGCTGTCCGGGTCCTGCGCCTTGGCGGCGGCCTCCTCGCCCGTGTAGCTCCGGGGAGAGACGCCGTACCTCTTCTTGAACAGCCGGGAGAAATAAAGCGGATCGGAAAAACCGCACAGCCGCGCCGTCTCCGAGACGTTGCCCTTCCCATAGAAGGTGGACAAGGTGCTGGCGGCGTTCTCCAGGCGTTTGCCCGTCAGATATTGCAGGGGCGTCAGGCCCGTCTCCTTCTTGAACATCTTCTTCAGATACTCCGTGTTGAAGGGGAGGGAGCCGAGGTAGGCGTTCAGGTCGTAGGAGCAGTCCGGATAGTGGTGGAGAATGTTGTCCTCGATCTGCTGGATCACCTCGCTATGCCGCCGGAAGGGCTGGTAGGTGGTGAAGAAGGCCGTGATAAGCTGGCCGTAGATGGGCAGCAGCGCCCGGCCTGCGGCGGCCTCCGAGTAGTAGTAGAATGCGGCTTTGAACGCGTCCAGCAGGAAGCCGTTGGAGTCGGCCCTGATGACGAGCGGCTCGGCGGTGGGCAGAGCGGCGTCCATCAGATTTATGTGGATGTTGGTAAAGCCCTCCTCGCTCTGGTTGGAGTGGGGGATCATGGGCGGAATGACGGCCACGTCATGGACGCTGTAGGACAGGGTGCGGTCCTCAAAGACCATTTCACCACTGCCGCCGGTACAGTAAATCAGCTCCCAGGCCCGGTGGACATGGCGGGAGACGGTCCAGGTGAGGGCGTGCTTGCCTGCATAGATGACGCTGTTCATGGGGAGCCCCTCCGTATCAGTATTGTTCAAGTATATGAATTATACCGCATCTGATCCGTTTTGTCCATATGGGAATCAAGGAACCAGGCAAGCTCCGCGGGTGCTCGCGCGAGCCGGAAATCCATGTGTAAGGAGACGAAGACTATGGCATATTTGACCCTGAAAGACATCAATAAAATCTACCCCAACGGCTACCACGCGGTGCACAACTTCAACCTGGAGATTGACAAAGGGGAGTTTATCGTCTTTGTCGGCCCTTCCGGCTGCGGTAAGTCTACCACGTTGCGAATGATCGCCGGGCTGGAGGACATCTCCAACGGCGAGTTCCTCATCAACGACCGGCGCGCCAACGAGCTTGGCCCCCGGGAACGCGAGGTGGCCATGGTATTCCAGAGCTATGCCCTGTACCCGCAGATGACGGTGTTTGACAACATCGCTTTCGGCCTGACCCTCCAGGGAGTGGACGAGGAGGTCATCGAGGAGAAGGTCAAGAACACCGCCCGCATCCTGGGCCTCACCGACTACCTGGACCGGCTGCCCCGGGCGCTGTCCGGCGGCCAGCGCCAGCGCGTGGCCATCGGCCGGGCCATCATCCGCAAGGTGGGGGTGTTTCTGATGGATGAGCCGCTGTCCAACCTGGACGCCAAGCAGCGCGTCACCATGCGCTCTGAGATCGCCCAGATCCACCGGGAGACCGGGGCTACCACCATCTATGTCACCCACGACCAGACCGAGGCCATGACCTTGGCTGACCGCATCGTGGTGATGAAGGACGGCTACGTCCAGCAGATCGGCACGCCCTATGAGCTCTACCACGACCCGGTCAACGTGTTCGTGGCCGGGTTTATCGGCGAACCGCCCATGAACTTTATTCGGGCCGTCGTGCGGGGCGGCGAGATCCCCTTCGGCATCAGATCCCTCAATGTGGCCCGTTTCCTGGGGGGCAGGGCTAGGGACTATGAGGGGAAGGAAATCGTATTCGGCTTCCGGCCCGAGTGCATCGAGCTGGGGGAAACGGACGATGCTTACCATGTGTGCGCCCTGGTAGAGCTTACGGAAATGCTGGGGGACAACGCCAACGTCTACATCACCGCCGGGGTGGAAAAGGCCATCCTCAAGGTGAACCCCCATGACACGCCGGAGATCGACAGCGCCATCACCTTCTCCATCCCCTATTCGGATGTGTACCTCTTTGACGGTGAGACGGAACGGGTCATTGGCAAGGTTCTTGAAAAAACCACAAAGTAAAGGAGAACAGAACGATTATGGATATCCGTTATTCCGCCGGCCCCAAGGACGTCAGGCGGTACACCACTCAGGAGCTTCGGGACGAGTTCCTCATTACGGACCTGTATGAACCGGACACGGTGAAGGCCACCTACTCCCATGTGGACCGCATGGTGGTCATGGGCATTATGCCAGTGAAGGAAACGGTGCCTATCGACAAGGGCATCGACGTGTGGGCCAACTTCGGCACAAACTTTTTCCTGGAGCGCCGGGAGGCCGGGGTGTTCAACCTGGGGGGCAAGGGCTTCGTCCAGGTGGACGGCACGCGCTATGACCTGGGGTACGAGGACTGCCTGTATCTCTCCAAGGGGGCAAAGGAGGTCTCCTTCGGCAGTTTGGACGGCTCCAACCCTTCCAGGTTCTATCTGGCCTCGACCCCCGCCCACAAGGTGTGCAAGACCACTCTGCTCACCATGGACAACGCCAACCACCGCCCCTGCGGCGAGTCCGACCAGGCCAACCAGCGGGTCATCAACCAGTTCATCCACCCCGACGTGCTGGAGACCTGCCAATTGTCCATGGGGCTGACCCAATTATCCAAGGGCAGCGTGTGGAACACCATGCCCAGCCACACCCACGAGCGCCGCATGGAGGTGTACACCTACTTCGAGATTCCCCAGGATCAGGTGGTGCTCCACCTGATGGGCCGGCCAGAGGAGACCCGGCATCTGGTCATGAAGAATTTCGACGCGGTGATCTCCCCCTCCTGGTCCATCCACAGCGGGTGCGGCACCGCCAACTATACCTTCATCTGGGCCATGGGCGGCGAGAACCAGGCCTTTGATGATATGGACAATTTGAAGCCCACCGATCTAAAGTGACCGCAACCCGCGCCAACCGCGGGGTACGGCACAGATTTTAATCACGAGAGGAGAACGAATTACTATGGATATGAACGCTTTTAGCTTGAAGGGCAAGGTGGCCCTGGTCACCGGCGCGTCCTACGGCATCGGCTTCGCCATCGCCTCCGCCATGGCGGGCGCGGGCGCCACTATCGTGTTTAACGACATCAAGCAGGAGCTGGTGGACAAGGGGGCCGCTGCCTACAAAGAGGCGGGCATTGAGGCCCACGGCTATGTCTGCGACGTGACCAACGAGGACGCGGTTAACGAGCTGGTGGCCAAGGTGGAGGCTGATGTGGGCGTCATCGACATTCTGGTGAACAACGCGGGCATCATCAAGCGCATCCCCATGCTGGAGATGACTGCGGCCCAGTTCCGGCAGGTCATCGACGTGGACCTGAACGCCCCCTTCATCGTGGCCAAGGCCGTGATCCCCGGCATGATGAAGAAGGGCGGCGGCAAGATCATCAACATTTGCTCCATGATGAGCGAGCTGGGCCGGGAGACCGTGTCGGCCTACGCTGCGGCCAAGGGCGGCCTGAAGATGCTGACGAAGAACATCGCCAGCGAGTACGGCCAGTACAACATCCAGTGCAACGGCATCGGCCCAGGCTATATCGCCACCCCCCAGACCGCGCCGCTGCGGGAGGTCCAGCCAGACGGCTCCAAGCACCCCTTCGACCAGTTCATCCTGGCCAAGACCCCGGCCAACCGCTGGGGCGAGGCCTCCGACCTGGGCGGCCCGGCGGTGTTCCTGGCCTCCTCCGCCTCCGACTTTGTCAACGGCCACATCCTGTACGTGGACGGCGGCATCCTGGCCTATATCGGCAAGCAGCCCTCCGGGGAATGAGAATCGTTTCCTTTCAGGCGCTGGAGGCCCCGGTAACGGGGTATCTCCAGGACGATTACGACACGCTGGCCGCCCACAAAACGCGCCCTGCCCTGGTGATCTGCCCGGGCGGGGCCTACCGTTGGCGGTCCCCCCGGGAGAAGGACCCGCCCGCCTTCGAGTTCCTTTCCATGGGATACCAGGTGTTCATCCTGGAGTATTCCTGTGCGGAACGGGCGGGGGAGTGCCGCCCCCTTTGGGAGCTGGCGGAAACGGTGCGCCTGCTGCGGGAGCGTCATGAGGAATGGCGCATCGAGCCGGACAAGATCGCCGTGCTGGGTTTCTCCGCCGGGGGGCACCTAGCGGCCAGCCTGGGGGCGTTCTGGAACGACCGGAAGCTGGCCCTGCCTGCGGGGGCAAGGCCGGACGCGCTGGTGCTGTGCTACCCGGTGGTCAGCACCAAAGAGTTCGCCCATGAGGAGTCGGCGGAGCTGGTGTCCGGCGGCGACCCGGCCCTGCGGGAGAAAATGCACCTTTGGGACCGGGTGACGGCGGATTTTCCGCCCACCTTCCTGTGGCACGGCGGAGAGGATGCCAGCGTGCCGCCGGAGAACAGCCTGCGGTTGGCGGTGGAGCTGAGGCGGCGCGGGGTGCCCTTTGAGTACCACCTGTTCGGCAGCGGGGCCCACGGTATTTCCACCTGTACCCAGGAGGTGGAGACCCCCGACCTGGCGTGCCGGGCGTGGGTGGGATTGTGCAAGACCTGGCTCAACCGGCGGTTTGGGTATACGCCGTAAATATGCTGAAAATTGGGGTACAGCTTCCTGTGCCCCAATTTTTGTTGGAGGAATCGAATATGATGCAAATCGGAATCAGACTGCACGACGTGAATGCCGGGCTGGCCCCGGAGCTCCAGACCATGGAGGCACGGGCGGAAAAGGCCCGGGAGGAGGGGTTTTCCTGCGTTCATCTGGCCCTCTCCAAGGTCATCAAGGGCGTGACCTTCGACAACTGCGCCCTCACCGAGGGGCTGGCGGCCCACACCAGGCGGGTGTTCGCCGGGCACGGGCTGGACATCGCAGTGCTGGGCTGCTACCTGAACCTGGCCCACCCGGATCCGGATAAGCTGCGGGATATCCAGAGCCGGTATTACGGCCATCTCCGGGCGGCGGCCCTGATGGGGGCGGGCGTGGTGGGCACCGAGACGGGGGCCCCCAATCCGGAATACAAAATGGACGCCAACACCCACTCCGAGGAGGCGCTGGACGCCTTTATCCGGGGGCTGGCCCCGGTGGTGGAGCGGGCGGAGCACTGGGGAGTGTCCATGGCCATCGAGCCGGTGTGGAAGCACATCGTGTACGACGCGGACCGGGCGGTGAAGGTGCTGGACGCCATCAAAAGCCCCAACCTGCGCATCATCCTGGACCCGGTGAACCTGCTGTATACCGGAAACGCGGACCGGAAGGAGCAGGTCATCGGGGACGCCATCGACAAGCTGGGCGAGCACGTGACGGTGGTCCACCTGAAGGATTTTGTCCGGGACGGGGCCGAGCTGCGCAGCACCGCCGCCGGGACGGGGGAGATGGACTATGGCCCGATCCTGCGGTTTATGAAGGAGCGCAAGCCCTACGTCCAGGCCACCCTGGAGAACACCAGCAACGAAAACGCCGTGGCGGCCCGGGAATTCCTGGAGCGGCTGTACGGCGGGCTGTAATGCAAAACCGGGAGAGGCGGCGGTCTCTCCCGGTTTTTGGCCCTTGACGGGGGAGGAATATTTCAATACAATAGAAGGCAAATCGACATAGAGAAGTGAAGTGACGCAGGATATGATCGTTTTGGATCTGGAGTGGAACCGTGGATATGACAAAAAGCCGCTGAACGAGATCCTCCAAATCGGCGCGGTGCGCATCGAGCGGCTGGGCGGCCCCATCGTAGGCGTGTTCAACGCCTGCATCCGGCCCACAGTACACAAGAAATTTGACCTGGGGGCCAAAAAGCTGCCGGAGGGAAAGGCGTTCCGGTCGTCCCATATCCGCTTTCCCGGGGCGGTGGAGGCCTTCCGGGCCTGGTGTGCCGGGGAGACGGCGTTCGCCGGGTGGGGCACGGGAGACGTGGAGGCGCTAAACGAGAATTGTAAATACTGGGGGCTGGCCCCCTTCCAGGCGGAGACGGTGTACGATTTCCAGCGGGCGTTCAGCCACGCGGTGGGCGCCGACCGGCAGATCGCCCTGTGGCGGGCGGCGGAATACTGCGGGATTCCCGACGTCTTTGACTATCACAGCGCCGTGAACGACGCCATGTACACCGCGCTGCTCAGCGCCTGGATCAGCCGGGAGGATTTGGACTACAAGCCGGAGCCTGCCCCGCCCCGCCGCCGGAGGCTGGCCCTGCGCATGTCGCCGCTGCCCTTTCCCAAGCAACCCGGACAGAGGGTGGGGCCGCTGCCCACGCCGGAAGATGTGCTTAACGCCAAGGGTAGCCGGAACCCTGCCTGTCCTCTGTGCGGGCAGAGATACGGTGTGGCCCGGTGGTTTACCCCCGCGACGGAAGCGGGGGCGGCGGAGCAGTATTACGCGGCGTTCACCTGCCCGGAGCACGGGCGGTTTTTATGCCGCATGGCCCTGGCCCAAGGGGAGGACGGCCGGTGGTCGGGGCGGTGGTCCGTCCCCGGCATTACTCCGGAGCTGAAGCTGGAATACGCCGCAGCGCTGGAGGGGCGGGTCCACATATGCAGGGGAGCGGGCAAGCGGCGGCGTAAAAGGGCCGGGGCGTCCGCCGGGAAGCGCCGCGAGGAGCCGTAGCCTGCAAAACGTATACGAAAGCCCCCGCCTCACGGCGGGGGCTTGATTTGATCTATGCCTGGAATCGCTCCAAAATGGCAGAGTGTGTATTACCACTTCCGCGTATGGTTGGAGAAGGACGAAACGGGGCCAGTGTTCTGGACAAAGTACTGCAAAAACTGGTGAAACAGATACGGAATGAAGACTTGGGGCGGGATAAGACAACCTTTGGAATTGTTGACGCACAGAGCGTACAGAATGCGGATACAGCGGCAGAAAAAGGTTATGACGCAGGGAAAAAGTATCCGGAATCAAACGTCACGTTATAGTTGATACGACGGGATTGCCCCATGCCATAGCCGTAGCAACCGCCGATGTGACGGATCGGGATGGGGCCATCCAGAAGCTGCGGGATACGGCCTCCGGTACCGATGGCTTCATTGGCAGGGATATTCCGCAAGACAAAGTAAGCCCCCGGCAGGAAATCTCAGCGTGATTCCTGCCGGGGTGCTTCTCCGAGCCGTAGATACCCCTGTCAAGGGGACGCCAATCCGGTGGGGTTTTTATTGCGGCGTTGTCGCGCTTGGCCGCTTTTATTTCGGCTCGGCCTTAGCCTGCTGCTCGCTGTGGCTCCGCGCTTAAATGCCTTGCCACAGCATGGCGTCGGCCACTTTCAGGAATCCGGCGATGTTCGCGCCGGCCTGGATGTTGCCCTTCATGCCGTACTTCTCGGCGGCGGCGGCGCAGGCGGCGTAAATGCCCTCCATGATACCCTTCAGCTTGGCGTCAACCTCGTCAAAGGTCCAGCTTAGCCGCTCGCTGTTCTGGCTCATTTCCAGGCCGGAGGTGGCCACACCGCCCGCGTTGGATGCCTTGGCAGGGGCGAACAGGATGCCTGCGGCCTGATAGGCGGCGATGGCGCCGGGGGTGGAGGGCATGTTGGCGCCCTCGAACACACCGATACAGCCGTTGGCGATCAGAGTCTTAGCGCTGTTCTCGTCGATTTCGTTCTGGGTGGCGCAGGGCAGGGCGATATCGCAAGGCACGGTCCAAATCCCGGAACAGCCCTCCACGTACTTGGCGGAGGGGACGTAGTTCAGGTAGGTCTTGATGCGGTCCCGCTTGACCTCCTTGATCTCCTGGATGACCTTGTAGTCGATGCCGTTCTCGTCCACAATGTAGCCGTTGGAGTCGGACATGGCGATGACCTTGCCGCCCAGGGAGGTGCATTTCTGGTTGGCGTAGATGGCCACGTTGCCGGAGCCGGAGATGATGACCTTCTTGCCCTGGAAGGATTTTCCGTTGTCCTTGAGCTGGGCGTCGGCAAAGTAGCACAGGCCGAAGCCGGTGGCCTCGGTGCGGGCCAGGGAGCCGCCGTAGCTCAAGCCCTTGCCGGTGAGCACGCCGGTGAACTCATCCCGGATTTTCTTGTACTGGCCGAATAGGAAGCCGATCTCCCGGGCGCCCACGCCGATGTCGCCGGCGGGCACGTCGGTGTCCGGGCCGATGTGGCGCTGGAGCTCGGTCATGAAGGACTGGCAAAAACGCATGACCTCGCCGTCGCTCTTGCCTTTGGGGTCGAAGTCGGAGCCGCCCTTGCCGCCGCCCATGGGCAGGGTGGTCAGGGAGTTTTTGAAGATTTGCTCGAAGCCCAGGAACTTGATGACGGACAGGTTGACGGTGGGATGGAGACGCAGGCCGCCCTTATAGGGGCCGATGGCGGAGTTGAATTGGACGCGGTAGCCCCGGTTCACCTGGACCTTGCCGCTGTCGTCCACCCAGGGCACCCGGAACATGACCACGCGCTCGGGCTCCACAATGCGGCCGATGATGTTCTGCTGCTCGTAGCGGGGATCGGCCTCCACCACGGGCTCCAGGGACTCCAGCACCTCCTCCACGGCCTGGAGGAACTCGGGCTCGTGGGCGCTTTTCTTCTTCAGATCGTCCAGCACGGACAACAGGTAAGCGTTTTTAATAGACATCGTTGTCAACATCCTTTCTCCCTTGAAAGTTGAATGCTTTGAAAATGGCGCTTTAACGCGATACTGTATTCTACACCATCGGGCGGAATTTTGCAAGTCTGAGATGAAAAAATTGCAAAAACGAATTTCACAAAATTTTTTGTCGAGGTGGGAACCTTTTTGGAGTCCCGAACGTCTTAGGTATGTCCGGACGAAATCGAAAGGGGGGTGGAGCCGAACATGGAGCTTTCTCGGGAGGAATTTTCCGCCGTGGTGACAGCGCATGGCCGACGAATGTACCGCGCCGCCCGGTCGGTGCTGGACAGCGACGCCGACGCGGAGGACGCGGTGTCCCAGGCGGTGCTGCAAGCCTGGCAGTCGCTGGACAAGCTGCGGAACCGGGAGGCAATCCGGCCCTGGCTGGTGAAAATCGCGGTGAACTGCGCCTACGCTCAGCGGAGAAAGCATGGAGGCGTGGTTTATCTGGAGGACCTGTCGGAGGAGCCCACCGCCCCGGAAGCGCCCCGGTACGACGGGCTGTGGGAGGCGGTGTGCGCCCTGCCTCCGGACCGGCGGGCGGCGGTGGTGCTGTTCTACTACGAGGACATGAGCGTGGAGCAGATTGCCAAGTGCCTGGGCGTGCCAAAGGGGACGGTGAAATCCCGGCTTTCCAGGGCCCGAAAGCAGTTAAAGGAAATGCTCTGCGATGAGGAGGGCAGTTATGGAACAATTTGACAAAATGCTGAAGGCAATGGCCGACAAGGAGGAATGTATGGTGCCGGAAGGATTTGACGAGCGCGTGCAGGCGGCGCTGGATGGTTTGCCGTCAAAGGCGAAAAAACGCGGGCTGGGCGCGGTAAAAACAGTACTGGCCGCGGCAGTGGCATGCGTGCTGCTGGCGGGGACGGCGTTCGCCGCGTCTCCCGGGCTGCGGGAAATGCTGGCAGAGGCCTTGGGCGGGTTCGCGCCTTACGCCCGGGAGCAGGAAGGCGAGGCGTATGTGATTGACGGCATCGAGTTCCGGGTGATGTCCGTCTTGGCGGACGACTTCACCGTCCGGGCCTATGTGGAGGCCAGAGATTTGGAAGGTAACCGGCTCAGTGAGTTAGAACGGAACCAGTTCGGAAGCGCGCACGGTCTGGTGGATGTTCCCAGAAAGGACACGGGCGAGGGTGTCACAGGATTTGTCATGGGCGGTATGTGCTTGGATTACGACGAAGAAACAAAAACCGCCCTGCTGGCGATTACCAGTTGGGGCCAGGTAATGGCGGACGATTTGTCGGGTTCGGAAGTAAGGCTGTTTGACTTGAGCGGCGGTCCGGCTTCCGGGTATCAATGTCTCTGGGAAAATACCGAAGGGGTGACGTTCCCGGTGGAGGTCAAACCCTTACCCAGCCTCATTGCGGACGCAGAGCTGAGTTCCGCGCTCCAGGCGGAGGAGGTGCGGATCTCCAATCTGGGCTTGTCCGTCATTTTCAAGGATGAAGTAGTGTGGCCCCGGTATGCCGGCGTCGATGTCAGCGTTAAGCTGGCGGACGGCACGCTGGTGGAAGCGCCCTGGGAGGGCGGCCAGGGCAACTACGGCACCTATGGCACGGAAACCGAGCGGAAGGTGCTGGTGTGGAACTTCCGGAAACCGGTGGAGGCGGAGCAGATCGAGGGCATCTACGTGGGGGAAGATTATTTTCCTCTGAAAGGGCTGTCCGCCGCCGAATAATTTAAAATACCGGACCCGATGGTTCCCCTCGGGTCCGGTATTTAATTTTGATAACCTAAACTTACCAGAAAAACAACCGCATATAAAAATCCGGATGGCTCAAACTATGCTCGGATTCCCGATCCGACAGAGAAACAAACAACCAACCAAGATTCAAAAAAGGAGAACAAGGATATGTCTAACACCAATAATTCTAACCGTCTGGTCGTTCCCGGCGCCCGCGAGGCCATGGACAAGTTCAAGATGGAGGCGGCCAACGAGGTCGGCGTCAACCTGAAGCAGGGCTACAACGGCGACCTGACCAGCCGTCAGGCCGGCTCCGTGGGCGGCCAGATGGTCAAGAACGTGTGTCCCACACGAAAGGCGAGCTTTGCCCGGGCCAACCGCACGGCGGCGGGCCATGAGGTTCGGGCTGCATATGAGGCGGCGCTATGCCTTTGATATGGAGGTTTGAACCCCGGCGGGCAAAGGCGGCAAGACGCCGCAGACTGCCCCGAGCCTTTTTACGTTGGGATTTACGAGAGGAAAAGTCGGCCTACAAACCGTCTGGCCAGTCCAGTAGACGGGCTGCGTTCTCAAACAATATCTTGTTCAGCTTTCGCTGAGGCAGGCCGACGCTACGCAACGCCTCCAGCTCGTGGGCGACGGTATCCCAGGGGGTGTCGCTGCCAAACAGAATGCGGTCCTCATCCAGACGCTCCAGGATCGAGCGCAGCGTGTCCGGATCAAAATACCGGGCGCAGAAGCCAAAGTCCACGTAGACGGGCAAGGAGGCCAGCAGCTCCAGTTGGTCCGTCTCACCCTGGAGCCCGCACAGGTGCGCGCCGATGACGGGAGCGCCCTCAAACTGGGGCAGGATGGCCGCCATCTGGACTGGCTGCAGGACGGTGGTGAAATTGGGATGCCTGCCGCAGTGAAAGACCACGGGCAGGCCCATGCGGCCCATCTCCCGGTAGAGGGGGAAATAGCGCTCCGCCATGGGGTCAAATCCCTGAAACATGGGGTGGAGCTTTACGCCGCACAGTCCCAGCTCCTTGATGCGCAACAGCTCCTCCATGGCGTCCGGGGCGTCCGGGTGGACGGAGCCGAAGCAGCGCAGGCGGTCCGGGTGGGTCCGCTGGATGGCGGCGGCAAAGTCGTTGACGTCGTGGGTACTGTGGGGCCTGTGGGCCACGTTGAGCACTACCGCCCGCCGGATGCCGGCGGCGTCCAGGTCGGACAGCAGGGCGTTCAGGGTGCCGTCCGGCAAAACCACGTCGCCGGTGCCCTTCCATTTGCCCAGAGCGGTAGCGGCCAGGTGATCGGGGTAGCAATGGGTGTGAAAATCAATGGTCATGTGAAAACACTCCCTTTCAGCCGGCGACGCCCAGAGCGATGGCCGCGAGGCAGGCCAAGAAAGCGCAGATGCCGGGGATGTAGGTATAGATTATATATATCTTCAAGCAACTGCCATAGGGCAGATGCAACATGGCGGCGGCGTTGGAGATGCCCGCGTTGTGCGGGGCCATGCTGGTAAAAGAGGTGACCAGCATCATCCGGTGGGCCATGGCGGCGCTGAGTCCGGCGTTGCTGAAATGGGACAGCATCTGTTGCCCAAAGGCGGGGATGGGGGCGGTTACCGAGGCCATGATGAATGCGGCCAGCATTCCCAGACCGGCGCCCTGGGCCATATCGGGCAGACGGCTGAGGAGGCTTTCGAAAAAGGCGAAGCCCGCCAGCCCTTTGATGGCCGCGCCGATGGCATAGGTGGCCGCCACGTTGACGGTGGGGCCGAAGGAGGCCGATGCGCCCAGGGACAAAGATTGCTTCAGGATGGGGAGCAGGTTTTTCCGGCATACGGCGATGGTGAGCAGGCAGCCCAGAAGCAGCGCCGTCACCACGTCCCACCCCAGTCCGGCGGCCAGAAACAGAATGACTCCCAGGGGCAGCAGGCTGGGCAGCAGTTGGGGCAGGCGCTCCTCCGGCAATCCCTCGTCTACCTGGGCCTGCCGGATGCCCGCGCCGGAGGGGAGAAAGCCTTCGCCGGAGCGCTCTACCCGGGCGGCGGTGAAGCGCAGCATGGCCAGGCTCACCAGCAGGAACACCGCGGTGGCGATGACGGACAGCAGCGGCGCGGCGGTGATAGAGGTGCCGCACACGTTGGCCGCGTAGACATTGCTGGCCTGGAGGGAGCCGGTCAGCACCGCCGAGCTGATGGTCTGCGCACCGCCGCAGCAGTACAGCCGCCAGGGGGTGTCCGTCTGCTCAAACAGGTCCTTGGCGATGGGCAGTACCGTAAAGACCACCACGAACCCGGAAATACCCGCATAGGTCAGTGCGAAATAGAGGGTGGGCACCAGCAGCACGCAGAAAAATTTCTGGTTCGTTTTGCTTTTGGCGATGAGTCTGGCCAGCGACAGGGCGATGCGTTTGGCACTGCCCCCGTCGCTCATCAGGCGGCCCAGCAGGGTGCCGAAGAGGAAGAGCAGGAAATAGTCCCGGATAAACCCGGCCAGCCCAGGCAGATAGAGGTCCATGAGCCCGTCCATAGGATTGATGCCGGAGAGCAGGAACATGACGCAGGCGCTGGCCAGGGCGGAGAGCACCAGGTTGTGGCCGCGAAAGGCCAAGACGATGAAGAGGGCCAGGCCCAGAATAATGCCGATGAAACTGACCATGGATCAGCCTCCTGTTTCAGTTGATAAAGACGCGCAAGGGGGTGATTACTGCTCCTGATCCCGCTCATCGGGGCGGCGGCCCTCCATGGCGGCCATACGGGCGGCGCTGACGCCGGGCACCTTCATGGTGAAGGTGTCCTCCATCACGCCGTAGTCCCAGTAGCCCGCCCGACCGATGAGGCGGAGCTTTTGATAGTCCAGCTTTCCGCCGGGCAGGATTACGTCGTCGGACACATGGATTTCCACCACCCGGCCGATGATGAGGTCCACCGTGCCCTTGCCGCCGGGAGTAGAGCCGGGGATGCGGATGGTCTGCATATACTCGCACTCAAACTGGATGGGAGACTCCGCCACCCGCTTGCAGGGGATGCGCAGACAGGGGGCCTTGTGAAGCCCGGCCATCTCGAATTCGTCCTCCTGGGGCGGCACGCCCGCGCCGGTGATGTTCATCTGCTTCCGCAGGTTCCAGGGAACCGCATTGTAGCAGAATGCGCCGGTGGATTCGATGTTCACCACCGTGTCCTTGCGGAACACATTGTCCGGCTCGTCGCCGCCCTGATTGCAGGCGATCATCACCATGGGGGGGTCGTAGGACAGGTTTTGGAACTGGCTGAAGGGGGCCAGATTGTCCACGCCGTCCCGGCTCACAGTGGAGATCCAGCCGATGGGCCGGGGGGCCACGCAGGCCTTAAAGGGGCTGAGGGCCAGGGGGCACTCCTCGGTCAGGGGGGAATAATGCATGACAACTCCTCCTTTGGTATGGTTTTCTGAGTTTTATTATAGGGGAAATGCCGGGACGTGAATAGTTCGTTTTCTACAAAAAGGGCCGGAGGAGACGCCGGTTCTCCTGGTCATTATAGACCAGCGGGACCCATCTGCCGCGGGCCCCTTTTTGTATCATGCAACGGTGCTTCTGGGGTGAAAAGGTGGTATCATCACGCTGTAGCAGTTTGACCTTTCGGGCTGGAAACCCGAACTACAAAACATCCGCCGTCAGGCGGAAGAGAGGTGTGTATGACGATGGAGCAGTATAAACCCTTGCAGGGCGTGAAAGTAGTGGAGCTGTCCCTCATGGTGGCGGCGGCAAGCTGCGGTCGCATGATGGCCGACTGGGGCGCGGATGTCATCAAGGTGGAGAACACCAAGGGAGGCGACAACTTCCGCAAGTGGCCCATGGGCATCGGAGCCCCTACCGACGATGATTTTGATCCGCTGTTTGACAACCTCAACGCCAACAAGCGGGCCATCAGCCTGGATACCGGGACCGCCGAGGGCCGGGAGGTGATGTACCGCCTGCTGGCGGACGCGGATGTGTTCCTCACCAATCTGCGCTCCGAGGCGCTGCGGAAGAGCGGCCTGGACTATGATACCCTCCACGCCAAATTCCCCAAGCTGGTCATGGCCCAGATGAACGGCTACGGTGAGCAGGGCGAGGAGGCCCACCGCCCCGGCTATGACAACACCGCGTTTTGGGCCAGGGGCGGCTTTATGTACAGCCAGGCGGTGTACGGAGACAGCCCGGACACCTATCCCGTGTACATGCCTATGGGCTTTGGCGATGTGACCTGCGCCATGGGCCTGATGGCCGCCACCGTGTCCGCCGTGCTCAGCGCCCGGGCCACCGGCCAGGGCGACCGGGTGTCCCTCAGCCTGTACGGCACCGCTGTATGGCTGGCCAACATCCTGGTCAGCGGCGCGCAGTACGGTTTTAACCTGCCCAAGCGCCGGGAGAGCTCCAGTCCCTTCGGCGCGCCCTACAAGTGCAGCGATGGCCGGTGGTTCATGCCCCAGATCGTCAACTTTGCCCGGGGGGATGCGGATACCTTCTACCGCATCATGGGCGTGGAGGACATGATCGGCGACCCCCGATATGCCACCCGCGCCAAGTTCAACGACCCGGCTGTCAGCGGCCCGGTGATAAAGCGGTTGGAGGGCATTTTCCTCACCAAGACGGCGGAGGAGTGGAAGGCCCTGTTCGACAAAGAGGATTTGTGCTGCGAGATTCTTTACAGCTACGGCGACATCCTGAAGGACCCCCAGGCCCAGGCAAACGACTTCATCTATCACATGGAGTACCCCAACGGCAAGTCGGCGGAGCTGGTGCGAAGCTGCCTGCGCAGCGACCGCATGGGCCTGCCTGAGTTCCGGCCCGCCCCCATGCTGGGCGAGCACACCAAGGCAGTCCTGAAGGAGCTGGGCTACGGCCCGGCCGAGATCGAGGCCATGCTGGCCTCCGGCGCGGTGCGCCAGCACGACTGAGCTTCCCGCGTGGAACTGGTTTGAACCGGCAAGAGAACAGGCGGACTGGATATCTCCGGTCCGCCTGTTTTGCTGTGCCGTGAGGGGGAGGGCTCATGCCCAGCAGACGCGGCCTTTGTCCAGGATGGCCTTCCCGTCGCCGATGCGCACCATGCGGAACAGGGCGGCGGCCTCCGCCTCCTCCCAAATTTGGAGGGCGAAGCGGTCGCCGGGCATGGCCACATTGCGGAATTGCACCTCCAGGGAGGTCAGGCGCTCCGGCTGGCCGGGGAACAGGATGCCGATGAGCAGACGGCAGGCGTAGCCCAGGCTGCACAGCCCGTGGACGATGGGGCGGTCGAAGCCGCTGCGCTTGGCGAACTCCGGGTCGGCGTGGAGGGGGAAGGTGTCCCCGGTGAGCCGGTAGAGCAGGGGGGCGTTCATGGGATAGCCGTCCTCCGCGACGAATTTGGGCTCCCCCTCGGGGATGGACACGGAGGAGGCGGGGGGCTTTTCCCCGCCGAAGCCGCCAGCGTAGCGGTTGAGATAGCCCATGGTGTTGGTGAAGATGGCCTCGCCGTCCGCATCCTTGGCGACGATTTCCACGTCGATCTTGGCCCCCTTGCCGGCGCCCCGGTCGTAGACGTTTTTGATGACCTTTTCGATGGTCAGTTCCCCCTCCACGGGGATGGGCCGGTGGATGACCAGCTTGTGATCCATGTGGAGGGTGCCCTCTTTTTTCAAGCCCTCCACCTTGCTGGTGGGCATCAGGGGTTGATCCCCGTGGGGGTCCTTGGTGCCGAAGGTGGCCAGGCAGGGAATGACGCCGAAGGCCGGGACCGCCTTGAGCCCCTGTTCGTAGACGTACTCCAATTCCTTCTGTTGAGCGCCCACGCTCAGGTTGTAGAGGATGATGTCCCGCCAGGTGTAGGCAAATTTTTGGGTGGTGGACAGGCCCACCGCGGATTGATCCAGCATTTTGTAACCTCCTTATCATGGCAAAGGCCCCGCCCCTTTGGGGGACGGGGCCTTTGTATTGGATGACTTACTTGTTTACCTTGTACTTGCGGATCACGTCGCCGCTGATAACCACGCGCTGGATCTCGTTGGTGCCCTCGAAGATCTGGAAGATCTTGGCGTCGCGCATATACTTCTCCATGGGGTAGTCGCGCATGTAGCCGTAACCGCCCAGAATCTGCACGCCCTCGGTGGCCACGCGGTTGAGCGCGTCGGAGCAGTAGCACTTGGCGATGGGGCCCAGCGCGGCGGCACCGGGATCGCCGGCATCCAGCAGGGCGGCCACCTTCATGCCGATGGCGCGGCTGGTCTCGATGGCGATCTGCATGTCGGCCAGCTTGGCGGAGATGGCCTGCTGCTTATAGATGGGCTTGCCCATGGTGACGCGGACCTGGGCGTACTTGGCGGCCTCCTCCAGGATGGACCGCATGATGCCCACACAGCCGCTGCCCACACCGGCGCGGCCCTGCTCCAGGGTCTTCATAGCGATCTTGAAGCCCTCGCCCTCCTTGCCGATGATGGCGGAGGCGGGGATATGCACGTCCTCAAACAGGACGTCGCAGGTGGCGGACTGGCGGATGCCCATTTTGTCCTCGTGCTTGCCGATGGACACGCCGGGCAGGTGGGCGTCCACCAGGAACATGGTCAGGCCTTTGTAACCCAAGCTGCGGTCCACGGAGGCCACCACGCACATGAAATCGGCGTAGCAGGCGTTGGTAATAAAGCACTTGCGGCCATTCAGGACATACTCGCTGCCGTCGGCGGTCTTCTCGGCGGTGGTGCGGCACGCGCCCGCGTCGGAGCCGGCGTCCGGCTCGGTGAGGGCGAAGGCGGCGAAGCCGCTGCGCTTCTTGGGCCAGCGGGGGTCGCGGCCGGGCTTGTCGCTCATCAGGGTTTCCACGCACCACTTTTTCTGCTCCTCGGTGCCGGCGATGAGCACGGGCTTGATGCCCAGGTTGTTGGTGCCGCAGGTGAGGCCGAAGCCGGCGTCGCCATACATCAGCTCCTCGCGGATCCAGGCGCCGGTGACGGCGCTCATACCCTGGCCGCCGTACTCGGCAGGCAGATCGGCGCAAATCAGGCCCATCTCAAAAGCTTTGTTGTAGGCGTCCCAGTTCAGCTCGCCGGTACGGTCGTACTCGGCGGCGGTGGGGCGTACTTCCTTGAGAACGAAGTCGTGGACCATGGCCACGATATCCTTCTCCTCCTCGGTCATGATGAGACCGGTGCCGTTTAGATCAAGCATGATGAGTTCCTCCTTGTTAAATGTTAACCACAGTGGGAAGGGACGGGAAGGCTGGGATTCGCCGGTTCAGCGGGCTCAGAAGTAGAAGCCCATGCTGATGAGGCCGGCGGCCAGGAAGGACATGATGATGGGCAGCAGCACGGACAGGACGAAGTTGTTGATGTAGGCCTGCTTGTGGGTCAGCTTGGACACGGTGAGGGCGGTAACGATACCCGCGCTGTGGGGCAGGGTGTCCAGGCCGGTGGAGGACATGGCGATCAGGCGGTGTAGCTGGTCGCCGGGGATGCCGCTGGCGATGAAGCGGTCGCCGAAAGCGTCCAGGGCGATCTTTTCGCCGGAGGAGGCGGAGCCGCAGATGCCGGAGCACACGTTCATGATGATGACGATGGAGAACGCGCCGGTGCCCAGAACCTCCAGGGAGTTGGTGATGGTGGTGAAGCCGCTGACGTTGGAGACCACCTTGCCGAAGCCGGTGGCGCAGGCCAGGCCGAACAGGGGGATCAGGCCGGCGGTCATGCCGTCGGTGATCAGCTTCTTGATGTTGAGCTTGCGGGGATCATAGAGCAGGTAGGCCACGATAATGGCGATGAGCAGGGAGATGGGGGCGGGCATCTTGAAGCCGTTAAGGACGATGAGCAGGACGACCATGGGGAGCAGGGCCTTCCACAGGGGCATCTCCTCGATGTTGGGGGCGGTTAGGTTTTCCTTGTCGATAACCTCGCCGGTGGGCATGAAGCCCTCGCCCTTCTTGGAGGTGCGGCGGACCTGGTACATGATGTAGCAGGAGCCCAGGCCCATGGTCAGGCAGGCGCACAGGATGCCCAGCACGGGCGACGCGGTGGGCTGGGTGCCGAAGGTCTCCATGGGGATCAGGTTCTGCATCTGGGGAGAACCGGGCATCATGCCGATGGTGAAGGTGGAGGAACCCAGACTGTTACAGGTGTACAGCCACCAGGGAATATCCAGCTCTTTGAACAGCGGGCGGGCCAGGCCCACCATGATGAAGGTGACCACGAACACATTCACGCCGCCCATGGTGATGATGGCGTTGACCAGGGGCAGGGTGAGGACGGCCAGGAAGCGCTGGGTCTCGATGCTCTTGGCGGTCCGGGCCAGCCGGGTGATTTTGAACGCGATGGAGGCGGCGGCGCCGGATTCGCCGATAATACGGGCGAAGATGGCGCTGAAGGTGAACAGCATGAAGTAGCTGCCCACAGCGCCGGCCGCGCCGGGCATAAAGAATTCGGTCAGGGCCTGATAGGGGTTCAAGCCGCTCATCAAGGCCACGATGGCGGCAGCCAGCAGGGCGACGACCTTAATATCAAAGCCCATAAACGACACGACAATGAATACGGCCACACCGACAACGATACCGATCAAACTGAGGATTTCAGGACTCAAGTGACACATCTCCCTTCAAATTTCTGCATTTCTCTACACTAGGGATCGAACTTTAATTCATGTAACGAGCATTGCCCTCCCTTCGGCCCTTTTAGTTACTTTTTTATCATAGCAGCGTCCATTTCAATAGCCTACGGCTTTGGTCACAAAAAACGGCCCGAGACCGGCTTTGCTTTTTTGTTCAAAGTGTCCAAGAAATTTTTTCTATACCGTGATAACGGCGGTGCGGTAGTGCTCAAAATCCACGCACAGGAACCACGGAGGAGGCGCGAAAGGGTGGTTGCATTTTTGTCGAAGTTGCTGTACAATCAACCTATGATATATAATTGGGAAAGGAGACGGCAATGAAGCTGACTATCCACATGATCCAGGACCGCCTTGCGGCCTATGACGCGCAATACCGTCCCGGCCAGGACGTGGATCAGTCCTTTGCCGAGGTCCGCCTGCTGAGCGGAAAGGGAGAAGTGTTGGTTCCAGACACCCTGTATGTGTGTACGGCTGGCCAACTGCGCCGCGCCAAGCTGGAAGGAGCGGAGCGGGTGGCCTTCGTCTGCGTAGGCGGCGACGGGGTGGAGAAGCGCTCGGCGCTGCGCGGGGCTCACGTGTTCGCCGTCACCCGGGAGGGCGTCTGCCTGGCGGAGCTGATGAATGACCTGCTGGACCTGTTCCACCGTCTGAACGACTGGGAGCGGCGGCTGGAAGAGGCGATTCTGCGGGGCAAGAGTATGCAGGAACTGGTGGATCTGAGCGCGCCGGTGTTTGAAAACAACTTTTTCCTGATGTGGGACGCCTCTTATAATGTCCTGGCCTACACCAAAGGGGTGACGCCGCCCAACGAGAAGCTGGAACGCGTCGTCCGCCAGGGCTTTTTCGCCAAGGAGTTTACCGACGATTTGGTGCGGATGGACTACATCAAAAACGCCATGGTCTACACCAAGCCCACCTTCGTGTCCCCGCCCAATTACATGAATATCCCTTTCATCCTCAAGACCTTTGTAGTAGCCCAGCGGATACAATATGTGATGAGCCTCTACTACACGGCCAGCGTGCCCAGCCGGGGGATGGCGGACCTGTATCAGGTGTTGGCCAACCGGTTGGAGGCGTATATTGCCCACTGGGCGGACGCCAGCCGGCGCCGGTCCGGGCGGACCGACCGCTGTCTGGCCGACCTGATTGAAAATCCGGACAAGGGCGAGGAGTACATGCGCGACCGGGGCGTTGTGCTGGGGTTGAAGGAGGAGGATGCCTACCGCCTGTGCGTGGTGTCCTTCCAGGATTTTACCATGGAGCAGGCCCAATACATGCGGATGCGGGTGCGCAACAGCTGCGGTCGGCCCATCGCCACCATCTACCAGGAGGTGTTGGTGGTCCTGTTCAATCTGGGGGAGAATTCCCTGCGGCAGCAGGAGACCTGGGCGGAGCGGCGGCAGAAGCTTTTTGAGCTGCTGCCGGTGTGCAAAGCCTACGCCGCGTTCAGCTCCACCCTGTCCGGTTGCGCCAACGTGACCATTGCCTATAAGCAGGCGGTGGTGGCCATGACCTACGGCAGACGGCTGAACCCGGCCCGGAACATGTTTTACTACAGGGACGCCTATATCTACCACATGATCGACAGCTACAGCCAGCATTTCCCGCTGGAGAAAATGTATGTGCAGAAGCTGGCCCTGTTCATGGACGCCAACAACTACAAAAACAGCAATCTCTACCTGCTGCGGACCTACCTCATCAACGAGCGGAACATCTCTCAGACGGCGAAGCTGCTGTACATGCACCGCAACAGCGTCATCTACCGTATCGCCCGCATCCGGGAGACGCTGAATATGGATCTGGACGACCCGGATGTACGGCTGCGGCTGCTCATCTCCTTCAAGATTCTGGAGCTGTTGAACCCCGACATCTTTTTGACCAACTCCGACCGCGGAGAGGCGGAGGAGCACGAGCTGGTGGGAGAGTGATCCGGCGTTGAAACCAAACGGCCCGGCCCATGGGATTTTCCCGTGGGCCGGGCCGCCTTTTATTTTCCTTTGTACTCCGGGGCGCGTTTCTCCAGGAAGGAACCCACGCCCTCGGCCTTGTCCTCGGTGGAGCACAGGACGCTCAGGGCCAGCATCTCGGCCAGCATACCCGTCCCCTGGCCGGTGGCCGCGCTCTGCACCACCTGCTTGGCGATGCGGATGGCAACGGGGCCCTTGGCCAGCAGCTTGGAGGCCATCTTTTTGGCCTCCGCCATGAGTTCCGCCTGAGGGACGCACTTGGTGGCCAGACCAATCTGCGCCGCCTCGGGCCCGCCGATTTTCCGGCCCAGGAGAATCACATCCTTGGCCCGGCCCAGGCCGATGAGATGGACCAGCCGCTGGGTGCCGCCCGCGCCGGGGAGGATGCCCAGCCCGGTTTCCGGCAGGGCGAACATGGCGTTGTCGGATACCACGCGGAAGTCGCAGGCGATGGCGGTCTCGCAGCCGCCGCCGAAGGCGAAGCCGTTCACCGCGGCGATAACGGGTTTGGAGCACTGCTCGATTTTGTTCAGCGCTTTCTGACCAGCGCCGCCCAGGCAGTCAGTGGACTTTTTCAGGGCCAGGGAGTTGAGGTCGGCCCCGGCGATAAAGGCCTTGTTCCCCGCGCCGGTGAGGATCACCACCTTTACCTCGTCGGCGATGTCCGCCCAGGTGAAGAACTCGTTGAGCTCCCGCCAGGACAGGTCGTTCATGGCGTTGAGCTTCTCGGGCCGGTTGGCGGTAAGCACGCCCACGCCGTTGGAGTCAAGCTCCCACTTGAAGTTTTGCAGTTCCATGTGAATGACGCTCCTTTTTATATTGTAGTGTGGGGCCGGTCATGGTCAGGACCGGTCTTTTAACGCCTGAATGACGACCTTTCCGGTGGAGTTTTTGGGCAGCTCCTCCAGGAATTCAATCTCCTTGGGGACCTTATAGCGGGGCATGCAGGATTTGCAGTATTCCCGGAGCTTTTCCGTGGTCAGGGTGCTGCCCGGCAGAAGGACCACGCTGGCCTTTACCCGTTCGCCCCAGTCGTCGTCGGGCACACCGTACACCGCAGCCTCGGCCACGTCGTCGGTGAGCTCCATGATGACGTCCATGATCTCCTTGGGGTAGATATTCTCCCCGCCGGAGATAATCATATCGTCCTTGCGGCCACTGACATAGAGGTAGCCCTCCTCGTCCAGCCGACCGATGTCCCCGGTGTGATACCAGCCGTTCCGCAGGGCGCGGGCATTCAGTTCCGGTGCGGCCTTGTAGTAGCCGACCATCTGGCCGGGGCCCCGGGCCACGATTTCGCCGGTTTCGCCGGGGGCGCAGGGGGAGCCGTCGGGGGCCTCGATGCGGATTTGGGCTCCCGGAATGGGTTTTCCCACCGAGGACAGATATTTGCCGCCGTTGATGTGGTGGGCCTCCGGGGACAGGACAGTGAGGATGGAGGCCATCTCCGTCATGCCGTAGGGCTGATAGAAGTCGCAGCTCAGCTTGCGCATGGCCTCGTCCAGCAGGGCGGGAGACATGGGGCAGGTGGAGTAGTTGAGGAACTTCAGGTGAGACAGGTCGTACTTTGCCAGATCGGGATGCTCCAGCAGCCGCTTGAGCACCACCGGGATGATGCCGATGCCGGTGACCTTTTCCCGCTCCAGGGATTCCAGATATTCCGTCGGCTCAAACCGGGACATGAGCACCAGGGTGCCCCCGGTGGCCAGGGTCATGTAGGCGCCCATACTGGAGATGTGGAAGAGCTGGCTGACGATCTGGTAGACCTCCCCGGGGGCGAAGGCCAGCACGGACAGGCAGCTTCGCAGCTCCTCCAGCATTCTGCCGTGGGTGTGGAGCGCGCACTTGGGCTTGCCGGTGGTGCCGCTGGTGTGGACCCGGAAGGCCGGGGCGTCCAGGTCAACCTCCCGGGGGGTGAAGCCCTGGGCGGAGGGGAACTGGTCCAGGGTCTTTTCAAAGGGGGAGCGCCCGTCGTGGTCCGGGTTGAGCAGGTAGAATTTGATGTGGCCGTGATTGCGTTCCCATACCGTGTGGGCCCAGTCCTTGCGCTCGTACCGGGCTACGACGTGGTGGATTTGGTTGAGGTCAAACAGGTATTGAACCTCGTCCGGGGAGAAGCGCCAGTTGATCTTCACTACCACCGCGCCCAGCTTGAGAATGGCGAACTCAGCCACCAGGAATTCGGCGCAGTTCCGGGAGATGACGGCCACCGGGTCCCCGGGGCGAACGCCGTCCCGTTCCAGCGCCAGGGCGAAACGGGCCGCCTGCTCCCCCAGCTCCCGGTAGGTCAGCCGGGTCTCCCCGCAGACAATGGCAACACGGTCCGGATACTCCGCCACAGAGCGGTCAATGACCTGGCCGAAGCCCGTGCTCCCCCGGAACAGAGAATTCACATCCTTCATTGCGGAACACGTCCTTTCTCAATCTATCAGGATTTCTTGACACAAAGCCGAGCATACCTCAGTATTGTGTCTAGTTTAACGAAAACGGACACCATGCTCACCTGTGTTTTGTCCAAAAAAACCTGGCCGTATTCCGGTGGAATCTTGTAGGCAATGACCACAGATTCTTTGACGGGCCCCCAAGATGTGTGGTCATTTTGCACATTTGCCCTTGAGAGAAAGGAAAGTGGTTTTGGAGCAAATGCCCTTGGGCGGCCCTGTGTTCTTTGTTAAACTAATCATGACACCATGATGCCTATCACTCATGATTAAAGGAGGAACCCACCTATGAAACCACTGGAAGGGATCACTGTGGTCGAGCTGTCTACCTACATCGCCGCGCCGTCCTGCGGCCGCATCCTGGCAACCCAGGGCGCCCGGGTCATCAAGGTCGAGGCCCCGGCGGGCGATGTGGAGCGCAAATTCGGCCCCACCCTGTTCTGCCCGGCCAGCGATGAGGAAAATCCCATTTACGACACCCTGAACGGCGGCAAGGACGCGGTAATGCTCAACCTGCGGGAGCCCGCCGATCTGGAGAAATTCCACAAGCTGCTGGCCAAGGCGGACGTGTTTTTGAGCAACAACCGCCCCAAGGCCTTGAAGAAAATGGGGCTGGACTACGACTCCCTGAAGGAGAAGTACCCCAAGCTGATCTACGCGGTGCTGCTGGGCTACGGAGAGAAGGGTCCCAAGGTGGATTTCCCCGGCTTTGACGCCATCGCCATGTTCGCCACCGGCGGCTTCATCCAGGACATGATGGTGGATGCCCCCGGCGCCTACCCCACCTATCTGCCCATGGGCTTCGGCGACCTCATCTGCGGCACCGTGCTGGCCGGGGCCATTGGCACCGCCTTGCTGGGCCGGACCAGGACGGGCAAGGGGGACTATGTGTCCATCTCCCTCCACGGCGCGGCCATGTGGATGTTCAGCATCATGTCCACCGGCACCCAGTTCGGCTACAAGTGGCCCCGCGGGCGCTACCAGGGCGGCCCCATGGGCGTGCCCTACAAGACCCGGGACAACCGCTGGGTGCTCCCCGTGGTCAACGAGTACGAGCGGTACTGGAGGGCGTTCTGCCACGCGGTGGGGGCGGAGGAGATCATCGACGATCCCCGCTACTGCACCAAGCAGGCCACCTTTGACCCCAAAAACCGGGAGGACTGTATCAGGTATTTCGAGGGCTGCGTGGCCAAGATGGACGCGGACGACCTGGTGAAGAAGTTGGAGGACGCGGACATCATCGCCAGTGAGCTGGCCCACTTCCAGGACAACCATCAGAGCGAGCAGGCCCTGGCCAACAACTTCATGTCCCCCATCACCTACCCCAACGGGGACTCCATCACCCTGGCCCAACCCCCGGTGAAGATGGGCAGCGTGGAGGAGCCCGGCGCCGAGCGGGCCCACGCCATCGGCGAGGACAACGAAAAGGTGTTCCGGGAGTTCGGTATTGAGTGATTGCCGGGATCAATAAGTTTTGAGGAGGAACAGACGTGATTCAAACCAAATTTACCGAGATGTTCGGGATCGAAAAGCCCATTGTTCAAGGCGGTATGCAAAACATCGGCTGGCCCAAATTTGCCTCCCTGGTGTCCAACGCCGGCGGCATGGGCACCATCAACGTCACCTGCTGGGACAGCGCCGAAGCCTTTGACGACGGCGTGAAGGAGATGAAGGACCTGACTGACAAGCCGTTCATCGTCAACATCTCCCTGGTGCCCGACCTGACCAAGGGCCCGGAGATCATGAAGTACATCGACGTGTGCGCCAGGCACAACGTGGCTGCCATTGAGTTCGCCGGGGCCGACCCCAGCGAGTTCATGCCCGCCTGCAAGCAGGCCGGCATCAAAATCATCCACAAGAGCCCCAACTCCCATGTGGCCAAGCGGATGTGGGAGAAGGGGGCCGACGTGATTACCATCGCGGGCTACGAGGTGGCGGGCCATCCCAGCCTGGACGGTATCGGCACCTTCGTCATCGCCAACCGGGTGGCCGCCGAGTGCGGCTGCCCCGTGTTGGCCGCGGGCGGCGTGGCCGACGGCAAGGGCCTGGCCGCGGCGCTGGCCCTGGGGGCCTCCGGTGTGGTGATGGGTACCCGCTTTGTGGCCACCGATGAGTGCCCCATCAGCGACAACCACAAAAATTGGATTTTGAACCACGGCGAGAAGGATACCATCATCGTCCAGAAGTCTATCCACAACGCCATCCGGGTGTCCAACAACATGGCCGCCAAGCTCACCGCAGAGATGGAGAAGCGGGGCACCACCTTGAAAGAGCTGATGACCGTCATCGCCGGGCGCATCAGCCGCCAGTGCTACCAGGACGGCAACGTGGACGGCGGACTTTTCGCTGCCAGCCCGGCCATGGGTCTCATCAACGACGTGCGGCCGGTGGCCAAGCTCATGGATGACATCATTGCCGAGGCCGAGGCCGCCATCGCCGGGGTCCAGGCCCAGATCAGCTAAGGAGGAACGTGGACATGAATTATCAGACCATCCTGGTGGACGTGAAGGACCGCGTCGCTACCGTCACCATCAACCGTCCGGAGGTCAGCAACGCCTTTGCCCGGGAGAGCTATGGCGAGATCGCCGACGCCATGGCCACGCTGGGGGCCCGGAACGACGTGGGGGCCATCGTCATCACCGGCGCGGGCAAGCACTTCTCTGCCGGCGGGGACATCAAGCGCTTCAAGATGCTGATCGACAGCGGGACGTACCTGGACCCCAACCAGATCCAGAGCGTGTCCATCATGCCCGCCGCCATCCGGGACTGCCCCAAGCCGGTCATCGCCATGATTAACGGCGTGGCCACCGGAGCGGGCCTGAGCTGTGCCCTGGCCTGCGATTTCCGGGTGGTGGCCCCCAGCAGCAAAATGACCATGGCCTTTGTCAACCTGGGCCTGAGCGGCGACACGGGCAGCATCTACAACCTGATACGCCTGGTGGGCCCGGACAAGGCGAAGCTGCTGATGATGACCGGAGAGGCCTGCCGGGGCGAGGAATGCGTGAAGATGGGGCTGGCCACCGTGCTGGCCGAGGAGGGCAAGCTGGCCGAGACCACCTATGCCCTGGCCGCCAAGCTGGCCTCCAAGTCCGGCGATGCCCACAGCGCCCAGAAGCGGGTCATCAACCGCTTCTTCTATGACCGCATGGCCGACTACTTCGCCACCGAGGCCCTGGAGATCGCCTGGTGCGGCCGCCAGCCCGATTTCACCGAGGCGGTGAATGCGTTCCTGGAGCGCCGCACCCCCGAGTACAACAAAAAACCCTAGGAGGTAGAGACGATGGCGGAGGTTTACCGCCCCTTAGAGGGCATTAAAGTGGTGGAGCTGTCCACCATGGTGGCGGCCAGCTCCTGTGGCCGTATGCTGGCCGACTGGGGCTGCGAGATCGTCAAGATTGAGACGGACAAGGGGGATATGTTCCGCAACTTCCCCAAGACCTTTTTTGTCCCCTGTACCGACGATGAGAATCCCCTGTTCGACAACCTGAACGCGGGCAAGCGGGGCATCGTGCTGGATCTGAAAACCCCCGAGGGGATGGAGGCTATCCACCGCATGCTGGCCGACGCCGATGTGTTCCTCACCAACACCCGGCCCAATGCCCTCAAGCGGCTGGGCCTGGACTACGACAGCCTGAAGGATCGCTATCCCAAGCTGATCCACGCCAGCCTGAACGGCTTTGGGGAGAAGGGACCCAAGGCCAACGACCCCGGTTTCGACACCGTGGCCTTCTGGGCCAGCAGCGGTTTCAACGTGGATATGAGCCTGGAAGGCCCCGACTCTTACCCGGTGTACGGCTCCGCCGGCCCCGGCGACATCATCACCGCCATGGGCCTGTGCTACGCCATCGCCGCCGCCCTGTTCAAGCGCACCCAGACCGGTCTGGGCGACCGGGTGTACTCCAGCCTGTACGGCACGGCCCTGTGGTGCTTCCACATCATGACCGTGTCCACCGAGGAGCGCTACGGCAACAAGTTCCCCAAGCGCCGGGACAACAGCGCCCCCACCGCCTCCGCCTTCCGCACCAAGGACGGCGAGTGGGTGACCACCACCCTGCTGAAGATCGAGGAGCAGTGGCCCAAGCTGTGTCACGTGCTGGGGGTGGACGAGTGGGGCAACGACCCCAGGTTCTGCACCAGCGAGAAGCAGCGGGACCCGGAGGTGCGCAAGTACCTCATGGAGGAGTTTGCCAAGATATACGCCACCAAGACCGCCGAGGAGTGGTGCAAGCTGCTCACCGAGGCGGACATCGTCAACGACCGCATGGCCCATTTCAGCGACATGGAGAAGAGCGAGCAGGCCTGGGCCAACGAGTTCATCCACGAGGTCACCTGTCCCAACGGCAACAAGTCCGTATTGGTGCGGCCCAGTATGCGCAGCGAGCGCATGGGTCTGCCGGAGTGGAAGCGGGGCCCCATGCTGGGCGAGCACACCAGGGAGGTGTTGGCCGAGCTGGGGTTCAGCCCGGAGGAAATCGACGAGATGCTGGAAAAGCACATCGCCCGGCAGCACGCCTGAGAAAAGTAAACCGGCTCAAACAAAGATACGGCGGCCCGCCTTCCTTGGGGAGGCGGGCCGCCGTTGCGGTTTCTATCTGGTTTCGCGCCCTGCTGCGGGGCGGGGAGTTACTTCGCCTTGACGGCGCCGTGCTCCACCAACTGGTCGATCTGCTCCTGGGTATAGCCCAGCTCGGCGAGGATGTCCCGGGTATCCTGGCCCAGGGCGTGGGCCAGCTCGTAGGGGGGCAGGCCCGCCTCCTCCAACTGGACGCAGGGCCTGGCCAGCCAGTAGTCCTGGCCGCTGGGGCAGGTGATGTGTTCCACGTAGTGGTTGGCCTTGGCCTGCTCGCTGACCACCGCGTCCCGGAAGTGGGCCAGCTTGCTGTGGACCACGTCGGCCTTGGTGAGCCGCTGGTCGATGACGTCGGAGGGGAACTTGTGGAAGGCCTCCTCCAGGATTTTCACCAGGGGCTCCCGGTTCTCCAGCTTGCCCAGCTCGGCGGCGGTGTGGAAGCGGGGATCGTCGCCCACCTCGGGAATGTCCAACGCGGCGAAGAAGGCGTCCCGGTAGCGCTCCCACTCCATGATGTTAATCATGATCCACTCCCCGTCGGCGCACTCATAGGGGATGGTGATGGGGCGGCCCTCGAAGCGGGTCTTGGGGTACTTGTAGCTGAAGGGGGGCTGTACGGTGGTGTTCATCAGGCTCATGACCCAGGTGGCCAGGCCGAACAGGGAGACGGACACCTTGTCGCCCCGGCCGGTTTTCTCCCGGGCGAAGAGGGCGGCGGCAATGCCGCCGGCCATCATGGTGCCGCAACTGTTGTCGCCAACGCCGCCGGGGGCGTAGATGGGGTAAGAGCCGGGACCGTCGATGCGCATATCGGCCATAAAGCCGCTCTTGGCCCAGTAGGCCACGGTGTCAAAGCCGGGGGCGTCGGCGTCGGGGCCCTCCTCGCCGTAGCCGGTGACATAGCCGCAGACCAGCCGGGGGTATTTGGCCTTCAAGCTCTCATAGTCCAGGCCCATGCGCTTGAGGGGCTTGGGCCTGTTATTGGTGATGAACACGTCGGCGGTGGCCAGCAGCTTGTGGAACGCCTTCATGGCCTCCGGGTTCTTCAGGTCCATGCACAGGTTCTTCTTGTTGGCGTTGGGCACGTCAAAGACGGGGTTTTCGTCGTTGTTGGCGGGACCGGCGAAGGTCTTGCCGTAGTTGCGCCAGATGTCCATCTTGGGACTCTCCACCTTGATGACCTCCGCGCCCCAGTCGGCCAGCACGCGCCCGCCGCTGGGCGCCGCCACGTAAGTGGCCAGCTCGACTACGCGGATTCCTTCCAAAGCTCTCATGGCAGTCTGCTCCTTTCACGATTATGGGTGAAGTTAAATTTTGTTCTCCTTAATCATCTGCTTGGCGATGACCATGCGCTGGATCTGGTTGGTGCCCTCCACGATCTGGGTGACCTTGGAGTCCCGGTACAGCTTCTCGGCCATGTACTCCTTCATCACGCCGTAGCCGCCCAGAATCTGCACCGCGTCGGTGGCGTTCTTCTGGTAGGCGTCGGCGGCGTAGCACTTGGCCATGGCGGCCTCCTTGGAGCAGGGCAGCCCCGCGTCGATGAGGGCGCAGGCGTTGTAGACCAGGGCGCGGGCGGCGCTGGTGCGCATCTGCATGTCCGCCAGCATCATCTGGACGGCCTGGAACTTCCAGATGGGCTGGCCGAACTGGACCCGCTCCTGGGCGTACTTCACGGCGATGTCGATGGCCTGCTGGGAGGAGCCCACGGAGGAGGCGGCCACCAACGGACGGGACAGCTCCAGTACCTTCATGGCGTTGGCGAAGCCGGTTTCCTCGGTGCCCACCAGGTTCTCCGCGGGGATTTCCACGTCCTGGAAGGCCACCTCGGCGGTGACGGACAGCCGCATACCCAGCTTGTCCTCCTTCTTGCCCACGGTAACGCCGGGGCGGTTGCGCTCTACAATGAAGGTGGCCAGGCCCTTATACCCCTTGTTCAGGTCGGTGGAAGCTACCACCAGGAATACGTCGGCGATGGTGGCGTTGGTGATAAACATCTTGTTGCCGTTGATAATGTACTTGTCGCCCTTGCGGGTGGCGGTGGTGCGCACGGAGGCGGCGTCGGAGCCTGCGCCCGGCTCGGTGAGGCAGAAGGAGGACATACCGCCGTCGGCCAGGATGTCGGCATAGCGCTGCTTTTGCTCCTCGTTGCCGGCGAACATGACGATTTTGGCGCCCATATTGGTGATGTTGAACATGGAGATGTAGGTGCTCTCCACCTTGGAGCCCTCTTCCAGCATCATAGCGGTGGTGGTGGTACTCAGCCCCAGGCCGCCGTACTGCTCGGGCACCTGCATAACGGTCAGGCCCATGTCCTTGCCCATCTGTACCAGGTGGTCGGGATAGCCGCCGGCCTCCTCGAATTCCCGCACGTGAGGCTTGATCTCCTTGTTCATGAAATTGCGTACCATTTCCACCAGCTCGCGTTGCTGGTCGTCGGGGTGAATCAGTCCGTGCATTGTGAGTTCCTCCTTATTTCAGCATGGCGTTGACCCGGGCGATCTGCGCCTCGGCCTGGGCCATGACCTCGTCGATGATCTCCTTGCAGGGCTTCACGTCTTGGATCAGGCCGATGGTCTGGCCCACGGGGAACAGGCCCTTTTCCACCTCGCCGGACTGGTAGGCGTCCTTGCTGTTCCGGCCGGAGATGACGGCCATCAGCTCCTGGAGGGTGGCGCCCTTCTTCTCCATCTCCAGGCAGGCCTGGGCGCTGGCGGTGTTGGCCACGCGGACCATGTTGCGGATGGAGCGCTGGCAGGTGGTGGTGTCTCCCTCCTGGTGGTCCACGATCCACTGCTTGTGGGCGTCACTGATGACGGCCTCGGTGCTGGCCACAAAGCGGGTGCCCATGACCACGCCGGCGCAGCCCAGGCTCAGGGCGCCGGCCAGGCCGTAGCCGTCGGCCACGCCGCCGCCCAGCATCACGGGGATGTCCAACTCGTGGGAGACCTTGTCGGCCAGCACGAAACTGCTCAGCTCGCCCATGCCGGGGTGTCCGGCCACCTCATAGCCCACGATGGTGACCATGTCGGCGCCCACGGACTGGGCCTTCTTGGCGTGCTTCAGCGCGGCCATCTTGACGATCAGGGTCATGCCGTAGCCCTTGATGACGGGGGCGAAGGGGGCGGGGTTGCCGCCGGCCAACTCGATGATCTTTACGCCTTCCTCGGAGCAGATCTTCAGGTATTCGCCGGTCTTGTCGCCGGGGTTTACATCGGGGGGAATGGACACGTTGACCGCGAAGGGCTTGTCGGTGAGGGATTTCATCTTCTGCACCGCGGCGCGGAAATCCTCAAACTCGGGGTAGATCGTCACGTTGATGGTGCCCAGTCCGCCGGCGTTGGACACGGCCGCAGCCAGCTCCGGGGTGCCCAGGTGCTGCATGCCGCCCTGCATAATGGGGTGCTGGATGCCGAGGAGCTGGGTCATTTTTGTCTGGATCATGTCAATTACCTCCTGATTTCTTGATACCCAAAGGGCTATATTTATTCAGCCTGACTTTATTGTAAAGCGGTGCGCCCGTTCTTGCAATGTCAGTTGCTACAAAAAGCGAACGCCGTGACAACAGAGATACCCCCCTGATTTTTGTAGGATTTGACAGTGAAAAATCAGCCGCCGCCCGCTATAGTAAATAATAACAATAAAAAATGCCGCCGGGCGGCAGAAAGGAATGTGATCGGTTATGGAGAAGAGCACTCAACTGGTGGAAGTCGCGGTGGAGGAGGGTGTGGCCACCCTGCTGCTCAACGACCCGGCAAAGCTGAACGCCCTGTCCATCCCCATGGCCAAGGCGCTCACCGCCGCCCTGGAGCAGGCGGGCCGGGACCCGGCGGTGAGGGCGGTGGTCCTCCGGGGGGCGCAGGGTAAATTCTGCGCCGGGGGAGACGTCACCTCCATGAAGAAGCGGGTGGAGGCCTACCGGGCGGGCCGGGAGCCGGAGACGGACACCCGGGACAATATGTGGACGCTGAACCAGGTGGTGCTGGCCATCCGGAACCTCTCCAAGCCGGTAATCGCCTGGATCGAGGGGGCGGCGGCGGGGGGCGGCATGAGCCTGGCCCTGGCCTGCGACTTTGCCCTGGCGGAGGAGGACGCCAAAATGGTGTTCGCCTTTTCCGGCGTGGCCCTGGCCCCGGATATGGGGGCCTCGGTGATGGCGCCCCCGCGTCTGGGTCCGGCCCGGGCCACCGACCTGTTTATGACCGGACGGCGGTTCACCGGCAGGGAGGCGGCGCAGTGGGGGCTCATCACCTCCGCCTGGAGCCGGGAGGAGCTGCCCGGCCAGGTGGACAAGCTGGCCCGTAAACTGGCCGCTGGTCCGGCCCTCACCTACGCGGAGATCAAGGCGGGGATCAACCGCACCATGTATCCGGGGCTGTACACGGGTATGGCCCAGGAGGTGGAGGCGGCCAACCGCCTGACCCGGACCCGGGACCACGGCGAAGCGGTGGATGCCTTCCTGGAAAAGCGCAAGCCGGTGTTTGCCGGCAGGTAGGGACGAAAAACAAGCCGCTCAGGTTATCCTGAGCGGCTTGTTTATTCTGTGTCCCGGCTATTGCGGCAGTATGCTTTGAATAAATGCCGTCGTCTGCTCGCTCAGGGAAATCGTCCCCATGTTCTGCGCGTTCCAATCAGAGAGCATCTGGTAGATGCGGGCCGTGCCGTCCCGGAATTCGGGCGTGTCCTGGGCGTAAGCCATGAGAAGGTGAAATGCGGTTTCCCATGTAGCCGGATTGGACGAGACATACGAGACATATTTTTCAATCATAGCAAAGGCTTGCTCCGGCCGGTTTGTGGCGAGATAGTATTCCGCCAGATAGATCGGTATGCTGTTGGAATCCACCTGCGCCAGGCGCTGGGCATACTGCTCGGCCTGTTGCCGGATTCCGTCGTCCTCCACCTTGTCCATGCCATACCGGTAAGACATCACATACGACAGCATATGGTCGGGCCATTCAAAGCGGTCCAGCGTGGCGGCGGTTTGCAGGTCGCCCATGGGGTTGGAGGAGGCGTCGTCCTCGGCCAGGCCGCGCGCCCGCATATTGAGGTACAGCAGAATCGTGAAGATTGCCAGCAGCGCCGCGATGGTAAACGCGATCCCGCTGCGGACGGCCTCCCGGCCGGGCAGCAGGGGCAGGGCGTCGCCGCAGCACAGGCTGATGAGGGCGAATACCCCCAAAGCCATGGGCAGGTAATAGCAGGAGGAGAACACCACCTCCACCGACGCGTGGCCGGCCATAAATACCAGCGCGGCCCCCAGCGCGGCGGTCAGCGGGCTGGAGTCCTCCTTGCGGCGGCTCTTCCAAACGGCGGCTGCGGACAGACCCAGCACGGCCAGAAACAGGAGCAGCCCTGCTACGCCGGTCTCCACAAGGGCTTGAATATAGTGGTTGTGGGCGTATTTTGTCTCGTAGAAGAAGGACTGGACGCTGCAAATCCCATTTTCAAACGCGCCCATGCCCAGGCCGAACACCGGGCTGCGGCGGAAGAGCTTCATACCATCCGAGAAGAAGACGGTGCGCTGGATTGCGTTCTCGTTGGCGAACAGGCCCTGGAGCCGGTTGGAGATAAAGTTGGGCAACAGTTTATAACCCAGCTTGAGGGAGCCCTCTCCGGCAGCGCCCCGGTAGGTTGCCGACTCCAGGCGGTTTTCTGCCTCAGTCCAGAAGTTGAAATAGACCACCAGGCTGTCGTCGGGGACGGTGAAGGCGGCGTCCGGGGCGGGTCCCTCATAGATCACGGTACTGGTGTGCATCATGGTGTCCCGCTGGTTCTGGCTCTCAATTTTGACGTGAAGGCCGCCGCTGGATTGGACTTCCAGCGTATAGGAGCCGGGCGCGGGATAATCCGCGCGGCGCAGCGAGCCGCCCGCGTCCAGCGACACGCCGCCCGTCACATTGACGGCCAGGGCCGCGTATAGGCCCAGCGCCGCTACGATTGTGCAGACCAGCACGGCCGCGGCCTTGCCGTGATTTTCCAAGGCGGCCGCAGTCCTTTGCCCCACAAATTGGTCCAGTACGCACAGGAGCAGCGCGCCCGCCACGGTACAAAGTAAAGGGACGGGTTGAAAACCGCTCCACGCGCCGAACCCGGTAAGGGAGGTGGGGATGGTGGCCAGCAGCGTCACAAACAGCGTCTCGACCATGAGGATTAAGAGGGAGGTGCGGCGCTCTTTCCTCTCCAGCAGCAGGAACACGAGGAATGCCAGGCAGATCATACCGCTTGCGCCCATACTGAAGGCCAGCACGAAGGAGAGCGCGTTCACAAACAGGCAGACCTGGTGGAAGCGGCGTTCCCCCTGCCTCTGGGCGGAGTTGGCCAGCCCCAGGGAGAGCAGTACGCCAATCCCAATAAATCCGGCAAAAGTATTGGGGTTCGCAAAAATGGACGTCATGCGCACTCCGGCCTCCACGCCGGAAAGATTGGCATAATCGGGGGAGAACAGGCCCAAGAAGCCCAAAAGGGGCGTGCTGAGCAAATGGGTGGACAGCAGGTCAATGCTGAACAGGCCCGCCAGCGCCGAACAGGTCTCCAGGAGGGAGGCAATCGTCCGGCCGGTATCCGCGCCTTTTCGCGCGAAGGCGATACCCGCCAGGAACAGGCAATAGGCGATCAGGAGCTTCAAAAACTCGCTGAGCGCAAACTTGCCGGAGACGGCGTAAAATGTGGAGATCCCCGACAAGAGCACCCACAGGGTCACGGCGGCGAATGGGAGGGTCATCCGGTCCCGAAGGGTGGAGAGGCGGATGAAAATCGCGGCGATTGCGATCACCAGTACGGTCACCGCGATATATTTAATCGTAGAAGCGCTGGTCAGGCAGATCAGGAGAAAGAGCGCAACCATCAAAACCAAGGCGGGCCAGTTCTTTTTCAGCGGCGGCGCGGCGGAGGAAGCCGCAGAGGGGCGCGGCGGGGCCGCGGGCGTTACGGGCGTGGGAACCGGCGGCGCCGGCGGGGTCTGCCGATCCTGTACCGGCGGGGTCTGCTGGCTTTGCGCCATGCGCTTCCGGCGAGGCTGTTTCTTTGCCATAAGTATGACCTCCAGATCAATGTAATTGTTCCTTATTAACAATCCCCCTGAATACGGTCATCAAAAGGATCTTAATATCAAAGAAAAACGTCCAGTTTTCGATATAATAGATGTCGTAGCGAACGCGCTCCTCAATGGAGGTATCTCCCCGCAGGCCGTTTACCTGCGCCCAGCCGGTAATGCCGGGACGCACCTGGTGCTTGACCATGTAGAGGGGGATTTCCTCCTTGAACTGCTCCACGTAGTGGGGGATTTCCGGCCTGGGGCCCACCAGGCTCATGTCCCCTTTCAGCACGTTGAAGAACTGCGGCAGCTCGTCAATGGAATATTTCCGGATAACGGCGCCGAACCGCGTCTTGCGGCTGTCATGGTTGGTGCTCCAGCCGGTATCCGCCTGGTCGTTGACTTGCATGGAACGGAATTTGTACATATAGAACACATTTTTATTCAACCCGACCCGCTTTTGCTTAAAAATGACGGGCCCCGGGGAGCTGAGCCGGACCCCTACGGCGGCAATCAGCATGAGCGGGGAAGTCAGTACGATCAGCAGGAGGGAGCCGACAATGTCTACCGCGCGTTTGAGGAAGGCGTTCCCCCAATTGTCCAGCGGTATCCGGCGCAGGTTAATCATGGGCAGGCCGTTGAGTAAGTCGATTTGCGGATGCGCGGGCATGTATTGCGCGTAAAACGGGATCAAGGAGAGCTTAACGCCCGCTTTTTCGCACATTTGAATGATATGGGGAAGCTCCTGGTATTCGTCGATATCCAGTGCCGCCACCACTTCGTCCGGGTGGCGCGCGTCCAGCACGAAGGACAGCCGTCCGAAATCTCCCAGCCACTCCACGTCCTTCCATTCACTTTTTTTCGACACATACCCGGCAATCTGATAGCCCAGCTCGGGGCTGCGCTGTATTTCCTGTACGTATTTCTGCGCCAGCGCGCCGCTGCCGACAAGGATCGCGTGTTTTTGGTTGCGCCCGCTGCGGCGCAGGGCGCTGAGAAACTTCCGCATGAAAATCCGTTTCAGCCCCAGGCTCCCGCTTGCGATTCCCGTAAAAAAACCCAGGGCGAGCCGTGAAAAGTTCACATCCCTGGTGAGGAACAGCGTCATGAGCAGAAACGCAAAGTCCAGCGCGTTGGCGGCGAAAAGCATTTCCAGCTCCTGGTAGAGCCGTTTTTTTCGGAAGGATTCATACAGCCCAAACACCGCATAGGTCATTAAATGAACCGGAACCAGTACCAATCCGGCCAATATATAGCTCTGGAACGGGACGGAAGGAATTCCGTGGAGCACATGGAACCGCAGCCAATAGGCGGCCAGCAGGGAGGAGAAAATAAGGATGCCGTCCAGCGCCACATTCAGCCGGTTCAGAAATGTTTGATTTTCCCGGATCATGGCGACGGCGCCCCCTCCCTGAAATAAGCTGGCGGTTTTTCCACCTATTATACCAATGCTCCGCTTTGTTGTCAATTTTCCTGATAAAACAGATGGAAAGCCGGGCGGATCAATGCTATAATAGCCGCGGGGCACATGGGCTGTTCCGGTCGCTCCGGTCGGACAAGAAAATGTGCCGTGAAATGTGCTCTTGGGTATACGGAGAGCGCGGCTTGGAGGCTTCCATGGAAAAACGGGTTTTAATCACGGCGTCGGTATATCGCCACATCAGAAATTTCCATCTCCCTTACATAAACGCTTTCCGGGAAAAGGGCTGGAGCGTACATATAGCCTGCGCAGATGCACCGGAGCATATACCGGGGGCGCAATGCGCATTCTCGATTCCGTTTACCAAGCGCATGTCCGCGCTGCAAAATTTCGTTGCGTCCTACAGGCTGCGCAGGCTGATCCGAAGATACCGGTATGACCTGATCGTGACCCATACTTCCCTGGCCGCTTTTTTTACGCGGCTGGCCGTGAAGGGGATGCGCAACCGGCCCCGCGTGGTCAATATGGTGCACGGTTATCTGTTCGATGAGCGGACTCCGGCGCTGAAGCGGGCGGTTTTGACCGGCGCGGAGCGGCTGGCCGCCCCGGAGACGGATATGATCCTGACCATGAACCGGTGGGATTACGAGGTGGCCCGCGGGATGGGGCTGGGGCGTGAGGTTGATCCGGTTCCGGGGATCGGGGTGGATTTTTCCCGGCTGGACGGTGTGATCCCCGCCCGGGGACGGGCTTTGCGGCAGGAGCTGGGAATCCCGTCGGACGCCTTTGTTTTGATTTATGGAGCGGAGTTCTCCGCCCGCAAGGACCAGGGTACTTTGCTGCGGGCCATGGCGTTGCTGCCCGCCTGTGTGTACCTGCTGCTGCCGGGGGACGGCAAGCTGTTGGACGGGTGCAAGGCCCTGGCGGGAGAATTGGGGGTAGCGGGACGGGTCCGTTTCCCCGGCCAAATTGCGGACATGACGCCGTGGTATTCCGCCGCGGACGTGGCCGTCTCTTCCAGCCGCAGCGAGGGGCTTCCGTTTAACATTATGGAGGCGATGTACCTGCGGCTGCCTGTGGTGGCCAGCCGGGTAAAGGGGCATGTGGACTTGCTGCGGGAGGGGGAGTCGGGCTTGCTGTTTGCTCCGGAGGATGACGCCACCTGCGCAGAGCAGATCATGCGCCTGGTGGAGGACCCCGCGTTGGGGCGGACGCTGGGACTGCGTGCCCATGAGGATGCGGAGCAATACGCGTTGGAGTATGTGCTGCCCAAGGTGATGGCCTGTTATGAGGGGGAGAAGCCGGCCCCGGTTCCGGTTCGGACCATGAAATCCTGAGGCCGGACCACGGCGTGCGCCGCTTGAATCGGCTTGCTCCAAATGATTTGGAATGATGATACAGAATAAAAAAATTGATGTTATACAGCGGATGAAAAGTCGTAAAAAGCAGAGCTTCAAAGGGCGGAAGGGAAGCGTTTTCGAGCAAAAAACGGTCGGGTAAGGAAATTTTGTTACTTGTCTGTTTATTTTGTCGGGCGAAAATAAACCTGTTGCTTGCAATTTCGTTGTATATATGGTACGATAACAAAAATTCGGATGGGCATGGAGCGTAGCCTGTTTTTTGCTTAAATGATAGTACAAAACTTTTAATCTGTGATACTTTAATACAGAATGCCGCCCTTAATTGTTCCAAGTGCAGGACCTGTTCGGCGGATAGATGCGCGCGTATTGATCCGGGCGCACAGTTTTGCCGTCAGATAGAAAGAAGGAGTTCAGCATGAAGGGGATCATCCTGGCGGGAGGCAGCGGGACGCGGCTGTACCCGCTGACGCTGGTGACCAGCAAACAGCTTCTGCCCGTCTATGATAAGCCTATGGTTTATTACCCGCTGTCCACGCTGATGCTGGCGGGGATTCGGGACATTTTGATCATCTCTACACCCCAGGACCAGCCTAACTTTGAGCGGCTGCTGGGGGACGGGAGCCAGTTCGGGATTCGGCTGAGCTACAAGGTGCAGCCCGCTCCGGACGGTCTGGCCCAGGCGTTTGTCCTGGGCCGGGAGTTCATTGGAGGCGACCGGTGCGCCATGATCCTCGGGGATAACATTTTCTACGGCGCGGGTTTGATCGCCCACCTGAGGAATGCGGCGGCGCGGGAGACGGGCGCCACGGTGTTTGGCTACTATGTGGAGGACCCGGAACGGTTCGGCGTGGTAGAGCTCGATCAAACGGGCAGGGCCGTCTCCATTGAGGAGAAGCCGGAAAACCCAAAATCCAATTATGCCGTCACGGGACTGTATTTCTATGACCAAACCGTCTGTGAGAGGGCGGGGAACTTGAAGCCCTCTCCCCGTGGGGAGCTGGAGATCACGGACCTGAACCAGATGTATCTGGAGGAAGGGAAGCTGAACGTGATTACCCTTGGCCGCGGATATGCCTGGATGGATACGGGAACGGTGGATTCGCTGAGCGAGGCGTCGGAGTTTGTCCGGGTAATCGAGTCCCGCCAGGGGATCCAGATCTCCGCGCCGGAGGAGATTGCCTTCCGCAACGGCTGGATCACGGGGCGGATGCTGGAGGACGCCATCTCTTTGTATGGAAGGTCCGGCTATGGGGCCCATTTAAAGCGGGTTCTCAGCGGCAAAATTATGTAAAGGGAGAAATCAGCCATGAAGGTTACAGAGACGAAGTTGCCCGGATGCTATGAGATCATGCCCCAGGTGTTTGGCGACCACAGAGGGTGGTTTTATGAGAGCTATTCCAAGGTGAAGCTGCCGGAGCTGGACTGTGATTTTGTGCAGGACAACCACTCGTATACCCAGAAAAAAGGAACGATTCGGGGCGTACACTTCCAAAACAACCCGGTGGCCCAGGGCAAGCTGGTCCGTTGCGTCCGGGGCGCGGTGCTGGACGTTGCGGTGGACCTGCGGCGGGACTCGCCGACCTATAAGGAATGGATCATGGTGGAGCTGAGCGCCGATAACAAAAAGATGCTCTTCCTGCCCCGGGGGTTTGGCCACGCCTTTGTCACGCTGACGGATGACGTGGAGTTTTTGTATAAAGCGGACAATTATTACGCGCCCAAGTACGACAGGAGCATCCGCTGGGACGACCCTGAGCTAGGAATCGTTTGGGGCGTCAAAGACCCGATCCTGTCTGAGAAGGATACCAACGCGCCCTTTTTGAAGGACAGCGACATCAATTTTTAATTGAGGAGAAAGAAATGAAGCACTCCATAAATAATTTCAACGCGGACGAAAAGATCATGCAGTATATGGACAAGCTGGATTATTTTTTCAACGGACATAAGACCCTGATCGTTACGGAGCTGGATTTGACCAACCGCTGCAATAACCGGTGCCCCGGGTGCTGCGGGGTAAACGGGAACGGCGCGGAGCTGTCCCGGCATCAGGTGGACCTGATCGTGGCGGGTATCGCGGACATGGGCGGGAAAGGGGTGATCCTGTCCGGCGGCGGTGAGCCGCTCATCAGCCCCCAGTTCACTTATGCGGTGCGCGAGCTAAAAAAACGCGGCGTCAAGCTGGGGCTGAACTCCAACGGGTTGGCGCTGACGGAAGAGTTGGCTCGGCTGATCTGCGAAAACTTTGAATACTTCCGCATCAGCCTGGACGCGGCAAGCCCGGAGCTGTATTTGAAAACCCATGGAATGCCCGAGGCCGCGTTCCAAAAGACGGTGGAAAATATTAAGCTGTTTTCCCGGATGAAATCGGAGCTGGACAGCCCGGTGAGCTTCGGCGTGGGCTTCCTGACCAGCCGGGACACCGCGGCGGAGCTGGAGGACTTTGTGCGCCTGGTCCGGGACTGCGGCGCGGATTTTGCGCAATTCCGGCCCTTTACCGGCGACCTGTATGATATCACGGGGGAATATCTGCGGTTAAAAGAGACGTATGAGACGCCGGAATTTGGCGTGCGGGCCTCATTGCAAAAGTACCGGGAGATGAAGACCGGCGGGAGCCGGGACTATGACAAGTGCCGTGGCATGTTTTTCTCCACGGTGATCACCGCCGACGCGAAGGTGTTTTCCTGCCTCCACCACCGGCAGGAGGCGGAGCATTTCCTGGGGCGGATCGACGATGAGACGTCGCTGCCGGACATCTTCCGCAGCGCCCGTATGCGGGAGGTCTACGAACACATGGACTGCTCGAAATGCCCCACCATGTGCCGCAATGATGTGTTCAACCGGACGCTGAATTCCCTGTCCCTGGATGTGACCCACAGTGAATTCCTGTGAGCGAAGCGATGGAGGAACAGGGTAGGCCGCTGATCTCCATCCTGATGGCGATCTATGAGCCGAGGATGGACTGGCTGAGGGAGCAGTTGGATTCGCTGGAGGCGCAGACCTATCCCAACCTGCGGCTCTACATCCGGGACGACTGCTCGCCTACGGCGCCCTTTGAGGAGATCGAGGGCTGTGTGCGGGAGTGTATCCGGTCTTTCCCGTATGAAATTTACCGGAATGAGGAGAATCTGGGCTCTAACCTGACCTTTGAGCGGCTGACCCGGGAGGCGGAGGGGGACTATTTCGCCTACTGCGACCAGGACGATGTGTGGCTGCCGGAGAAGCTGGAGGTTCTGCAAAAGGAGCTGGAGGCCGGCGGGGCTCTGCTGGCCTGCTCGGACATGTACATCATTGACGGGGAAGGACGGCAGAGGGCGGACAGCATCACCAAGGTGCGCAGGCGGCATGTGTTCCACAGCGGATATGGGCTGGCGGAGGACCTGCTCGTCTCCAATTTTGTGACCGGTTGCACCATGCTGGTCAGGAGCGGCGCGGCGAAGGCGGCGGCGCCGTTCTGCCCGCATATGGTGCATGACCACTATATTGCCCTTTGCTGCTCCAAAGTGGGAGAGATCCGGTCTGTGATGCGCCCGCTGATCCGGTATCGGATTCACGGGGGCAACCAGTCCGCCGTGATGGCGGGGGTGCGAGACAAGGCCAGCTACGGAGAAGTGCGGATCAACGCCATGGTGAAACGGTTTCAGTGGCTGGGAAAGCATTTTCCATACCGGGAAGGGCTGGAAGAGGAGATCGGCCGGCGGCTGGAATGGATGCTGGCCCGCCAGAGCAATTGGAGGGAGCGGCGCGGAAGGGGGACGGTGTGGAAATACCGTCGGTTCAGCCTGTCGGCAAGCGTATTTGAACTGGCGGCGGTCTATTTTCCGGAGCGCATCTTTTTGCTTTCCGTCGATTTGAATAGGAAGAATTTGATATAGGGGGCAAGCCATGAAGATTTTAGTGACGGGGGCCGGCGGGCAACTGGGCCACGATGTGTGTAAGGTATTGGCCGCGCGCGGCGTGGAGCACAGTGGCGTAGGCAGGCAGGACTTTGATATTACAGATGCCGCCGCAGCCCGGAAGTATATTGCGGAATATTGTCCTGACGCGGTGATTCATTGCTCCGCCTGGACGGCGGTGGACAAGGCGGAGGAAGAGCCGGAGCGGTGCCGGGCGGTCAATGTGGACGGCACCCGGAACATCGCGGCTGCCTGCAAGGAAATCGGGGCAAAGATGCTGTATATCTCCACGGACTATGCATTTTCCGGCGCGGGGGAGCGGTTCTACGAGCCGGAGGACCCCACGGGGCCGCTCAATGTTTATGGGGAGACGAAGCTTGGCGGCGAGCAGGCGGTACGGGAGCTTCTGGAGCGATGGTTCATTGTGCGCATCTCCTGGGTGTTCGGGAAAAACGGGAAGAATTTTGTCCGCACAATGCTGGGCCTGTCGGAGACAAGGACGGAGGTCAACGTGGTGTGCGACCAGATTGGAAGCCCCACCTATACGGCGGACCTGGCCCCGCTGCTGTGCGATATGGTCGCAACAGACAAATACGGCGTGTATCACGCGACCAACGAGGGGGTCTGCTCTTGGGCGGAGTTTGCCCGGGAGATTTTCCGGCGGGCGGGGAAGGATGTCCGCGTCAACGCCATCCCCGCCAGCGAATATCCCGCCCGGGCGGTGCGGCCGCTGAACTCCCGCCTGAGCAAGGACAAGCTGGAGCGGATGGGATTTGCGCGGCTTCCCGTCTGGCAGGACGCATTGGAGCGGTATTTGCGGGAAATTGGTAACGGGTAAATATGGCGCCCACGGAGGAGTACAGAGAAGTTGAAAAAGCAAGGCAACATCGTGACGCGGCTGATCGATGCGTTCCGGAGGTACGGCTACCTGCTGCGGCAGTTGGTTTCCCGGGATTTCAAAAGTAAATATAAGCGGTCGGTTCTGGGGGTTTTATGGAGTTTCCTCAACCCGCTGCTGACCATGCTGGTGCAGTATATCGTCTTTTCTACACTGTTCAAATCGGATATTCCCAATTATCCGCTGTACCTGCTGACCGGCATTGTGTGCTTCAATTTTTTCAGCGAATCGACCGGCATGGCGCTGCAATCCATCACGGGCAACGCCTCGCTGATTACCAAGGTCTATGTGCCCAAGTATATCTATCCCCTGTCGCGGGTGCTGTCCTCCGGTATCAACCTGTTGATGTCGCTGATCCCGCTGCTGCTGGTGATGCTGCTGACATGGACGCCGGTTCGGCCCGCCATCCTGCTGCTGCCCATCGGGCTGATTTGCCTGGTGGGATTCTGCCTGGGGATCGGGCTGATCCTGTCCACCATGATGGTGTTTTTCCGGGATACCCAGTTTTTGTGGGGAGTGGTCAGCCTGCTGTGGATGTACGCCACTCCGATTTTTTACCCTGAGACCATTATCCCGGCAAAATTCATGCTCATCTACAAGTGCAATCCGCTGTACCATATCATCCGGTTTATCCGGATCGTGCTGATCCAGGGGGTTTCTCCGGAGCCAAAAGCCTACGCGCTGTGCCTGATCGCGTCCTTTGTACCGCTGGTTGTGGGCGCGGCGGTATTCAAAAAGAATCAGGACAAGTTTGTCCTGAACCTGTGAGGGAAGCCATGATAAGAGCCGAACATGTATCGCTGTGCTACCGGATGACCTATGACCGGGTGAAGAGCATGAAGGAATACGTTGTGCAACTGTTGAAGGGTAAGGTCCGATATGAGGAATTCTGGGCGCTGAAGGACCTGAGTTTTGAGGTCCGAAAGGGTGAAGTGCTTGGGATTGTCGGGCATAACGGCGCGGGAAAGTCCACGCTGCTGAAGGTGATCTCAGGAATCCTGAAGCCTGCCCGGGGCAGCGTGGCGGTAAACGGCGTGGTCGCGCCCATGCTGGAGCTGGGGAGCGGGTTTGACTTTGATTTGACGGGCCGGGAGAACGTGTTTCTCAACGGGGCGATTCTGGGCTTTTCGGAGCAGTTTTTAAAGGGAAAATATGAGGAGATTGTAGAATTCTCCGAGCTGGGGCAGTTTATTGACGTGCCGCTGCGCAACTACTCCTCCGGCATGGTAGCGCGGCTGGCGTTTTCCGTGGCCACGGTGGTGCGGCCGGACATTCTGATCGTGGACGAGGTTTTGTCTGTGGGGGACGCCGATTTCCAGGAGAAAAGCAAGAAACGGATGCTGGAGTTGATGGGCGGCGGGACGACGGTCTTATTTGTCTCCCACAGCCTGGAACAGGTCCGGGCGATGTGCGACCGGGTGCTCTGGCTTGAGCACGGGGAGATGAAAATGCTGGGCGAGGCGCAGCGTGTGTGCGACGCATACCAGTTAGGCGAAGGTGGGGAGTGAAAGTGAATGAGTGAACTATATAATTATGAATACTACCACAGTTATTGTGGTTCCGTTGCCTATGAGGATACATCTACTTGGGTTCCGCATTTCGATGCTATTGCGGACCGCATCGTAAAGGACTTGAAACCCAAAACTGTGCTGGATGCCGGTTGCGCAATGGGCTATTTAGTGTCCGCATTGCGTGATCGCGGCGTGGAAGCCTATGGGATTGATATTTCTGAATATGCAATCTCAAAGGTACGAGAGGACATCAGGCCCTATTGCGTAGTTGGTTCTGTTACTGATCCGCTTCCGGCGGTGTTGCCGCGCCGCTATGATCTGGTCGTTACTATCGAGATGCTGGAGCATCTCTATGAGGAAGAGGGGAGAAAAACGATTCGAAATCTTTGCACACTTTCTGAACGTGTGATTTTTTCTTCTACACCGGATGATTTTTTTTGAAAGGACGCATTTTAATGTACGGCAACGGGAATATTGGGTCCGATTATTTGCCGAAGAAGGGTTTTATAATGACTTAAATTATAGACCAACATATGCGGCCCCACAGGCGATTTATTTCAAAAAGAGTGCGGATTGGTTGCGCCAGGTGGAAGACTATGAGAGAAATATCCGTATAAGCGAAGCCGAGTGGAAGAAAATCGTTAATGATATGGAAATGCGGTGGAGAGAGCAGAAAACAGCATATGAGAGGCAGTTAGAACTACAAAAACATGATTTCACTCAACATTGTGAAACGTTGAGACAGCAGTTGGCCCAGGCGCAGGATGCCTACCATGTAATATCCAACGCGTTTTTCTGGAAAATCACGAAACCGGCTCGTGTCATACTTGATGTGCTGAAAGCATTGCTGAAAAGGGAGGAAACTGGGCCATGAGCGAGAAAGCGCAGAGGGAGAGCCGGTATTATCCGCAGGGGCTGCCGGATGGAGTCAGGCGGCTTGCTATTTGTATGTGTTACGACAAGGATGGAATAATTGATGATTATATTCCATATCTGTTGAAGGATTTAAAGGAAAACTTGACTCGTCTTGTGGTTGTTGTGAATGGAAAGCTGACTGCGGATGGTAGAAAGCGCCTGGAGGCATTGACGCATGATTTGCTGGTTCGTGAGAATGAAGGCTTTGACGCAGGCGCGTGGAAAGAGGCAATGATCGATTATCTGGGCTGGGACCAGATTGCCGAATATGACGAGCTGGTGCTGCTCAATGACTCATTTTTTGGGCCGCTTTATCCGTTCCGCGAGGTTTTTGATGAGATGGCGAAGCGGCCGGTGGATTTCTGGGGGCTGACCGCACATGCGAAGCACGCAATAGGCCCTGATTTGTGCCCATATCCATATCTTCCGGCGCATATCCAGTCTTATTTTATTGTGATCCGCAAAAAAATGCATACAAGCTATAAATTTAAACGATACTGGGAAGGACAACCGTGTTATCAAAGCCGGGATGAAGTGATTGCCCGGAATGAGGTTGTGTTCACGAAGCATTTTTCGGATTGCGGCTTTACATGGGATACATTTGTCGATACGACAGATATTGATGGAGATATATGGCAAGCAACCAATCAGTATGCTTTTAGTCCCTATGAGCTAATTAAAAACAGGAGATATCCTTTGCTGAAACGGTCGAATTTTGGACTTGCTTATAGTGAGTATTTAGGGACTTGTAATGGAATGCAGATGCGAAGATGTTTAGACTACATCATGTCGGAAACCAATTATGATGCCACGATGATTTTTAAAAACGTTCTTCGGATATATAATGTTGCGGATATATTCACTAATTTGCATTTGCAATACGTTCTGCCGAAAGAGTTGGTGGTTCAAGAGCGGCAGAGCAGTTCCCGAGCTGTGATAATTTTTTCCCTCCGCCATATGGAAAGATTTGACCTTTTACGGCCATATATGAGCGGCATTCCTTCTTATGTAGATGTTATATTAGTGACAAAGCCAAAGGAAAGCTTGGATGCCGTTTATCAAATGTTTTCCCCGATATTAGGTGGCAGGCTCCGTGTAGTGCTCGCGGAGGATCTGGGTAGGGAGCTGTCTGCTTTGCTGGTGGCCGCCGCGCCTTATCTGAAGGAGTATGATTTGATTGGGTTTTGCCATGACAAAGGTCCGCATAAGGGGGAGCCTACAATGTTATCCAGGGATTTTCAAGAAATAATTGTCGAAAACACCATTGGAACTGGCGCGTATGTAGAAAACGTTCTCAATTTATTTGAGAGTCATCCGGAAATTGGCTTGCTGGCGCCGCCGCCACCTTTGCATGGATACTATTTTGAGAATTTTCTAAGCCGCTTCTGGGGTGGCGGTTGTTTTGAACAGACAAAGGCTTTGGCCGAAAGGCTGGGACTGAACGTTGACATCTCTGAGGATAAATGGCCGTTGGCGCTGGGTACGGCCTTTTGGTGCAGGCGTGACGCGCTTGCGCCGCTGTTCGACTATCCCTGGACTTATGACGATTTCCCGCCTGAGCCAGTGCCTGAAGATAGCACATTGCTTCACGCACTGGAGCGGATTTTCCCCTTTGTCGCGCAGCATCAGGGGTATTTAAGCGGATGGGTCATGACGGATGAGTACGCCTCACTGGAGATCAACAATATGCACTACCGGGTTGATCAGCTCCTGCACGGTGGTTCCAATATGCCGGTTGTGCAAATCGGGCTGAAAGGCGCCTTGGTCAACTATATAAAAAAGCATCTTCCTAAGCCATTGTGGGGATTTGCCAAAAAGGCCAAACAATTACTCCGCTGGTAGGAATGAGGCGAGTTGGGATCACCAGAACGGTCAGGGTGTTCGGGGAATTGGGCGAAACTGTGGCGGAAGACTTGAAGGGGTAATGCACTGCTTCTGCGATGTGCCTAAAAAGGGAAATTTTCGGCAGTGTACAGTACACTGCCCTTGTTTTGCTTTGCAAAACAAGGGCGCCTTGAAGTCATTCGGATGGTAGAACCGTAATCAAAAGATAAAACATGTAAAGCTGCGCCATTCGGAAGGAGAAAGCTATATGAAATCTTATGAAGAAATTATTATGTCATCTAGACTTTTTGATGCCGCATGGTATGGGGAAACTTACCATGTTCCCCAAAATCCGGCATTGCATTACTTGGAACATGGGTGGAAAAAAGGTTTAGACCCTTCCGATAAATTTTCTACAAAGAATTATCTTAAAATGAATCCTGATGTGGCAAGAGCAAGGACGAATCCCCTTTTACACTATGAGCTTTATGGGAGAAAAGAGGGGCGTATGCTTTGCGTGGATGATGCTGTATCGCATTCGATAGGGGAGAGATTTAGAAGACTTACAGAACAATGTAATCTTGAAGGAAAGGGATTGGAAATTGGGCCGTCATACAACCCCATTTGCCCCAAAAGAAAAGGCTTTGATGTAGAAACGATAGATTGCTTAGATGCAGATGGTTTGCGTGAAAGATATGGTAATGATCCCAATAGCCAAAGTCTAATATGGCAAATTGAGGATGTGGATTATATTTGGAATGGTGAAGACTATAGTGAATTAACTAAAAAAGAAAACTATTACGACTATATATTAGCTTCTCACTTAATTGAACATACTACAGATTTTATTGGATTTTTGCAGCAATGTGCAGCTATGTTAAAGGAGGATGGCATTTTATCATTGGCAGTTCCTAATAAGCACAATTGCTTTGATTTTTTTCGAGAGAATACGAGCTTATCTCAAGTGATTGACAAGCATTTTGGTGAAACCAGCAGACATGGACGAGGGACATTGGTCGAGAACCGCTCATACTGTGCATCGCTAGGTGGAATTGTTTCGTGGACTGGAAACACATTAAGAACTGAGAAGAAACTGAGTTTTTTGAACACGAAAGCATTTGCCAAACAAGGCCTAGAGGCATCATCTGCGTATATTGATGCACATGAGTGGGTATTTACGCCAGGATCTTTCCGAATTCTGATCAACGATTTAAATGAGTTGGGGCTTATAGATTTAGAGGAAGTATCTTTTTATAATGATAAAGAGAACACCAACGAATTTTGCGTTTCTTTAAAAAAGAAGAAAGCGAATAAAGAGAACCAGGAGTTTGATCAAGAGCATCGTATGATGCTGCAACAGTTTAAGTTACAAGATGAATTTGAATTTTATAGCACCTATTTTGATTTTGTTCCGCTAGAAAGTCGTATCCAACCGGAGATTGGGGTGAAAGGCGCGTTAGTTATCTATACCAAGAAGCACCTTCCCAAGCCGCTGTGGGGATTTGCCAAGAAGGTGAAGCATTTCCTTCACTGGTAGGTGTGAAGCGGGTGGACGACCGAGACTGGCGGCAGAGCGAAACGGATGTACCGCCGTATTTCCGCGGACAAGGAGCTGGAGCGCGGGCCTCTTTGCCATAGCATTCTTCCAAAGAAAACCAGCGGCTGAAATTGAATACACTTCCAAATCTTGCGGATAATACAGTTGGAACGAAAAAAATGCCGTGGGAAACCGCGGCGGAACGCAGGAGGAAAACCATGAAAGCGACTGGGATCGTGCGCCGCATCGACGACCTGGGCCGGGTGGTGATCCCCAAGGAGATCCGGCGCACCATGCGCATACGCGAGGGCGACCCCTTGGAGATTTACACGGACCGTGAGGGCGGCGTCATTTTCAAAAAATACTCTCAATTGGGCGACGTGTCCGACTTCGCAGCCCAACTCTGCGACACCATCAGCCGGGTGGCGGGCTTGCCCGCCGTGATCACCGACCGGGACAGCGTCATTGCCGCCGGAGGCATGCCCCGCAGGGAGGTGGTGGACAAGCGCGTCTCCCCCCAGGTGGAGCAGGTGATGGAGGAGCGCCGCAGTGTCCAGACCGACCAGCCCATGCCCCTGTGCGACGGTGGGGAGAAGTACCGGGTGCTTATCGCCGTGCCCATCCTGTCCGAGGGGGATGTGCTGGGCTGCGTGGCTTTTGTGTCCGACGGGGACGCCCCCGCCCTAGGCGAGGTGGAGCTGAAGCTGGCCCAGACGGTGGCCGGCTTTCTGGGCCGCCATATGGAGAGCTGAACTGATCCGGCCCGTATGACCGCAAAAACTCCCGTGCCCCGGTGGGTGCGGGAGTTTTTGATTGCCTTTTTTCCCGGGAAATGGTATGATGAAAGCGATCTAATATTTGTGATAAAGGGAGTGAGACGATGGAACACAGTGGTTGGGAGCGGTACTACCCCCGCCCGCAGCTCCGGCGGGACAGCTTTTTCCCCCTGAACCGAGGCTGGACGCTGAACGGAAGGCCCATCCAAACGCCTTGGCCGCCCCAGGCCCCGCTGTCCGTTTGGCAGGGAACGGCGGGGGATGTGCTGTGGTATGAGACGGCGTTCACCCTCCCGGAGGGCTTCGCCCCCAAGGACTATCGGGTGCTGCTCCACTTCGGGGCGGTGGACCAGGTGGCGGAGGTCATAGTCAACGGCGTTTCCCTGACGCGCCACGAGGGGGGGTATCTGCCCTTCTCTGCGGATGTCACCGCCGCCCTGCGCCCGGGGGAGAACCGGCTGGAGGTGAAGGCCGTGGACGCACTCAGCCACGACTACCCTTACGGAAAGCAGCACAAGCGCCCCCACGGCATGTGGTACACCCCCGTGTCCGGTATCTGGCAACCGGTTTGGCTGGAGGCCGTCCCGGACAAGGGCGCGGTGCGCTCTGTGCGCCTCACTCCGGACCTGACCGGCGTCACCGTGGAGGTGGACGCGGGCGGGGCGGAGTACAATTTGGCCGTCCCGCTGGGAAGCGGAAAAGTGCTTACCGCCGCCGGGAAGGACAGCCCCCTCCGCCTGGAGGTGCCCGAGCCCCATCTGTGGGAGCCGGACGACCCCTACTTATATCCCATGACCATTGCCACCGCCACCGATCGGGTGGAGAGCTACTTCGCCCTGCGCACCGTGACCACCAGGGAGACCGGCGGCCACACCCGCCTGTGCCTCAACGGCAAGCCCATCTTCCTCCACGGCGTGCTGGACCAGGGGTATTTCCGGGACGGCCTGTTTCTGCCCAGGAACCCGGAGGAATACGACGCGGATGTGATGCGGATGAAGGAGCTGGGCTTCAACACCCTGCGCAAGCATATCAAGGTGGAGCCGGAGGCGTTCTATTACGCCTGCGACCGCTTGGGTATGCTGGTGGTGCAGGACATGGTGAACTCAGGGGAGTACCGCTATGTCCGGGATACCGTTCTGCCCACCCTGGGGTACAAAAAGCGCGGCGACCTGAGGAGCGGCGGCAGCGAGCAGCGCAAGGCGTTTTTTGAGCGCCACTGCCTGGACACCGTCGCCCACCTGAACAACCACCCCTGCATCATCGGCTGGACCATTTTCAACGAGGGCTGGGGACAGTATGACTCCGACCGCATTTACCGCCTGCTCAAGCCCGCCGACCCCACCCGGTTCTTTATGACCACCTCCGGCTGGTTTGCCCAGCGGGAGAGCGACGTGCAGAGCGAGCACGTTTATTTCAACAGCCGGGTGCTGGAAGGGACAAAGCCGGGGAGGTTTTTGTTCCTCAGCGAGTGCGGCGGCTTCTCCCGCCGCATCGAGGGCCACGTCACCCGGGAGCGCAAAAATTACGGCTACGGCGAGCAGTGCCGGACGGAGTTGGACCTGGAGCTTCGCATCCGCGGGCTGTATGACGATATGGTGTTGCCCTCCATCCCCAACGGCCTATGCGGGTGCATTTACACCCAGCTCAGCGACGTGGAGGGGGAGACCAACGGCCTGTATACCTACGACCGCCAGGTGCGCAAGGTCCGGCCGGAGGCCATGCGGGAGATCGCCGCCGATGTGAGGCGGGCGCTGGAGCAGGTGGCTGGAAACGGTTGACACCGGGGAAAAAAGTGCTATACTTTTCCAATGAAAGCGCCGCACGACGCAATAATATGAATAGGAGTGTTTTCGATTATGGATAAGAAAGTCGCCGAACTGCTGAACGACCAGATCAACAAGGAGTTTTACTCCGCCTACTTATACCTGGACATGGCCAATTTCTACAGCGCCAAGGGACTGGACGGCTTCGCCAACTGGTACGAGATCCAGGCCAAAGAGGAGCAGGACCACGCCATGCTTATGTACAAGTACCTGCACAACAACGACCAGGCGGTCACCCTGAACGCCGTGGCCAAGCCGGATAAGGAGTATCAGGAGCTGATGGACCCCTTGAAGGCCGCCCACGCCCATGAGCAGTATGTCACCGGCCTCATCAACGTCATCTACGCCGCCGCCCAGGAGGTCAACGACTTCCGCACGGTGCAGTTCCTGGACTGGTTCGTCAAGGAGCAGGGCGAGGAGGAGAAGAATTCCTCCGACATGATCCGCAAGATGGAGCTGTTTGGCGACGACGCCAAGGCCCTGTATATGCTCAACAGCGAGCTGGCTGGCCGCACCTATTCCGCGCCGTCCCTCCAGATCTGAGCGCGGAGCCGCCGCGAGCAGGCGAAGCGTGACGACAGCCCACAAAAGGCCCGGCCCCGTATCTACGGGGCCGGGCCTTTGCGGCTTCGGGAAGAGGGTGTTTGGCGTGAAACAAGTGCTTGATTCCTGAGAGAAGCGTCTTACTGCTCCGGCAGATAGCCGGCGGGGTCCACGGGGTTGCCATCCTGGTACATGGCGAAGTGGAGATGGGCGGCCTGACTGCCCTCTGCGGCGGCGGTGGTGCCCACGGAGCCGATTACCGTGCCGGTGGACACCTCATCCCCCACCTTCACGGTGGGCACGGAGGCCAAGTTGGCGTACTGGCTCACCAGGTCGTTCCCGTGGTCGATTTCCACCACGGTGCCCATCAGGTCGTCCTGGTATACCGCCTTCACCGTGCCGTCGGTCGCAGCCAGCACCTGGGTGCCCAGGGCGGCGGCGATGTCCAGGCCGCTGTGGACGCGCCAGTCGCCCATAGTCTCGCTATAGACCAGGGTCTCCACGGCGTATCCGGCCGATACCGCGCCCTTCACCGGCCAGGTAAAGACCAGGGCCGCAGGGGCCTGGGACGGTTCCGGGGAGGCAGCGGGCGCTTCGGAGAGGGCGGCGGAAGGGGCGGGGGACGCGGTGACGGCCGGGGGCGCGGTGATCTGGGCGGACCCGGCGGCGGGGGGGGCGGAGGGCTTGACGGATGGGCGTGCCGACGGGGCGGCGGAGGGCGTGTCCCAGATGGCGGCGGAGCCGGACACCGGCTGGTCCAGCGTGCTGTCCAGCCCGTCGCGCACGCCCTGGACCAGGTAGTAGCCAGACAGGGCGATGGCGGCCACGCAGATGAGTACCACAAGATAGAAACCCTTTCCCGAGATGAAATCGCCTAACTTTTCGATCCATGTTCGTTTGTTGTTCATAACAACACCTCCGGCCCTATTGTGGACGGGGACGTTACAATTTATACCAGTTCAGAAGGGAAAAATCCCCTGGGGATTGTTTTCGACGGGGAAGATGTGGTACACTAGGTAAAAAATACGGCTTGCCACAATGGCGAGGAGGTGAAAAACCATGCCGCTGACACGGGAGACTCCGTTGACCGACCTGCCGGGGGTGGGCCCCAGCCGGGGGAAAAAACTGGAGAAGCTGGGCCTGCGCACCCTGGGGGACACCCTGGACCACCTCCCCCAGCGGTATGAGGACCGGCGGGAGCACTATGCCATCGGGGACGCGCCCGGGGACCGGCCCTGCTGTGTGTCCGCCATGGTGGCGGCCCAGCCCAGGGTGAGCTATGTGCGCCGGGGGCTGTCTCTGGTGAAGGTGCGGGCGGTGGACGACACCGGGACGCTGAACATCACCTTCTTCAACCAGGATTACATCCGGGAGGTCATGTGCGCCGGGCAGACTTACGTGTTCTATGGCGTGGTGGAACGGCAGGGGAACCTGTTCTCCATGACGAACCCGGTGTTCGAGCGGGAGGGGAATGCCCGGGCCACCGGCCTCATCATGCCGGTGTACCCTCTGACGGCGGGCATCTCCAACAACCTGCTGGCCGGACTTACCCGCCGGGCGGTGGACGAGTGCCTGGACGGTCTGCCCGAGGTGCTGCCCGCCCAGGTGCGCAAGGAACACAAGCTGTGCCAGACCCAGTTTGCCCGGAAAAACATCCACTACCCCGCCGACTTTGAACAACTGGCCATGGCCCGGCGGCGGCTGGTGTTTGAGGAGCTGTTTGTGCTCACCTGCGGGTTGGCCCAGCTAAAGGACAGGCGCAGCCAGGGCGAGGGCCGGGTGCTGGCAGGGGATGTGGAGGAGTTTGCGGCTCTGCTGCCCTTCGCCCCCACCAACGCCCAGCGGCGGGCGATGGAGGACATCGCCGCCGATTTAAGGTCCGGCAAGGCCATGAACCGGCTGGTGCAGGGCGACGTGGGTTCAGGCAAGACGGCGGTGGCGGCCTTCGGAGCCTGGGCGGCGGTGAAAAACGGGGTGCAGTGCGCCCTGATGGCCCCCACCGAGCTGTTGGCGGAGCAGCACGCCCGGACCATGGACGCCCTGCTTGCCCCCGCCGGGGTGCGGGTGGCGCTGCTCACCGGGTCGGTGAAGGGCAAGGAGAAAAAGGCCCTGCTCACAAGGCTGGCGGCGGGGGAGATCGACCTGGTGGTGGGCACCCACGCCCTGTTCTCCCAGGGGGTGGAGTACCGCGACCTGGGTCTGGTCGTCGCCGACGAGCAGCACCGCTTCGGCGTGGCCCAGCGGGCGGCGCTGGCGGAGAAGGGCGGCGCGGCGGCGCCCCATGTGCTGGTCATGTCCGCCACCCCCATCCCCCGGACGCTGGCCCTTATCATCTACGGCGACCTGGACGTGTCCGTCATGGACGAGCTGCCGCCGGGGCGGACGCCGGTGTCCACCTTCGCCGTTGGGGAGGACAAGCGGCAGCGGATGTATGGCTTCGTCCGCAAGCAGGTGGCGGAGGGGAGGCAGGTGTACATCGTTTGCCCCTCGGTGGAGGAGTCCGGGGACCTGCCCCAGTGGGAGGAGCCGGGAGGAGCGTCCATGGACCTGAAAGCGGTGACCACCTACGCCCGTGAGCTCCAGGAGAAGGTGTTCCCCGACCTGCGGGTGGGCTTCGTCCACGGGAAGCTGAAAACTGCGGAGAAAGAGGCCGTGATGGCCGATTTCACGGCGGGGAAGCTGGATGTGCTGGTGTCCACCACCGTGATTGAGGTGGGAGTGGACGTGCCCAACGCATCCCTGATGGTGGTGGAGAACGCGGAGCGGTTTGGGCTGAGCCAGCTCCACCAGCTCCGGGGCCGGGTGGGCCGGGGGAAGCACCAGAGCTATTGCGTGCTGGTGACGTCCAGCCGCAGTGAGACGGCCAGAGAGCGGTTAAAGGCGCTGTGCGCCACCAACGACGGGTTTCAGATCGCGGAGGAGGACCTGCGGCTTCGCGGCCCCGGCGACTTCTTCGGCAAGCGGCAGCACGGCCTGCCCCAATTGAAGGTGGCTGACTTCGCAGCGGATATGGAATTGCTGAAAGAGGCCCAGGCGGCTGCGGCGGAGCTGATCGCCGGTGATCCGGAGCTGAAAAAATCCAGCCACCGGCTGCTGAAACGCAAGGTGCGGGAGCTGTTTGAGGAAAACGCAGAGTTATTTAACTGACCGATATGACAGAAAAAGGCGGAGAGACCGCCGCAAGGAGCGTGGATGATGAAGCGGCTGACCATTGGGATGCTGGCCCATGTGGACTCAGGCAAGACCACCCTGTCCGAGGCCATGCTATACCTGTCCGGCGGCGTGCGGAAGCTGGGGCGGGTGGACCACGGCAACGCGTTTTTGGATACCGACCAGCAGGAGCGGGAGCGGGGCATCACCATCTTCTCCAAGCAGGCGCGTCTGAACTGGAAGGACTGTGAAGTTACATTACTTGACACTCCCGGCCATGTGGACTTCTCCGCCGAGATGGAGCGGGCGGTGCAGGTGCTGGACTACGCGGTGCTGCTCGTCAGCGGCGCGGACGGGGTGCAGGGCCACACCGAGACGCTTTGGAGGCTGCTGGAGCGCCACCGGGTGCCCGCCTTCCTGTTCATCAACAAAATGGACCAGCCGGACACTGACCGGGACAAGCTGCTGGCCCAGCTCCGGGAGCGGCTGGGCGACGGCTGCGCCGATTTCTCCGGGCTGCGGGGGGAATTACTGGAACAGGCGGCGATGTGTGACGAGGAGTTGATGGAACGCTACCTGGAGGCCGGGGAACTGTCCGACGGGGACCTGGCCGCCCTCATTGTGGAACGGAAGCTGTTTCCCTGCTTCTTCGGCTCGGCGCTGAAGGTGGAGGGGGTGGAGGAACTGCTGGACGGCCTGGACCGCTATACCCTGGAGCCGGACTGGCCGGAACAGTTTGCCGCCCGTGTGTTCAAAATTTCCAGGGACGAGAAGGGGGAGCGGCTCACCTGGCTGAAGGTCACCGGCGGCGTTTTAAAGGTCCGGGACCCGGTGAAGGGTCCGGACTGGGAGGAGAAAGCCACCCAGCTTCGGCTGTACTCCGGCGCGAAATTCACCCCGGCGGAGGAGGTCCCGGCGGGGACGGTATGCGCCGTCACCGGCCTGAGCCGGACCCGGGCGGGCCAGGGCCTGGGCGGAGAGGAGGATTGGACGGGTCCGGAGCTGGAGCCGGTGCTGGCCTATCAGGTGTTGCCCCCCGCCGGGGGCGACGCGCGCACCCTGCTGAGCCAATTACGGACGCTGGAGGAGGAGGACCCCCAGCTCCGGGTGGGGTGGAACGAGAGGCTGGGGGAGATCCGGGTTCACCTGATGGGAGAGGTGCAGTTGGAGGTCTTGTCCCAATTGATGGAGCGGCGGTTCGGGGCGCAGGTGGCCTTCGGGCCGGGGCGTATCGTCTACCTGGAAACCATCGCCGCCCCAGCGGAGGGGGTGGGCCACTTCGAGCCCTTGCGGCACTACGCCGAGGTCCACCTGCTGCTGGAACCCCTGGAGCGGGGGGCGGGGCTGGTGCTGGACACCGCCTGCTCCGAAAACGTGCTGGACCGCAACTGGCAACGGCTGGTGCTCACCCACCTGATGGAGAAGGCCCATGTGGGTGTGCTCACCGGCTCGCCCATCACCGATATGAAGATCATCCTGCTGACGGGTCGGGCCCACCTCAAACACACGGAGGGGGGCGATTTCCGCCAGGCCACCTACCGGGCGGTGCGGCAGGGGCTGATGTGCGCCAAAAGCGTGCTGCTGGAGCCCTGGTATGCCTTCCGGCTGGAGGTGCCCACAGGCAGCGTGGGCCGGGCCATGACCGACCTCCAGCGCATGGGCGCTGAATTCCAATCGCCGCAGCCGGGGGCGGGGGATACGTCCGTCCTCACCGGCAGCGTTCCGGTGTCCGAGGTGGGAGGCTACTGGACGCAGGTGGCGGCCTACACCGGGGGGAGGGGCCGCTTCTCCTGCGCGGTGGAGGGTTACCGGTCCTGCCACAACGCCGAGACAGTCGTTGCGGCGTCTGGCTACGACCCGGACCGGGACGTGGACAACCCTGCCGGGTCGGTGTTCTGCGCCCACGGGGCAGGCTTCAACGTGCCCTGGGACCAGGTGCGGGAGCACATGCACATGGACAGCGGCTGGCGGCCCGCTGGGGAGCGGCCCGCCTTGCAGAAGGAGGCCCCGGCGCGCCGGGAACCTGCCATGAGCTACGAGTCCCGGGCGGCGCTGGACAAGGAGTTGGAGGCCATCTTTGAGCGGGCCTACGGCCCGGTGAAGCCCCACGCCTTCCGCCCCGCTCCCAAGGTTTCCCCCGCCCCCAAGCCCAAGCCCTGGAAGGGGTTGAAAGTCCGGGACGGGGAGGACTACCTGCTGGTGGACGGCTACAACATCATCCACGCCTGGGACAGCCTGCGGGCCGTCGCACGGGAGGACCTGGACGGCGCCCGGGCGCGGCTCATCGACCGCCTGCGCAACTACCAGGGGTGGAAGAAGTGTAAGGTCATCGTGGTGTTCGACGCCTATAAGGTAAAAGGGAACCCCGGCTCGGTAGAGAAGGCGGGGGAGGTGTACGTGGTGTACACCAAAGAGGCGGAGACGGCGGACATGTATATCGAAAGGACCACCTACGCCTTGGCGAAGGAGCGCCGGGAGCACCGGGTGCGGGTGGCCACCTCCGACGGCCTGGAGCAGATGATTATCCTGGGCCATGGGGCGGTACGGATGCCTGCCGCCGAGCTGGAATTCGAGCTGAATCAGGTGGAGGCGGATATACGCCGGGCCATCGGAGATTAAACGGCCTGTCAAACAGGGCCTGCCGCTTGACAAACATGGGAATTGATTGTACAATTTAACCTGCAATAATCATTTCAGAGGTGTGTCGATATGCGGATTTATCGTGAGAAGGATTACAACGCTATGAGCCGCCGCGCGGCTGCCGTCATCGCCGCTCAGATTGTGTCCAAGCCGGACTGCGTGCTGGGGCTGGCCACCGGCTCCAGCCCCGTGGGGGCCTATCAGCAGCTCGTCAAGTGGTATGAGCAGGGGGATTTGAGCTTTGCCGAGGTGCGCTCGGTGAACCTGGACGAATACTACGGCCTGTCGCCCGACCACGACCAGAGCTACCGCTATTTCATGCAAAGCAACCTGTTCGACCATGTGGATATCGCCCCGGAGAACACCAACGTGCCCGACGGTCTGGCCAAGGACCCGGCGGCGGAGTGCCTGCGCTACGAACGGAAAGCGGCGGAGCTGGGGTACGCCGACCTCCAGCTTTTGGGCCTGGGCCGCAACGGCCACATCGGCTTCAACGAGCCCTGCGACTGCTTCCCGGTGGCGACCCATCTGGTGGACCTGACCGAGAGCACCATCGAGGCCAACGCCCGGTTCTTTGCCAGCGCCGACGACGTGCCCAAGCAGGCGCTGACCATGGGCGTGGGCACCATTATGAAGGCGCGGAAGATTCTCATTGTGGCCAGCGGCGCGGACAAGGCCGACGCGGTGTGGAAAGCTTTCGCCGGGCCCATTACCCCGGAAGTGCCCGCCTCCATCCTCCAGCTCCATCCCGACGTGACCCTGATGGCGGATGAGGCGGCGCTGTCCAAGCTGACGGAGGCCGCGCAATGAAAATTTCCGGCGGCAAAGTGTTCGACCTGGAACGGGGTTTTGTGGAGCGGGATGTGTGCGTTGACGGTCCCTTGATTACCCCGGACAGCCGGGACAGGCAGGCCTATGACGCATCGGGCTGCTGGGTGATTCCCGGCCTGACGGACGTACATTTCCACGGTTGCCGGGGGGCGGACTTGTCCGACGGCGACCCGGCGGGCCTCCAGGCCATGGCGGAGTATGAGCTGAGCCGGGGGGTGACCCAGATCTGCCCGGCGGGGATGACCCTGCCGGAGGACCGGCTGATGAAAATGTGCCAAACCGCCGCCGCCCACCGCCGGGAAAACCGCCCAGGCGCGGACCTGGTGGGCATCAACTTGGAGGGGCCCTTCCTCTCCAAAGCCAAGAAGGGCGCGCAGAACGGGGACTGGATCCACGCCCCGGACGCGGATATGCTCCGCCGCCTGATGAACGCGGCCGAAGGGCTGGTCAAGCTGGTGTCCGTGGCCCCGGAGGAGCCGGGGGCCATGGAGATGATCCGGGCGGTCTCTGAGGACGTGAACGTGGCGGTGGCCCACACCACCGCCGGTTACGATACGGCGCTGGAGGCGTTTCGCGCCGGGGCCCGGCAGGTCACACACCTGTTCAACGCCATGCCGGGCTTTACCCACCGGGCCCCCGGCGTGGTGGGGGCGGCGTTGGACTGCCCCTGGGTCCGGGTGGAGCTGATCTGCGACGGCATCCACATCCACCCCAGCGTGGTGCGGGCCACCTTTCAAATGTTCGGCCCGGACCGGGTGGCGCTCATCTCGGACACCATGCGGGCGGCCGGCATGAGCGACGGGAAGTACGACCTGGGCGGGCAGGAGGTCACCGTGAAGGGACCGCTGGCCACCCTGGCCGACGGCACCATTGCCGGGTCGGCCACTGACCTGATGGCTTGTATGAAGAGTGCCGTCTCCTTCGGCATTCCCTTGGCGGACGCGGTGCGCTCGGCGGCGGTGACTCCCGCCAAGGCCATCGGTATCTTTGACCGGGTGGGCAGCCTGCAACCGGGCAAGCGGGCCAACGCCGTGGTGCTGGACGGGGATTTGAACGTGAAGGCCGTGTTTTTCCACGGCCGGCTGGTGTAACACAGACAAAGCAAAGGAGACGCGCAGCGCCTCCTTTGCTTTTATGGGGCCCTGGGAAGCCAGTCTTCAGGCTCTTGTGCTCGCTCAGATTATGAGGCTGGTATCCGCCGCAGAGGGTACGGGCGAGGGGGCCTGAGACGGCTGGGCGCCACCCGCCGAAGGATTAGGCAGTGCCAGCCCGTGGAGGAAGCTGCCGGAGGCGGACTGAATCTGCCCGCCCACCACCCGGTTTTTGTAGATGAGCAGGGCAATCTGCACCGGCTCGTCCTGAGTGGGATAATTGATGAGCTGATAGGTATACCGCTTCACCCGCTTGCCCTTATACTGGGTCAGGTCGAAGCCCTGGTCCGCCTGGAGCTGCAAATAGTCCTGGTAGCTGTCGTCGAACTCCTCGGGGATGAGCAGCTCTTCGGTGGCGATGGGCTGCTGGGACACCTGCCAGCCCAGGCCGGTGAGGTAGCTGAGCCGGTCGTCGTTATCCTTCACGTTTTTTACCTCCGCCGAGACGGCCACCGCCCGGTTTCCCAAGGTGAACGTGAAGGCAAGGACCGCGAACAGGCAGCACAGGGCGGCGGTCCCGGCTGCCAGCAGTTGTCTCTTTGGTAAGCGCGCCGTGACGATGAACATGGGTAGCACGACCTTTCAAAATGAGTTCTCCTGTCCGGGGCAGCCCGGAGCGCTCTTTTGGTGATAGGATAGAATATGTCCCAGCTCCCCGCAATATGATTGGGGAGAGGGGGATCAGGGAAAAGGTGAGCGGATGGAACGGCTGGACAAACGGCTGGCCGCCACGGGGCGGTGGAGCCGGAAGGAGGCCCGGGACCTGGTTCGGGCGGGCCGGGTGGCGGTGAACGGCACGCCCTGCCGTGCCCCGGAGGCCAAGGTGGGGGAAACGGACCCTGTGGCGGTAGACGGCGCGCCCATCGGGGATCACGGCCTGGTATACCTGATGCTGAACAAGCCGGCGGGGGTGGTGTCGTCCACCAACGAGCCGGGGGAGCGCACGGTGCTGGACCTGCTGGGGGAGGAGTATCAAAACATCGGCCTGTTCCCCGCCGGACGGTTGGACAAGGATACGGAAGGGCTGCTGCTGCTCACCAACGACGGCCCCCTGGCCCACCGGCTGCTGTCGCCCAGACACCATGTGGACAAGGCGTATTATGTGGAGGTGGAGGTTGCGCTGGACCGGGACGACGTGGAAGCGGTGCGCCGGGGCGTGGCGCTGGGGGACGGCTATGAGTGCCTGCCCGGGGAGCTGGAGCTTCTGCCCGGCAGACGGGCGGCCTACATCACCATCCACGAGGGGAAGTACCACCAGGTGAAGCGGATGCTGGCCGCCAGGGGTAAGCCGGTGACCTACCTCAAGCGGGTGCGGTTCGGCCCGCTGGAGCTGGACGGAGAGCTGCCCAAAGGGGCGTGGAGGCCGCTGACAGAAGAAGAACGGAGAGCCATTTTCAGTCAATAATACGAAAATTTTGGCAGTTTCAACAAAAAAATTTTAAAAAACTATTGAAATTTCCTAAGAGAGTCGGTATAATAAAAAAGCACGTATATGAAAAATCAACAAAGTGGCGGAGCGCTCGATTTCCCAGCCGCGTAGAAAGGAGAAAACGCAATGTCCAGCAGGGTTTTCCAAAGCGTCGTTCTTCAGATGAAGGACTGTTCCGACCGGGCGGTCGGCGTCATCGACGAGCAGGGCACGGTGGTAGCCTGCAATGAGCTGGCGTGCATCGGCGAAAAGTGGGGGAGCGCGGCGGCGCTGTTGGCCGCGGAACAGGACGCCCAGGTGGTCAGCGGAGGCTATACCTTCAAAGCCCTGCCCGGCTGGAGTGGACAGTACGATTATGCCGCTTTCGTCCGCGGGGAGGATGAGCGGGCAGCGCTCATCTGCTCCATGGCGGTTATCGCCCTCAACGGAGCCAAGACCTATTATGAGGAAAAGAACGACAAGGCTGCGTTTGTGAAAAATATCTTGTGTGATAATATTCTGCTGGGCGACATCTACGTCCGGGCCAAGGAACTCCACTTCGTGTCCGAGGCGCCCAGGGCGGTGATTCTGGTGCGCCAGTTGGGCGCGCCCGACGTGTCGGCCGTGGATGTCGTCACCGGGCTGTACCCCGATAAGCAGACGGACTTTGTGCTGTCCGTCAGCGAGACGGACGTGGCCCTGGTCAAGCACCTGGGGGAGAACGCCGACGCCCGGGAGCTGTATAAGATCGCCCAGAACGTCCAGGAGGCTTTGACCCGGGACCTGGGGATCAAGACCGTGGTGGGCATCGGCACCATCGTGGGGCATATCCGGGACCTGGCCCGCACCTACAAGGAAGCCCAGGTGGCCATCGACGTGGGCCGGGTGTTTGAGACGGAGCGCTCCATCATCAACTACGAGAATTTGGGTATTGGGCGGCTGATCTACCAGCTCCCCACCACCCTGTGCGAGATGTTCTTGCGCGAGGTGTTCAAGAAGAACCCCATTGACGCGCTGGACCAGGAGACGCTGTTTACCATTAACAAGTTCTTCGAGAACAACCTGAACGTGTCCGAGACTGCCCGGAAACTGTTCGTCCACCGCAACACCCTGGTATACCGGCTGGAGAAGATCAAGAAGCTCACCGGCTTGGACCTGCGGGAATTCGACGACGCCATCACCTTCAAGGTGGCCCTGATGGTGAAGAAGTACCTGGTGTCCCGGGGTATCGAATCCTGATTTGCAAAAGCCGCCCGATAGGGCGGCTTTTATTACGATTGTAACCTTTGTTTCCAGAAAGTTTACATAAATTTGACCGGGGGATTGCCTGGAATCGGGCGGAAACGGTTGACAGCGCCCGGTTCAGCGTCTATAATAAAAAGCGATTCCGTCTGCGAAAAAAGATTACAAAACGGTAACAATCCGGTAACATGAAATAGATTCAGACAACTTTGGAGATGCGGGCCCATGATTCGATTGATCGATGTACATAAAGAATACGACAACGGCACCAAGGCCCTGAAAGGGATCAACCTGCGCATTGAGGACGGGGAGTTTGTGTTCCTGGTGGGGCCCTCCGGTTCGGGCAAGTCCACCATTATCAAGCTGCTGACGGCGGAGATCACCGCCAGCCAGGGGCGGGTGATTGTCAACGGCTACAACCTGAATAACATCCGCCGCTGGCAAATTCCCCACATGCGCCGCACGCTGGGCATCATCTTCCAGGACTTCCGGCTCATTGAGAAAAAGACGGTGCAGGGCAACCTGGAATTTGCCATGCGTACCGTGGGGGCCAGCGGGCGGGAGATGCGCAAGCGCATCCCCTACGTGCTGGACCTGGTGGGGCTGGAGGACAAGGCGGACGTATTCCCCAACGAGATGAGCGGCGGCGAACAGCAGCGCGTGGCCATCGCCCGGGCGCTGGTGAACAACCCGAAGATGATTATTGCCGACGAGCCCACCGGCAACCTGGACCCCCGGCGGTCCCTGGAGATCATGACGCTGCTGGAGCGAATCAACGCCATGGGCACCACCATGCTGGTGGTCACCCACGAGCGGGACCTGGTCAACCGTTTCTCCAAGCGGGTGGTGGCCATCAAGGACGGAGAGATGATACGGGACGGTCAGGGAGGCTACTACAGAGCATGAGACGATTCAACTTAGGATATTTCATCAAAGAGGGGTTCTCCAGCATATTCTCCCATGGGCTGATGTCCTTCGCGGCGGTGTGCATGATCGTGGCCTGCCTCATCATCATGGGGTCCTTCTCCCTGCTGGCGGTGAATGTGGACGGGATGCTCAGCCAGTTGGAGGAGGAGAACGAGTTTCTGGCCTTCATCGACGAGGGCTATACCGACGAACAGATCCGCACCCTCATGGAGCAGGTGCGGCAGATGGATAACGTGGGCGACGTCACCTATATCACCCGGGAGCAGGCCAAGGCCGACTATCTGAAGGGCCATGAGACCGAGGGGTTGTACGTCAACCTGCCCGACGAGGTGTTGCGGGACCGGCTGTCCATCCATGTCATTGACCTGGAGCGGTTCCAGGAGACGGTGGACGCGGTGTGCGACCTGCCGGGGGTGGCCAATCACCGGGCGGCCGGCGAGGTGGCGGAGGGCTTTGTGGCGGTGCGCAACGCCGTCACTGCCCTGGCTTACGTGCTGATTGGCATTTTGGCGGCGGTGTCCCTGTTCATCATCTCCAACACCACCCGGCTGGCCGCCTTTGCCCGCCGGGAGGAGATCGCCATCATGAAGATGTGCGGCGCCACCGACGGCTTTGTCCGGTGGCCCTTCATTGTGGAGGGGCTGATTTTGGGCATCATGGGGGCGCTGGTGGCCTTCTTCTTCCAATGGGCGGTATATGCCGGGGTGAGCAAGGCCCTGGTGGACGGCGGCGCCGCCGGGCTGTTCAGCCTGATCGACTTTCAAATGATGTGGAAGCGGGTGCTGGGGGTTTTCGTGCTGTCCGGCTCCGCCATCGGTGCGCTGGGTTCCAGCTTCGCCATCCGGAAGTTCCTCCAGGTGTGACGGGAAACCGAGGTCTACGATGAAACTGCGAAAGAGAATGTTGTCCGTTCTTGTGGCGGCGGCGCTGTTGGTGACAGCAGTTATGCCCGCCGGAGCGGTGACGCAAAACGATATCCAGGCCATCAAGAACCAGCTTAGCAGTGTGACTGCCCGGAAAGAGGAGACGGAGGAGCGGCTTGCCGCCATCCGGGGCGATTTGAGCCGCGCCCAGGAGCAGGTGGAACTGGTCCAGGAGCAGGTGCTGCTCACCGAGCAGCAGGTGAGCGCGGGCCGAGAGCTGCTGGACCAATACGACCGGCAGATCGAGGAAAAGCAGAAGGAGATCGCGGGGCTGGAGGCAAAAGAGGCGGACCAACTTGAGGAGTTTTATCAGCAGGTGCGTTGGATGGAGGAGACGGGGGACACGTCTATTTTGTCCGTCCTGTTCCAGGCCAAGAGCTTTGCCGACCTGCTGGATTACGCCATGCTGGTCACCGATATCATGGAGTATAGCGACCGCATCATAACCGAGCTCCAAGCTACCCAGGCAGAGCTGGGGGAGGCCCGTGAGGCCCTCCAGGCCGACCGGGACCAACAGGCCCAGGCCCAGGACGAGCTGGAGGCCCGCCTGGCGGAGCTGGAGGAGCAGCGGGCCGAGGCCCGCGCCCTGTTGGCGGAGATTGCCGCCTCTGAGAGCGAGTTCGCCCGGCAAGCCGCCCGGCTTGCCGCCGAGGAGGCGGAGGCAGAGCAGGCCTTGAAGGAGGCGGAGGAGCAGTGGGCCGCCCAGATCGCGGCGGGCGGGGCCACCGGAGACTGGTACTGGCCCGTGCCCGGTTACTACACCATTACATCCTTCTTTGGCTGGCGGGAGCTGTACGGCAGCTCGGACAACCACACCGGCACCGACATCGGCGTGCCCCAGGGCGTGGAGATTCACGCCGCCCAGTCCGGGGTGGTTACCCTGTCCCGCTACAATTCCTCTTATGGAAATTATTGTATCATCAACCACGGCAACGGCTACGCCACCCTGTACGCCCATCAGAGCCAGCTCCCCCTGGTCAAGGTGGGGGACACGGTGACTAAGGGCCAGGTCATCGGCTACGTGGGAAACACGGGGAACAGCTACGGCGCCCACCTGCATTTTGAGCTGCGGGTGAATGGGGTGCGGGATGATGTGCTCAAGCTGTATCCCAACCTGAATTTTATCGACAGAAGCTGAGGCAAGGAGGGGTATCATGAAGAAAAAGACTCAACGGATCATTGTCATTATGGTGGCGGCGGCGCTGCTGCTGTCGGTGATGCTCCCCGTGCTCAGCGTGTTTGCCCACGCCAGCGTGACCAAGAGCGACATTCAGAACATCAAAAATGAGCTCAGCGATATTCAGTCGCAGAAAAAAGAGGCGGAAGCCAAGTTGTCCGCCATCCGGAACGACCTGTCCAAGGCCAAGGAGCAGGTGGAGCTGATTCAGGAGCAGGTGCTGCTGTGCGAGCAGGAGATCAACGCCAGCCAGGCCATGCTGGACAAATACGATGCTCAGATCGCCGACAAGGAGGCGGAAATCGCCGGCCTGGAGCAGCAGGAGGCGGAGCAGTACCAGGAATTCTACCGGCAGGTGCGCTGGATGGAGGAGACGGGGGGCGTGTCCTACCTGTCCATCCTCTTTGAGGCCAACAGTTTCGCCGATATGCTGGATTACACCATGCTCATCAGCGACATTATGGACTACTCCAACCGCATCATTGACGATTTGGAGGCCACTCAGGCGGAGCTGGATTTGGCACGGGAAGCCCTCCAGACCGACCGGGACGCCCAAGCCGTCGTCCAGCAGGACCTGGAGGACCGCAAGGAGGAGTTGGAGGGGAAGCGGACGGAAGCCCAGACGCTGCTGAACCAGATTGCCGCCTCCGAGAGCGAGTACGCCAAGGAGGCCAAGGAGTTGGCAGACAGCGAGGCCCAGATCAACAAAGAGCTGAAGGACGCGGAGAGCAAGTACGCCGCCCAGATCGCCGCCCTCCAGGCCCAGCAGAACGCCTCCGTCAACATGACCAGCGGAAACTGGTATTGGCCGCTGCCCAATCGATACAAGATATCCTCCCTGTTTGGGAGCCGTGTTGACCCCATCAACGGCCGGCGGGACAACCACACCGGCACCGACATCCCCGCCCCCTCCGGCACCCCCATCTATGCCGCTCAGGACGGAGTGGTGACCACGGTGAACCGGAATAAGAACTCGTCCTCCTACGGCTATTACTGCATCATCAATCACGGCAACGGTTATGCCACCCTGTATGCCCACCAGTGCCAGGTACCCATCGTCAACGAGGGGGAAACGGTGAGGAAAGGGCAGGTGATCGGCTATGTGGGTACTACGGGCCGGTCCACCGGCAACCACCTCCACTTTGAGCTGCGCATCAACGGGGTGCGCAACGATGTGCTCAAGCTTTACCCCGGCATGACCTTTACCTCCCCCGGCGGCGGGACGATCAAGGGAGGATAGGCAGTGCTCAAAAGACCCAGGGGCGCGGGAAAAACCCGCGCCCCTGTTTGATTTTCGGCGAGGAGGTTCTGAATCATGGAAGAACAGACGGTACACGCACAGAAAAAACGGCGGAAGGTGGCCGGATGGCTGAAAATTTTGATTGCGGTGGTGCTCACCTTGTCTGTATCCACCGGGCTGTGGTGCGCCCTGTTGGGCCGCAGCGGCCTGACCATGGTGGAGACCTACCTGCTGGCCCGGTTCGCCTTTGTGGAGGCCGACGCAGATCTGGACGGGGCAACGGACGCGGGGTTGGCAGCTTTCGTGAAGGGCTTGGGAGACCGCTGGTCCTACTACCGGAGCGCCGAAAGCTATAAGACGCTCACCACTACCCGGGCCAACAACAATGTGGGCGTCTGGATTACCGTCACCTATGAGAGGGAGGAGGGGCTGCTGGTACAGTCCGTCGTATTGGGCGGCCCGGCGGACAAAGCGGGGATGGTCCCCGGGGACATTATCACGGCTGTGGACGGCGTATCCATCGCCGGAGACGCCCGGGAGAGGGCCGCTGACAAGGTTTTGGGAGACGCAGGCACCCAAGTGACGCTCACCCTGCTGGGAGAGGACGGGAGCGTGCGTGACGTGACCTGCGCCCGGACCCGCTCCGCCAGCGGAAAGATGCTGGAGGGGGGGATCGGTTATGTACGGCTGACCAATTTCTACTCCGGCGCATCGGAAAATTTCCGCCAGGAGGTGGATGCACTGGTGGAGCAGGGGGCGCGGAGCCTGCTGGTGGACGTGCGCAGCGACCCGGGCGGCTATGTGGCGGAGCTGGAGAAGATTCTGGACTACCTGCTGCCCGAAGGGCCGGTATTTACCCAGAAGCCCCGGTGGTGGGGGCAGACGGTCTATGAGTCCGACGCGGATTGCATCGACCTGCCCATGGCGGTGCTGGTGAATCGGGACAGCTATTCGGCGGCGGAGCTGCTGGCCGCCCAACTGCGGGAGAGCACGGGCGCGCCCATCGTGGGTGAGATCACCTCCGGCAAGGGGTACTCCCAGGTGACCTTCCCGCTGCTCAACGGCGGCGGGGTGGGGCTGTCCACCGCCACCTACTGCACCGGCAGCGGCCACTCGCTGATCGGTGAGGGCATCGTCCCCGACGTGGAACTGTCCCTGGAGGAGGGCGCGGCCATGGGTGGGGAGGACGACGTTCAGCTCCAGGCGGCGATTGAGCTGCTGACCCAATAGCGGAGGAGCGTCGTCCCGAACATGGTACGCATTGGGCTCAGCCGCCCTGCTTGGCTTCCAGCGCGGCGTATAGGGTCTTGCCCGTTTCACTTTTGGGGACGGCGTCCCCGACGGTCTGCCGGGTCTCCGAAGACAGATCGCCGGGCACGTAAAAGAATCCGGGCCGGTACACGTCGATCAACCGCTTCAGCAGGTCGGGCGTAATGTGGGCGTCCAGCAGCAGGGGCGCCACCCCCGCCTTCAGGCAGGACAGGTATCCCAGCAGACAGCCGGGGGTATTTGCACACAGCAGGAACACCAGCCGATGGCCGCCGACGGCCTTTTCCAGCCGCTCCGCCGCGGCGTTCAGATCCCCCAACGTAATACGGTCCCCGGAATCGGTGATGGCCAGCAGCCGTTCCGGCTCCCGGCCGCAGCGGGCAAACAACTCCATAGGCTCCTCCTATCCGATCTCAATGCTTCGGGACAGCCCGGAGATCAGGTCCTTTCCGTCCCATATGGTATCCATCTCCAGGGCCTGGCCCAACCGGACCACCCGGTCCACGCCGCCCGCGCCGCGCTCCGCCAGATACCGGGCCAGCGGCTCCGGCTCGATCCCACCGCAGACCAGGGTCTGGACCTTGGGGGACAGCAGGGAGAGCAGCGCCTCCCAGCCGGAAACGGCGCTTTGGAAAAACAGTCCGAACCTACCCCGCAACCCGGTGGGATCGGCGGGGAGGCGGTCCAGGCAGGCCACATAGAGCCGGTTCCCCTCATATTGTTCCACCGATGCGATGGGCGGGGTGTCCATGGTCATGGCAAGGCGGCACAGGGTCTCCTTCTTGCGCGCGGCCTGGTAAAAGCCGAGGTCATAGCGCCGGACCACTTGCTCCGCTACAGTCCGCCACCACCGGGCGCGGCAGTCCGGCGTCCCGCCGTCCTCCAGCCACAGCACCAGATGCGGACTGGAACAGGCATTCTGGTCCATCTGATAGGTGTCGTTGTAAAAGCGCCGGGCCTGGACCGCCAGTTCCTCCCCGTCCATGGCGGAAAAGGCGGCCTGGCTGAACAGGGCCAGGGACCACCGGTCCGGGAAGGAAAACTCCACGGCGTGGGGCGGCATGGGCATGGCCCGGAGGGCGGCCACGGTGGCATCGCCGCCCCAGACCACCCGCCCGTCGCAGCGGGCGCAGTAAGCGGCGGTGACGCCGTTGTCCCGCCCGTAGGTCACGATTGACAGCCGCTCTCTGACTTGGCCGTGCTCCGGTCGGTCCAGTACCTGGGCCAGCCGCGCCAGCAAAACGGCGTCCGCCTCTCCCCGGTGGCTGGACGCCCGCACCACGTTGGCGTTGTCCGCCAGCAGCCCGATGGCCATAGTATAGCCGAACAGGGCGGGCACGTTGGAGGGGGCCACGTGAAACACCAGTCCCCGGCCCAGCCGGGGAATCGGGGAGGCGTGGCGGCGGGCCAGGGCCTGGAGATGGGCTGGACGGCGCCAGAAGCCGAAGGCGGCGGCCACGTCTTGGGCACGCGCCTCAGGGGTGCGGAGCAGGTCGGCGGACAGGTCGCACAGAAACGCCACGGCCCTGGGGTCAAAGATAACCCAGGGCGTTGGGCTTGGCTGGGCCACGCCCGCCAATAAGGTTACGATCTCCTCCAAATAGATGCTCCCGCCGTCGGCTACCTCCAGAAGCCCCTGGCTGGGGGACCCCCTCCGGCAGTGGGCCCCCCGAACAGCTCCTGTTCCAACATCCGCTCGGAATATAAGGAGCAATTCACTTCCACATAAGCGGCCTTTTTCCGTCTGCTTTGGGAGCGGGTGCGCAAGTATGGCGAGCCGCCGGAAGAGGATAAAGGAGAAAGCTGAGCGCAATAAACAAAGCAGTCCCCTGGGCGGGGGACTGCTTTGTTGCTTTACGACCGCTTGCGATGATGGAAGCAGGTTCTAAATACCGCCGCCCCAGCCGCGCCATTGCTCCGTCACGGATTCCCCGTCCTTGGGCGGGGCTTGCTCGGAGCGGAGCTGGGCCAGCAGCGCGTCCATCTCCTCCGGGGTCAGGGTTTCCCTCAGCTTCTCCATCGCGCTGTCCAGATCCTTTTTGGCCCCGGCCGCACTGCCTTTGGCCCACTGGGCCTGCTGCCGGTAGGCGGCCTCTTTGAGCTTTTCGGCGTACTCCCGGCCGGTGGGGGCGGTGGCCGCCGGTATTCCGGCCACCACCGCCATGATAGCCAGCACCAGCTTGAGCGCGACCATGGCTTTACCCCAGCTCTCGGCCCCGTTCTCGATCCCCGCCAGAAAGAGCTGTACAAAGGTGTCGTAAAAAACGATGTTGAACACCGCGTACAATCCAAAAAAGCCAAAGGCTGCGGCACAGCCCAGATTGGAGGTCCGCCCGCGGGGATGGGTCCAGCACCACACCATGGCCGCCGCCATGACGGCGCAAAACACCAGCTCCAGCTTTACCGCCGGCGGCCACGCGGTAAGACCTGCGGCAAAAACATCCCGGAGCAGAACGCCCTGTCCGATGATGATGAAGAGGAGGCAGACCACTACCGTGCTGCACTTTGCCTCAGGCGACTTGGAATTTTCCATCAATGATACCCCCAATCTCAGATACAAAAACAGGGTTTATTTGTAAAATAATATTAAGTATAACGCATCTACAGCCCCAGGGCAAGAGCCAAAACCGTCCGGGTCGCCATTGAGCCGCTGTTTTCCCGGGCGGGAAACAGAAGCAAAACGGGTCAGCTTGCCGCTTGATAGCAACGCGATATAAAGCGCTATCCGCTGCCGACGGTTGCCCGGCTTGCTAATCCCCCCAAAAAGTGGTATACTAAATTATTCATGATAAAATTTGCGAGGTGTCCCTTTATGAAGCTCATGGTCATCGACGGCAATTCCATTGTCAACCGGGCCTTTTACGGCGTCAGCCAGAATCTCACCACCCGGGAGGGCTTGCCCACCAACGCCATTTTCGGTTTTCTGAACATCCTGCTCAAGCTGTTGGACGAGGAACAGCCCGAGGGACTGGCGGTGGCCTTCGACATGCGCGCCCCCACCTTCCGTCACAAAGCCTTTGCCGGGTACAAGGCCCAGCGCAAGGGAATGCCCGAGGAGCTGGCCGTCCAGATGCCGGTATTGAAAGAGGTGCTGGACGCCATGAACATCCGCCGCTACGAGCTGGAGGGCTGGGAGGCCGACGACCTGTTGGGCACCATGTCCCGGGTGAACGCCGCCCAGGAGGGCGACACCGTCATCGTCACCGGGGACAAGGACTCCTTGCAGCTCATCGACGAACACACCACCGTGAAGCTGGTTACCACCCGCATGGGCCAGACCACCACCCGGAACGTCACCCCGGAGGATTTCCGGGCCGAATACGGCTTCGACCCCATCCACATGATTGACCTGAAAGCGCTGATGGGGGACTCGTCGGACAACTATCCCGGCGTGAAGGGCGTGGGAGAAAAGACCGCCATGGCGCTGATCCAGAAGTACCGGTCGGTGGATGCCATCTATGAAAAGCTGCCCGACATCGAGGCCAAGCCCGCCGCCGTCAAAAAGTTGATTGAGGGGGAGGCGGACGCCCGGTTGAGCTACGATCTGGCCGTCATCCGCTGCGACGCACCCATGGACTTTCACCCGGCGGACGCGGCCCGCCGGTCCTTCAACGGGCCTGTTTTATATGAAAAGCTGCTGAACCTGGAGTTCAACAAGATGATCGACAAGCTGAAGCTCGCCCCCGGACCCGCCGGGGCGGAGTCCACCCAGGAGCCGGAGGAGGTCCAGGTCACCGCGGTGCCCGTTCTCACCGAGGCAGACTTCGCCGCCGCCCTGCCCAAGTGGGAGGGGGCAGACTGCGTGGCCGTCATGCCTCTGCCCAATTTTGCGGGGGTAGCTGTGAGCCTGTCCGAGGACGATGGAACGCGGGCGTATCTCTACGATATCCGCTCCGCGTCCTATGAGGGAGACTACCGTGCCCTTTTGACGGCGCTGTTTTCGGGCAAGGTGAAGAAGGTGGCCCACGGGGTCAAGGAGCTGTGCCGCGACCTGCTGGACGAGGGAATCGAGGGGGCGGGCTTCGTGTTTGACACCGAGCTGGCCGCCTATCTCCTGGACCCCACGGCGGGCAGTTATGAACTGCGCAAGCTGGCCATGTCCTACTTCAAAAAGGAAGTGGAGCTGAACGCCACCTATAAGGACGAGACCGCCTTCTCCCTGCTGGACGACGGTTTGAAGGCCCGGACCGCCTGGTATGAGGACGTGGCCTGGATCGAGGCGTTTTACGGCCTGTTCCGGCCCAAGCTGGAGGAATTCGGCCTCATGTCTGTCCTGACAGACATCGAGCTCCCCTTGTGTCCGGTGCTGGCCCGGATGGAAAAGGCCGGGGTGCTGGTGGACGGTCGGGCCCTGTCCGACTTTGGAAAGCAGCTCCAGACTGGTATCGACGTGCTCATGGAGGAGATATACGCCCTGGCCGGAGAGCAGTTCAACATCCTTTCCCCCAAACAGTTGGGGCATATCCTGTTCGATAAGCTGGGCCTGCCCCCGGTAAAGAAAACCAAAACCGGCTACTCAACCAACGTGGATGTGATGGAAAAGCTCCGCCCCAAGCATGAGATTGTGGGCAAGGTGCTGGACTACCGCCAGCTCACCAAGCTCAACTCCACCTATGTGGAGGGGCTGGGCAAGGTCATCGCCGCAGACGGGCGCATCCACACCAGCTTCCAGAACACGGTCACCGCCACCGGGCGGCTCAGCTCCACGGAACCCAATCTCCAGAATATCCCGGTGCGTCCCCCCCTGGGGGCGGAAATGCGGAAAATGTTCGTGGCTCCGGCGGGCAGGGTGCTGGTGGACGCGGACTACTCTCAGATTGAGCTGCGGCTGCTGGCCCACATGTCCGGGGACTCCGCCATGATCGGCGGCTTTAACTCCGGCGTGGACATCCACACCGTCACCGCCTCCCAGGTGTTCGGGCTCCCCCAGGGCCAGGTGCCCCCCGAGCTGCGCCGCGCCGCCAAGGCCGTGAACTTCGGCATTGTGTACGGCATCTCCGCCTATTCCCTGTCTGAGGACATTCACGTGTCCGTCCCCCAGGCCAAGGAGTATATGGAGAAGTATTTCGAGCACTATTCCGGTGTGCGTTCCTATATGACCCGGGTGGTGGAGCAGGGCCGGGAGGACGGCTATGTGTCCACCCTGTACGGCCGCCGCCGGTGGCTGCCGGAGCTGAAAAGCTCCAACTTCAACACCCGGTCCTTTGGCGAGCGGGTGGCGCTGAACATGCCCATCCAGGGCACCGCCGCCGACATCATCAAGTTGGCCATGGTCCGCGTGGACAGCCGCCTGCGGTCCGAGGGCCTGGAGGCCCGGCTGGTCCTCCAGGTCCACGACGAGCTGATTGTGGAGTGCCCCGAGGGCGAGGCGGACCAGGTCAAGGCCATGCTCCAGGAGGAGATGGAAGGGGTGGCTGCGCTGTCGGTGCCGCTGATCGCCGACGCCAAGGCGGGGCGCACCTGGGCGGAGTGCCATTGACCGGCCGTCCTTCCAAATCGACCGCCTGTCCCCCTTTTGTTGCGGCAAAAAACCAGATTTGTTACACTTAAGATGGCCTACCGCACCCTAAATCCAAAGGAGGTCATCCTGATGAAAAACCGTGTGAATCAAATCCTGCTGGCGGCATTCTTCCTCACCGCCGCCCTGTATGTTTACTTCCTGCTGGTTTGGATAGAGGGCATCCCCCGTCCCTTTTATGACCCTAATGACCCCTTCCGTTTTTATGAACTGTGGGTCTATCTGGGCGTGGGCTTCCATGTGGTCCCCTGCTTTTGCCTTCAGTTCCTGGTCTGCCGAATGGCAAAAAGCCCCTGGGTGCGTCTCATCCCCGTGTTCCTGCTGCTGGGGCTGGCGTCCTGGTTTACCATGGGCCTTTTCACCGCCACTGGCTGGGACAATCTGGGTTGGGGCCTCCTGCTCCTGCTGTGCGCCGCCCCGGCGGCGGGCTACGCCCTGGCCTGGGCGGTCTACGGCGCACAACGGCTCCGCCAACATATCAACGAATAGAGAGGTGCTTTTCATGAGCCTGTTCGATACTTTTGACCCCCATTCTGAAGAGATCCTGAAGCCTTCTTCCATGTACGCCCCTCAGGAGGGCTTCCCCGAGACGGTCGTCCTCACCTTTTCGGATAAGACCATTCATATCTTGCAAGATATCTGTGAAACAGAGACCGTTGCCACGCTCCGGGGCGGACGGCCCGTCCCGGTCTACAAGTTCTCCTGGAACGGCAAAGACGTCGGCGTTTTCCATACCCTCATCGGCGGCGCGGGCACGGCGGGCCTGTTGGAGGAAGCGTTGGCCTTAGGCGCAAAAAAGGCGCTGCTCTACGGCTCCTGCGGAGTGCTGGACGCCTCCCTGGCCGCCGGACGGTTCATCATCCCCACCGCCGCCTACCGGGACGAGGGCACCAGCTACCATTACATGCCCCCCAGCGACTACGTGGATATCCCCACGGCGGAACGGCTGGGGGAGGTCTTTGACGAGCTTCATCTGCCCTATGTAAAGGGCCGGGTGTGGACGACGGACGCCTTCTACCGGGAGACCCGGAACAACATGGAAAAACGCAAAGCGGACGGCTGTATCGCCGTGGACATGGAGTGCGCCTCCGCCATGGCGGTGGGACAGTTCCGGGGCGTGCCGGTGTACCAGTTCATCTACGCCGAGGACTGCCTGGACGGAGCCGCCTGGGACCGGCGTACTCTGGGGAACGTCTCTATGTCCACACGCGAAAAATACCTGCGGATCGCGCTGGAGGTGGCCTCAAGGCTATGAGCTTCCGCATCGTGCCCATGACCGCCGCCCGCCTGCCTCAGATCACCGCGCTGGAAAAGCTCTGCTTCCCCACCGACCCCTGGAGCGAGGGGCTGTTCCAGGCCGCGCTGGACAGCCCCCACACCGTCATCCTGCTGGCGGAGGGGGAGGACGGCGCGGTGCTGGGCTACGCCGTGCTGTCCGTGGTGCTGGACGAAGGGAACCTGGACAACATCGCCGCGGCCCCGGAGCACCGCCGCCAAGGGGTGGCGGACGCCCTGCTGGGGGCGCTGACGGGCTTCGGGCGGGAGTGCCTGGCCCTGCTCACCCTGGAGGTACGCGCCTCCAACGCCCCGGCCATCGCCCTGTATGAGAAGCACGGCTTCCGCCCCGTGGGGCGGAGGCGAAACTATTACAGCGACCCCAGAGAGGACGCGGTTTTGATGACGTTGACATTTTGAACCCCTCCGTCCAAAAGCGCGGAGGTCCAAGGAGATGTTTGCATGGAACTGAAATTGTTGAATCAGGCGGAGCTCACCGAGCTCTACAACAAGGAGCTGATGGAGGTCTTCCCCCACTCGGAGCTGAAGCCGCTGACGGCCATGCTCCGGCTGCTGGCCATGGGCCGCTACGAGCCTTTGCTGGTGGTTGACGGTGGCAAACCGGTGGGGTATGCCCTGGCGTGGCTGCCGGAAAACCGGGAGGGCGCTCTGCTGGAGTATTTCGGCGTGCTCCGGGGGCTGCGGAACGCCGGATTGGGTTCCGAGATTTTGTCCCTGCTGATGGAGCGCTACGGCCAGATCTTCGGCGAAGCGGAGGCCCCTTGCTCCCACGACGAGGACGCCAACGCCCTGCGCCGCCGCCGCATCGCGTTTTACCAGCGCAACGGATTCCGGGTGCTGGACTACCAGTGCGCCCTGTTCGGGGTGCGCTTTCACTGCCTCTACCGGGGGCCGGAGGCCGACGACCGCAAGGTGGAGGCCATGCACCGGGGAGTGTACGCCGGGTACTTCTCCCCCACCCATATGGAGCGGTACATCCAGCTCCCCCTGGCCCCAGGCGAAAAGGTTCACCCGGCCCCGGAGTGGGTGGAGGAGGTGTTTCCCGCCCTGGCGGAGTACGACGACAGCCGGGAGGCGGACGCCATATGGCTGATCCAAGGCTTCTGGCTGACCCACAACCGGTATCAGCAGACGGAAGAAGAGGCCAAAGCCGACCTGGGTGTCTGGACCGGGACGGGACACAAGCTGTACTTCATTGTCTTGGGGGACACGACCGTGGGCCTGCTCCACCTGGGCAGCCGGGGCGGTGAGCCGGACTGGCTGGAGGACCTGTTCGTCCTGCCGGAGTACCAGGGCCAGGGCATCGGCGGTCAGGCCGTCCGGCTGGCGGAGGGGATGGTGCGGCAGTATTCCCAGTCCATGTATATCGAGGCCGCCGCCCGGAACGAGCGGGCCATCCGGCTGTACCGCCGCCTGGGATATGACTGCCTGAACACCGTTACCATCCGCAAGGATTTCCCGGGTTATGACTACGACGTAGTCCGGGAGGAGCGGGTCTATGGGGAGCGGTTCGAGATTCGGAAGGACAAGGACTGACATGGACATCATTTTGGCAAACCGAACCGCCGAAACCGCAGCCATCTACTTTGAAAAGATCAACAATGAAACCATCCGGAAGCTTCTCCCCCAGAAAGCGAAAACGGTGGAGGAGGCGGTGGCGGATTTCCATGCCTCCCAGCGCCCTGATGCAACCAGCTATGGGCGGAACATCTGTACGGGCGGGCCGGATGGTCGGTATGTGGGCGATGTCTGGTGCTACGGCATAGACCGGCTGGGTACGCCCAACGCCATGGTGAGTTATTGCGTGTTTGAGCAAACGCTCTGGGGGCAGGGTATCGCGTCCAAGGCGCTGGCCATGTTCCTCCTTGAAATTACCTGGAAATACGGGCTCAAAGCCGTGGGCGCGTTTACATTTTCCCACAATCTATCCTCCATCCGGGTACTGGAGAAAAACGGCTTCCGGCTGATGGATGAGTTCTTTGAGGACGGCATCCCCTCCCGGTATTACCAACTCAATTTAGAACAAGGGAAAGCGTGATATTGATGAACATTCTGGCCTTTGAATCCTCCTGTGACGAGACTGCCGCCGCCGTGGTCCAGGACGGCCGCACGGTGCTGTCCTCGGTCATTGCCTCCTCGGCGGATATGCACGCCATCTACGGCGGCGTGGTGCCGGAGATCGCCTCCCGGAAGCACGTGGAGGCCATCTCCGGCCTGGCGGATGAGGCCCTGCGGCAGGCGTGCCTCTCCAAGGCGGACATCGACGCCGTGGCGGTGACCTACGCCCCCGGCCTCATTGGGGCGCTGCTGGTGGGGGTGTCCTTCGCCAAGTCTGCCGCCTTCGGCCTGGGGGTGCCGCTGATCCCCGTCCACCACGTCCGGGGCCACATCGCCGCCAACTACATCGCCCACCCTGACCTGGAGCCCCCTTTCCTGTGCCTGTGCGTGTCCGGCGGCACCACCGCCCTGGTGGACGTAAAGGATTACACCCATTTCGAGGTGCTGGGGGGCACCCGGGACGACGCGGCAGGGGAGTGCTTTGACAAGACCGCCCGGGTGCTGGGCTTGGGCTACCCCGGCGGCGGGCCCATGGACAAGATGGCCCAGGGGGGCAATGACAAGGCATACGGATTCCCCCGGGCCCATGTGGCCGACCACCCGCTGGATATGTCCTTCTCGGGGTTGAAAACGGCGGTGCTCAACACCATCCACAACGCCCGGCAGAAGGGGGAGGAGCTGGACCTCCACGACTTGGCCGCCTCCTTTGCCGCCGCCGTGTCCGACTCCCTGGTCCCCCGGGTGATGGAGGCGGATACCATGACGGGTTATCACAAGATCGCCGTGGCAGGAGGTGTGGCTGCCAACAGCCGCATCCGGGCGGACTTGGAGGCCGCCTGCCGGAAAGCCGGGGCCAAGCTATGGCTCCCGCCCCTGGCCCTGTGCGGCGACAACGCCGCCATGATCGGCAGCCAGGGCTATTACGAGTACCTGGCGGGCCATACCGCCGGGTGGGAGCTGAACGCGAGGGCAAGCCTGGACATATCCAGAGGGTAATAATCTTATGTTATGTCAACTGAATCGGCGCTTTAGCTTGTGAGAAAAGTAGGATTTCCACCTGTGCATAAATATGTAATTTCCCGCAAACCTGTTGAAAATTATTGTGTTGAGGCTGTTGAAAACTCTGTTGAAGTTGTGGATAACTCTCCGTATCAGGAGTTATGATTGACATTATGGAAACCGAATAAGGAGGAATCGCCGTGAAAACCGACATCGAAATTGCCCAGGGCGCTCAAATGCTGCCCATCAGCCGGGTGGCCGCCAGCGCCGGCATTGACGAAGCCCTGCTGGAGCACTACGGCAGGGTGAAAGCCAAGATCGACATCGGCCCCCTGCGGGAGCGCCCCCGGAAGGGCAAGCTGATCCTGGTCACCGCCATCAACCCCACCCCCGCCGGGGAGGGTAAGACCACCACCAGCGTAGGGCTGGCGGACGCGCTGAAAAAGCTGGACAAGAACGTGCTGCTCTGCCTGCGGGAACCCTCCCTGGGCCCGGTGTTCGGGGTCAAGGGCGGAGCTGCTGGCGGCGGGTATGCCCAGGTGGTGCCCATGGAAGACATCAACCTCCACTTCACCGGCGACTTCCACGCCATCGGCGCGGCCAACAACCTGCTGGCGGCTATGCTGGACAACCACATCCAGCAGGGCAACGCCCTGGGTATCGACGTGAAGAAGATCACCTGGCGGCGGTGCGTGGACATGAATGACCGCCAGCTCCGGAACATCGTAGACGGCTTGGGGGGGCGGATGCAGGGCGTACCCCGGGAGGACGGCTTTGACATTACCGTGGCCAGCGAGATCATGGCGGTGCTGTGTCTGGCCACCGATTTGAAGGACCTGAAAGAGCGCCTGGCCCGCATCATCGTGGGCTATACCTATGATGATAAACCGGTCACCGCCAACCATTTGAAAGCCCAGGGGGCTATGGCGGCGCTGCTGAAGGACGCCATCAAACCCAACCTGGTGCAGACCCTGGAGAACACCCCGGCCCTGGTCCACGGCGGGCCCTTTGCCAACATTGCCCACGGGTGTAACTCCGTGTCCGCCACCGACACCGCCCTCAAGCTGGCGGACTATGTGGTTACTGAGGCGGGCTTCGGCGCGGACCTGGGCGCGGAAAAGTTCCTGGACATCAAATGCCGCGCGGCGGGGCTGGACCCCAGCGCGGTGGTCATTGTGGCTACGGTAAAGGCGCTGAAATACAACGGCGGGGTGGCCAAGGCCGATCTGGGCACGGAGAACCTGGAGGCGCTGGAAAAGGGCCTGTCCAACCTGCTCAAGCATGTGGAAAATATCACCCAGGTGTACGGCCTGCCCTGCGTGGTGGCCGTCAACCGCTTCGTCAACGACACCGACGCGGAGCTGGCCCTGATCCGGGACAAGTGCCGGGAGTTGGGCGTCAACGTGGCCCTGTCCGAGGTGTGGGGCAAGGGCGGCGCGGGCGGCCTTGAGCTGGCGGAGGAGGTGCTGCGGCTGTGTGAGCAGCCCCACGAGTTCCGCTTTGCCTACGGGCTGGACCAGCCCCTGCGGGACAAAATCGAAACCATCGTCAGGAGCATTTACGGCGGCGCGGGAGTGAGCTATTCCGCCGCCGCGTCCAAGGAACTGGACCGTCTGGAGGGGATGGGCTTCGGCTCCCTGCCTGTGTGCATGGCCAAGACCCAGTATTCCCTGTCCGACGACCCGGCCAAGCTGGGCCGCCCGGAGGGCTTCACCGTCACCGTGTCCAAGGCGAAGGTGTCCGCCGGGGCGGGCTTCGTGGTGGTGCAGACCGGCGACATCATGACTATGCCTGGGCTGCCCAAGGTCCCCGCCGCCGAGAAAATCGACGTGGACGAGAACGGCGTCATCTCCGGGCTGTTTTGACCCCGCGCCCTTATCAACAGCCCCCCCTTTTCTTTGAAAAGACCACAGCGATACTTGCTTTTGTGCAGCGAAAGTTTAGCGGAGCACGTTCCTGAAAGGGGAATAGGAGACTTTTCAACTTCCCTCTATTTTTATATTTAACATGTTCGCAGTCGGGCGGAAACCTTTGCGTTTCCGCCCGGCTTTATTACAAGCGGCCTCCCGGACAAGAACAAAAGGGGGGCATATCTGCCCCCCTTTTTCAGCAATACAATCAGCGCAGCACCGCGCCGCAGTCCTTTTCCAGCGCTTCCAAAATGGACTTCACGTCCTCGTCCGCCTCCTCGCCGGTGAGGGAGCGGTCGTCCGCCCGCAAAGTCAGGTTGAAGGCCACCGACTTCTTGCCCTCGTCCACGCCCTTGCCGCGGTAGATGTCGAACAGAGCCACGTCTTTGAGCAGCCCCTTTGCCCCCTTGCGGATGGCGCTCTCCAGCGCGCCCACGGTGACGTCCTCGCCGCATACCACGGCGATGTCCCGGGTGACGGCGGGGAACTTGGGCAAGGGCGCGTACTCCGGGTCGGGCCCATGGGCGATGAGCAGCTCGTCAAAGGACAACTCCGCGCAGTACAGCTCGCCGTCTACCCCGAAGTTCTTAGCGGCCTGGGGGTGGACCTGCCCGAACACGCCTACGATGTCGCTTCCGCTGTACACGTAGGCGCAGCGGCCGGGGTGATAGCTGGCGTCCTCCGTACAGGGCTCGAAGCGGACATCACGGGCCCGGATGCCCTTCATCAGCGCCTCAACGGCCCCCTTCATCGTGAAGAAGTCCATGCCGCTGCCGTATGCGCCCAAGGTGAGAATCTTTGCCTCGATGGCCAAGCCGTGATCCTCCCCGCCAGGCATATAGATGCGGCCCAGCTCGTACAGCCAGGCGGATTTGTTGCGGTTGTTGTAGTTGCGCGCCAGCACCTCCAGCATGGAGGGCAGGGTGGTGGTACGCATGATGGAGGTGTCCTCGCCCAGAGGATTCAAAATTTTGAAGGATTTGCGGTGGAAATCCTCCCGGCCCCACAAAATTTTGTCGTAGGCGGTGGGGCTGATGAAGGAGTAGGTGATGATCTCGCTGTACCCGCAGGTGCGGCACAGCTCACCCAGCTTGTTCTCCAGCTTCTGCACCGGGGAATAGCCGCCCTGGGTGGTCTGGCCCCGCATCAGGGTATTGGGGATGTTGTTGTAGCCGTGGAACCGGGCCACCTCCTCGGCCAAATCGGCCAGACGGCGCACGTCGCCCCGCCAGGAGGGGATGACCACCTCGGCGGGCCCGTTGGGGAAGTCCTTTTCCTTGGTCAGGATGTTCACCCGCTCCAACAGACAGTACATATCCACCGGGTCAATATCGGTGCCCAGCAGGGCGTTGACCCGCTCCGGGTCCATAGTCACGGTCCAGGGCTGAGGGACGTTATTCAAAATATCGATGACGCCGTCCACCACCTCGCCCGCGCCCAGCAGCTCCACCAGCTCACAGGCCCGGTTGACGGCGGGCAGGGTGTTCATAGGGTCCAGCCCCTTTTCGAACTTAGACGACGCCTCGGTGCGCATACCAAGGGCCAAGGCCCCCTTGCGGATACAGGTACCGTCAAAGCAGGCAGACTCGAATACCACGTCCATGGTGTCGGCCGCGATTTCGGAGTTCAATCCGCCCATGATGCCCGCCAGGCCCACGGCCCGGCCCTCATCGGCAATGACCAGGTGGTTGGCGGTAAGGGTGTGTTCCTTGCCGTCCAGGGTGGTGAGCTTTTCGCCCTCCTCCGCCCGGCGGACGATGATCTTCCCGCCGTTGACATAGCGGTAATCAAAGGCGTGCATGGGCTGGCCATACTCCAGCATGACGTAGTTGGTAATGTCCACGATGTTGTTGATGGGCCGGATTCCCATGGCCCGCAGGCGCTCCCGCATCCACTTGGGGGAGGGAGCGATCTTCACGTTGCGCACCATCCGGGCGGAGTACCGGGGCACCAGATCAGAGGCCGGGGTTTCCACGTCCAGCAGCTCGGGGAGCACGCCGGGGCCGCCCCCCCTCACCACTGGCTCGTGGAGGTTATAGGGCACATCAAAGGTGGCGGACACCTCCCGGACCAGGCCGATGACGGACAGGCAGTCCGGGCGGTTGGGGGTGATCTCGAACTCAACGACATGGTCGTCCAGGCCCGTCACCGGCTTGATGTCGTCGCCGGGCTTGCAGTCCTCCTGAAGGACGAAAATGCCGTCGTTGATGCAGTGGGGGAACTCTTTCTGCTCGGCGTGGAGGTCAGCCAGGGTGCAGATAGCTCCCGTCTTGGTGTCATAGGCCACCATGTCGCCCACATGGATATTCTGGCAGGGCGTTTTGACGATTGCGGCGGTGGGGCCGTCCTGCTCGGCATAGCTCAGTGTGCAGGCCCACGCGCCGTTTTCGGCTGCGTTGACTTCCTTCACTTCCGCCGCCACCACGGGGCCGAAAATCTTGTGTCCCGGCTGGACATCGGCGGGGATGGAGGGCTTGGCCGGGTCGATGGGCTTGTAGTCGTTCAGCAGGGCGGCGGCGGTGATGACGCCATAGGGGAAGTCCCGCTCGTCCAGGCCCAGCTCGGACAGGGAGCACAGCATGCCGTTGGACATGACGCCCCGCAGCTTGCCCTTGGTGATCTTTTTCCCTCCGGGGAGGGTGGAATTGTGCAGGGCCACGGGGACCAGATCGCCCTCGTGGATGTTCCAGGCCCCGGTGACGATCTGGACGGGCTCGTCCCGGCCCACGTCAAGCTGACACACCCACATGTGGTCGGAGTCGGGGTGGCGCTCCATGGCCTTGATGCGGCCCGCCACCACATTGGAGATTTCCGCCCCCAGGTCGGTGACACCCTCCACCTTGGAGCCGGACAGGGTCATGGCCTCGGCAAACTCCTGGTCGGGGACGTCTATTTTTACAAACTCATTGAGCCACTTTCGGGATAAATTCATAGATAAAACCCCTCTTAACAAATATAGTAGGAGCGAAACGCAGTTTCGCGATCAAAGTTCTTTTTGGTTCCTTTTTCTTTCAAGAAAAAGGAACGCCGGTCCGGCGAGGACGCCCTTAAAACTGCTCCAGGAAACGAATGTCGTTCTCGAAGATCAGCCGTACGTCATCAATCTTGTAACGCAGCATGGCCAGTCGGTCCAGGCCGAAGCCGAAGGCCCAGCCCGACCACTCGTCCGGGTCAATGCCCGCCATCTCCAGCACATGGGGGTGGATCATCCCCGCACCCAGCAGCTCAATCCAGCCCTCCCCCTTGCAGGTGGGGCAGCCCTTGCCGCCGCACTTGTGGCACTGCACGTCCATTTCGCAGGAGGGCTCGGTGAAGGGGAAGTGGTGGGGGCGGAAACGGGTCTTGGTGTCCGGGCCGTACAGCCGCTGGGCCACGGTGGCCAGGGTGCCCTTCAGATCCGCCATGGTAACGCCCTTGTCGATGACCATGCCCTCCACCTGGTGGAACATGGGGGAGTGGGTGGCGTCCACCTCGTCCTTGCGGTACACCCGGCCGGGGGCGATGATGCGGATGGGCAGGGGCATGGTGTCCATGGCCCGCACCTGCATGGGGGAGGTCTGGGAGCGGAGCATCACCCGGCTGTCCTCATCGAAGTAGAAGGTGTCCGACCAGTCCCGGCTGGGGTGGCCCTCCTCGGCGTTGAGCCGGTCGAAGTTCAGCTCACTGAGCTCGATCTCCGGGCCGTCCAGTACCGTGAAGCCCATGCCGATGAAGATCTCCTTCATCTCCTCCAGGGCGGCGTTCATGGGGTGCTGGTGACCCACCTGGACTTGCTTGCCGGGGATGGTCACGTCCACCGTCTCCGACTTCAGCTTCATCTCCAAAGCGGCCTCCTCCAGCTTCCGGGAGGCGGTGTCCAGAGCGGTTTCCAGGGCGGCGCGCACCTCGTTGGCCAGGGCGCCCATGGCGGGGCGTTCCTCGGCGGACAGCCTGCCCATCTGCTTGAGTACCGCCGTCAGCTCGCCCTTTTTGCCCAGGTAACGTACCCGCAGCTCGTCCAGGGCGGCGGAGTCCTTGACGCTCTCGAAGGCGGAGAGCGCTTCGGCACGGATTTTTGCTAACTGTTCTTTCATGTTAAAGCTCCTTTGTTTGGATGAGATTTGGCAGAGCGATCCAGGCGGAGGACGTGGCACACGACTGCAAAGCCCTCGTTACCCGGCATTGCCCGGATACAATTTTTTCCGGCTGGAATCCGCAGCGCTGATAGAGCCGCAGGGCGGGCTCATTACCTGCCAGCGCTTCGATGGAGACCGGCCGCTCCATGCGTTCCAGCGCGTCCTCCTTTTTCCTGTAAAATTGAAAAAGCCCTTCCTCCCCAAACCTGGGGACGAAAGGCAACCCTTCCGCGGTACCACCCGCATTCGCGCATAGCTGTTCCCTGCGCGCACTCAAGCCCCGTAACGGCGGGCAAACCGTCCCGCTCTCGCGGGCCGCTCCCGGGCGAACCAAGGGACACGCACCAAGGCGGCTTTCAGCCGGTGACCGCCCCTCTCTGCCATGCGCAAGCTCCCTATTTTCCCGTTCTTCACATTTCTCTTTCCCTTTTATATCACAATAAAGGTTGAAATGCAAGAGGGAAAACCTTATAATGTTAAAGAAAATGAAAGGGGGCGCAGGTATGAAGCTGTACACCGCCGCGCAGATGAGGGAGATCGACCGCATTGCCATCCAGGACCGGGGCATCCCGTCCACCGAGCTGATGGAGAACGCCGCACGTGCGCTGGTGCGGGAGGTGCGCTCCTTGCCCGTTCCGGGGCCGGGGCTGGACGAGCCCTTGGGCTGGATCACGGAGGACGGGCATATGCCCACCCAGGAGGAACAGGCCGAGTTCTGGGCCATGCGGCGGCGTTCCGCCATTGTGTGGTGCGGCCCCGGCAACAACGGCGGGGACGGCGTGGCTGCCGCCCGCCTGTTGCTGGAGATGGGCTGGCGGGTGAAGTGCGTCCTGGTGGGCGACCGGGCTAAAATGACCGACGACTGCCGGTCGATGGAGCGCCGCCTGGCGGAGGAGGGGGGCGTGCTGGAGGACTTTGATCCGGAGAATTGGGAACAGTATATGCCCTTTGATGTGGCCATCGACGCGCTGTTCGGCGTGGGCCTTACCCGCGACCTGGAGGGCGACGCGGCCCTGGCCGCCCGGATGATCCGCCGGGGGACAGGCTGGGTGGTGTCCGCCGACGTGCCCAGCGGTATCCACGCGGACACCGGCGACGTGATGGGCACGGCGGTACGCGCCGACGTGACGGTGACCTTCTCCCGGGGCAAGCCGGGGCTGTTCGTGGGCAAGGGCGCGGTTCACAGCGGCAGGGTGGTGGTGGCCGACATCGGCATCCCGGACGAGCTGTATCCGGCGCGGCCCGAGACCGTGCTGGTGGAGCGGGAGATGTTCCGCCTCCCCCGGCGGCCCGCGGACGGCCACAAGGGGGATTTCGGCAGTGTGTTCATTCTGGCCGGGAGCCGGGGGTACACCGGCGCGGCGGCGCTGTGCGCACGGGCGGCGGTCCGGGGCGGCGCGGGGCTGGTGACTGTGGCTGTGCCCGAGGACATATACCCCATCATAGCGGTGAAGTGCGACGAGGCCATGGTATGGCCCTGGCCGGAAAACGACGCCGAGGTGGTGGAAAAGGCCAGGGACTGCGACGCGGCCCTCATCGGCCCCGGCCTGGGCCAGGGGGAGCGGGCCGAGCGGCTGGTCCTTGCCCTGATGAAGGCGTTGACCTGCCCCATCATCCTGGACGCGGACGGTCTAAATCTCATTTCCCGGCATATGGATGTATTGGACGAGCGGGAGGGGGAGACCGTCCTCACCCCCCACGACGGGGAGTTCGCCCGGCTGTCCGGCTGTGAGCTGCCCATCCGGGACCGTCTGGGAACAGCGGGGGCGTTTGCCGAACAGCACCACTGCACCCTGGTGCTCAAGGGCCACCGCACCATCACCACGGCGGGGGCGGTCAACTCCACCGGAAACCCCGGCATGGCCAAGGGGGGCAGCGGGGACGCCCTGGCAGGGCTGATGGCCGCTCTGTCGGCACAGAAGATAATGGACGCTCCGGCGCTGGCGGTGTGGCTCCACGGCCGGGCCGGGGACCTGGCGGCGGAGGACAAGGGGGAGTATGGCATGATCCCCTCCGACCTGATCGAACAAATACCTTACGCAATTAAAGAGCTGGTTTAAACGAGGAGGAATCTGAGAAGTGCGCAAGTTGACGGCTTGTGTACTGATGATGACCCTGCTGCTGTCCGGCTGCAAGGCCGTGAACGTGGCGGAGACCCCGGAGGAGGCGGCGCTGGCCCTTCGGGAGGAGTATACGGCGCTGGCGGGCTGGTCGGCCACGGTGGACGTTTCCGTGTGCTACAGCGAGGCGGTGTACGATTTCACGCTGGACGCGAGCTGGCAGAGGGAGGGGGAGACGGTGCTCACCGTTACCGCCCCGGAGCTGGTGGCGGGCATTACCGCCCGGATCGCGGAGGGGGAAACCGTGCTGGAGTACGATGGCGCGGGACTGTCCCTGGGCCTGCTGGACGGGGACGGACTGACCCCAGTGTCCGCCGTCACCGCCGTTATGGAGCAGATTGAGAAGGGCTATATGGCCAAATGTGCCTGGGCGGGGGATGAGGGGCAGTACCTGCAAATCTCCTTCCAGGACCCGGAGCTGGCGGTCAACACGGGCGCCCAGTTCCTGCTCACCTTCGACCGGGCCAGACATGACCTGCTGGGCGCCGAGGTGAGCGTGGCGGGGGAGACGGTGCTGACGGCGCGGATATCCAATTTTACAACGGAGCTGAAACAAGATGACGCGGGAAACAGCGAGAACCTGGGCTGAGATCAGTCTGGGCAATCTGGAACACAATTACCGGGACTTGCGGACCTGTGCCCCGGACAGTAAATTTTTGGCCACTGTGAAGGCCAACGCCTACGGTCATGGGGCCGTGCCGGTGGCCCGCCGCATGGCGGAGCTGGGGGCGGACTACCTGGCGGTGGCCTGCCTGGACGAAGCGGCGGAGCTGCGAAGAGCGGGGATTTCCGCGCCCATCCTGATTCTGGGATATACTCCCCCAGAGCTGGCGGCCGAGGTGGTGGACCTGGACGTGACCCAGGGGGTGTTTACCCCTGAGCTGGCCCGGGCCCTGTCCGACGCCGCCGGGGCGGCGGGGAAGCGGGCGAAAATCCACCTCAAGGTGGATACCGGCATGAGCCGCCTGGGGGTGCTGGATCACGATCCGGAGTGGGCGGCGGAGGAGCTGGCAGCGCTGTGTGCCCTGCCCCACCTGGAGCCGGAGGGCGTCTTCACCCACTTCGCCGACGCGGACGGCGACGAGGAATACACCATGCTCCAGTTCACCCGGTTCCTGGATGTTTTAGAGGAGCTGGAGGAAAAAAAAGGCCGTATTTTTGAAATTCGCCATTGCGCGGCCAGCGCCGCCGTGTTAAACTATCCGTGTACGCACATGGACATGGTTCGCCCCGGGATCGCCCTGTACGGGCACTACCCCGCCCCCTCCTGCGAGGGCCTGGACGGCCCTGGCCTCAAGCCGGTGATGTCGCTGCTCAGCCGGGTGGCGGCGGTGCGGGATTTCCCGGCGGACACCCCGGTGAGCTACGGCTGTACGGCGAGCTTTGGCCCCGGGGGCGGGCGGACGGCGGTGCTGCCCATCGGCTACGCCGACGGCCTGCACCGGGTGCTGTCCAACAAGGGCGGCGTGTGGCTGGACGGCCGGGCCCGCCCCATCATGGGCCGGGTATGCATGGATATGTGCATGGTCGGTTTGGATGAGACGGCCGGCGTGAAGCCCGGCGACGTGGCGGAGGTGTTTGGCCCCCATCTGCCGGTGGAGCGCCAGGCGGAGCTGGCGGGCACCATCTCCTACGAGCTGGTGTGCGCCGTTGCCCCCAGAGTGCCAAGAATCTACATAGACGCATAGGATAGTCAGGGAAGAGCCGGCGGCGGTTTTTCCCGGACTGCCGGTATAAAAGCCGCCGCGCCGTGGGAGAATGATAGTACCCGGTCTACATAAGCGTAGCCGGGCACTATATCCGGCGGAGTGTGAGATCCTGTGGACAACAGCGTCAAGCGCGGCGACATTTTTTACGCGGACCTAAGCCCGGTGGTGGGCAGTGAGCAGGGTGGCGTCCGCCCGGTGCTCATCGTCCAGAACGACACCGGCAACAAACACAGCCCTACGGTGATCGCGGCTGCGATCACCTCCCAGACGGGGAAGGCCCGTCTGCCCACCCATATTACCCTGGCCTCCCATAGCTGCGGCCTGCCCAAGGACTCGGTGGTCCTTTTGGAGCAGATCCGCACGCTGGACAAAAAGCGGCTGCGGGAGCACATGGGCCGGGTGGACGACCAGGTGATGCGGCGGGTGGACAGCGCCATCGCCGTCAGCTTCGGCCTGAGCCCGGAACGGCTGGTATAAAAAAGCGCGGAGAAGCGGACAGCGAGGCGGCGTGGAACGAAGCGAGGGCAACGGCCCGACCGCCGCACGGCGGCGGCAGGTTTTGCCCGAGGCGGAGCGAAAGCGACCGAGCGTCCTGGCCGCTTCGCAGCGTGACAACGCGGAAGCCCTGCCCCGCCTGCCCCGGTTTCCAGGGCAGGCGGGTAAGGGGTGCAGGGACCTTCTCCCCGTGGGGACGGCTCGAACAGGATGTGCAGATGGAACAGGGCTTTTGCCCGACCCGGTATGAACTGTCCCCACGGAGAGAAGGCCCCTGCGCCCATACACTTGGAGGTATCTACATATGAAAACACTGAAAATTGCCATGGCGGCGCTGTGCGTCTGCTTCCTGTTCACGGCGGCCTACGCCGCCAACGCCACCCCGGGCGGGCAGGACGACCCCCTGGTCACCCTGAGCTACCTCAGCGGCACCTACACCAGGCAGGTGCAGGATATGGTGGACCAGGCCGTTACCCAGCGCAAGGCGGAGATGGAGCAGTCGCTGAAAAACATCCTGGCTGGAAACGGCGGGACAACGACCGTCCCCTCCGTCGGGAACGGCGTGTTCACCGTGGTCACCCTGTCTCAGGGGCAGTCCCTGGTGGGGGACGTGGGCTGTGAGGTGATGCTGCGCATTGGCGCCGCTGTGTGCGGCAGCGAGGACAGTGTGGGCCTGATCGATACCACCGAAGGCAGCGTGCTGGGCAACGGACAGGCCTTGGCGGTCAACCATCTGTACATGGTCACGATCAGCACCCGGAAGGTGACCGCCACCGCGCCCACAGTGAAGGTGCTGGCCCGGGGGCCCTATTCCATCCAGTAATATCCAGTGGAAACTGTGATTAGGAATTCATAGATATTTAACAAACAGTTCGCAAATTACCCCTAGTTTCTTTGTGAGCTTTGTGGTACACTGATCTTGTCAGGAAGGAAAGCCAGACAATGCGTTGCGATTTCCTCTTCTTCTAACCGGGGCTGCTCCGGCAAAGACCGGAGCCCCCCGGACCAAGTGTCCCGAAGCCCCTAAAACGGCTCCGTTTTTATCGTCCCGCAGGTTTGCCTGCGGGACGTTTGTTTTTTGGCAGAAAGGAAAGGACCGCCGCCTGCCTGAGCATTGACATCAAGGATCGAAGTATAGTATAATACCCGCAATATGTGGACCTAAACGGCAAATCTATACCATAAGGAGTTGTTTTTATATGAGTAAACGGGTTGCTGAGGCACTTTTTCCCAATATCAAGATGACCTATCAGGAGGCTGAGGCCCTGTATCCCCCCAGGGACCTGCCTGAAGGGGCGGTATGTACCCGCTTTGCCCCAAGCCCCACGGGCTTCATGCACATCGGCGGACTGTATACCGCCTTGCTGAACAGCATCTTTACCAGGAGCCGGGGCGGCGTGTTCTTCCTCCGCATCGAGGACACCGACCAGAAGCGCCAGATCGAAAACGGGGTCACCGAGATCATCAATGCTCTGGATGAGTTTCAGATTCACTTCGACGAGGGGGCCATTGGCGAGACCGAGGACAGCGGCAGGTACGGTCCGTACCGCCAGTCCCTTCGCAAGGAGATCTATCAGACGTTCGCCAAGTATTTGGTGGAGATTGACCGGGCCTATCCCTGCTTCTGCACCTCCGACGAGCTGGAGGCGATCCGTGAAAAGCAGGAGGCGGCCGAGGCCCTGCAAAAGGGCTACTACGGTGAGTGGGCTGCCTGCCGGAACTTGGACGAGGAGACCGTTTTAAAGCGCATCGCGAACGGCGACCGGTGGATCGTTCGTTTGCGCAGCGGCGGCAGGCTGGGTGTCAGCCGAGTGTACCACGATATGATCCGCGGCGATATTTCCATGCAGGAAAACATTCTGGACGCCGTTATCATCAAGGGGGACGGCCTGCCCACGTACCATTTCGCCCATGTGGTGGACGATCATCTGATGCGGACCACCGACGTGATCCGCGCGGATGAATGGATCGCCTCCATTCCTCTGCATGTGGAGATGTTCGAGATGCTGGACTTCCCTGTGCCCCGCTACACCCATCTGAGCCCCATCATGAAAAACGAGGCCAAGGAGGATGGCGAGGGTATCTCCCGCCGCAAGCTGAGTAAGCGGAAAGACCCGGAAGCGCGGGTTGGTTATTATGACGAGGCCGGTTATCCAATCCCTGCCGTCCTGGACTATCTGCTGACCATCGGGAGCGCGGATTATGAGCCTTGGCGCGAGGAGAATATGGACGCGTCCATATTTGATTTCAGCCTGGACCTGTCCAAGAGCGGCGCAGCCGGGGCTCTGTTCGATTTTGACAAGCTGAACAACGTGGCGAAAAAGCGCGTTGGCCATATGTCGGAGGAGCAGATATTCGCCTCAGTTTCCGCTTGGGCCGGACGATATGACGCCAAGCTGAACAGCTTTATTGAACACAACGCGGATATCTTCCGCAAGTCCATCACAGTGTGGCATGAGAGGCGCCTGGACGTGGCCAAGTGGTCCGACCTGATGGAACTGTATCCTTATATGTACGACCCCGCCTTTACCGTGGACGCCGCCCTTCCCGATGCGTTCCTGCCGCACAAGGAACGCATCCCGGAGATCCTCGGAGACTATCTGGAGACCTTTGATTATGACGATGATTCCAACGAATGGTTTAACAAGGTGAAGGAGGTCGCCGTCCGGCACAACTACTGCGTGAAGATGGGCGCTTATAAGAAGCGCCCGGAGGACTATAACGGTTCTATTGCGGACCTCTCCTCTTTTATCCGCTACGCGCTGACCGGAACCACCAATACGCCGGACCTGCACGGCATCATCCACGTGATTGGCAAAGACGCCGCCGTCAGCAGAGTGGAGGCATTTCGGTCAAAGCTCGCAAACCGTTGATACAGGCCGACTTTCCTGACAGTCGAGTTGGTTTTCCGGGCAAACCCCTTGACTTTTCCCCTCCGGGCGGATAGGGTGGAAGCATATCCAACGATAAGGAGCGACTACCTATGAATGAAAAGAAACCCTTTGGAGAGTACATCCGTAAAAAGCGTCTGGAGGCGAGGCTGACCCAGAAGGAGCTGGCGGCGCAGTTATTTGTCACCGAGTCCACTGTCAGCAAGTGGGAGCGTGCGCTGTCCTACCCGGATGTATCCATGGTGACCGCCATCTGCGGGGCGCTGCACATTACGGAGCACGAGTTTTTCACCGCCTGCGACGATGACCAGGCCCACAGCCAGGAGACGGCCGCAAAGCGCTGGCGGCAGATAGTGGCCGGGACGCAGCGTTTTTTTGCGGTGGGCTATGTCGTCGCCATTGTGGTGTGCTTGATCTGTAATCTGGCCATATTTCATACCCTGGATTGGTTCTGGATTGTGCTGGCGTCTTGTGCGCTGGCGTTCTGCTTCACCAATTTGCCGGCTTATGTGCGCAAGGGCAGGCGGATGACGACGTGCATGGGAACGGCCACCGGATGCCTGCTCGTCCTTCTGCTGGCCTGCTGGATCAATGTGGGTGGCTGGTGGCTCCTGGGCGGGCTTGCCATTACGGTGGTATGCCTCGCTCTGCCCTGGGGCTGGTGGGCGGTGTGGCGGTTTTATGGGAAACACGTGCTGCCGTTGTGTGTGGGTGTGCTCAGCCTATGGGTGTTTGGGCTGCTGGCGGTGATCTGGGCGTTTACCGGCGGGGACTGGCTCCTCACCCTGGCCTATCCTCTGGCCCTGGCGGGCGTGGCATTCTTGTGGGCAGGGTTTGCGGTCTGGTATTGGCTCCCCGCAGGGCCATGGCTGAAGTCGGGGCTGACCACTCTGCTGGCCAGCTTCGCTACGCCGGTGTTTAACAGCCTGTGCGACCTGCTTATTGCGGAAACGGGCGGGCCCGGCTTTTGGGAATACTTCTCCGTGAGCGATATGCTGCTCCGGCGCGGCCTCGGGGACGTATCCTAGGTTAATCTGCTGATCTTTCAGATCATGCTGGTCTGCTCCGCCGCCCTGACTGTAGCGGGCGCAGTGGCGGAGGTCCGGCGGAGAAAACCGGGCGGGGAAGAAGAAACATAAAGAACCGCGCTTTCCGGCCAAACGGGCCGGAAAGCGCGGTTTTGTTTTGTCAGACGAGGTAACAGCCCCCGCCGATGAACTCCCGCATGAGGGAGGTCTTGGGAATGTTGTCCGCAGGGATGGGCAGAAAGTAGTTCAGGAACTTCAGCAGCCGCTTGGCTTCGATGTACTCCTCGCTGTCCCGGGGAACACCGAAGAGCAGGGGCTGTACATAGGGCTTCAACAGGGACATCTCATAGATCAAGGCGGAGTTGAATACCACGTCCGCGCTGTCCTGGAAGGGGAAAATATTGTTCTCCTCCCCCCGCCGGACGGAGGGCCATATCTTGATGGTGGCCTGGGCGCTGTAGCCCCGGGTTCGGGCGTCCCGCTCGATCCGCCGCAGGAGGCGGGCGTCGGTGGTGGGGATGCGGTTGTGGTCGTCGATATTCA
>CAJTTS010000001.1:92468-218527 GCA_910579155.1 uncultured Oscillospiraceae bacterium | reverse complement strand
GGAAATTCCAGAGGCAGAGCGGCAGAAGTACATGGATTTGCTGGAACGGCAGTAATGACGAAAACGCCACGGACGATTGGTGTCCCTGGCGTTTTCTGTATCTGCGTTAGCTGGCTTGGGCGGCTTCGGCCTCGGCCTGTTTCTTCCTGTGGTAGTTCTCCCGCCTTGTGGCAAGGAAGCGTTCATACCGGGCCTGGGCTTCGGGATCTCCGGCGGCGGCGTCCGCATACATCTTCTGGCGGGACTTCTTCACCGCTTCGGACTGCTGCGCTCTCTGCTGTGCCAACTCCGCCGCTGCTTCCGGGTCGGTTTCGGCGCGGGCTTTCAAATCCTGCAAGGCCGCCTTTTTCCGATTGCGGTGGGCTTCCAGCCGTTCCGCTTCCTCCGGGGTGAGGTCGGCTCCGGCCCTGTTCAGCTTGGCAAGTTCCTCCAATGACCGCTTGCGGGACTTCGACCGCTGGCGGCGCTGTTTGCCTCGGCCCTCGCCCTTATGGACAACGATTTTCTCAATAAACTCGTTGCGTTTAAAGTGGGGCGGACCTGCGAGTATTACACCTATCGCTTGCTGGGGCCCCGTCTATGGATCAAACCGATGGCCTATCCGCTGTTCAGCCTTCCGATTTTTCTGCTGTGCTGGCTGGTGTTTGCCCGGCGGCTTGTCCGGGCAGATTCCGAGGAGCTGCGGCACACCTACGTGACTGTTCCCCTGGCCGGGCTGCTGCTGTGCACCGACCTGATCCAATGCCTGTACGACGAGTATGCCCCCACGCTGCCCTCCCAGGTCAACACGCTGCTGAACGTCTCCGCCATGACGACCTGCCTGTTTATCCTTGCCTTCTTGTGCGAGACCGCGGAGCGCAGCAAGGAGGAGCAGGGAAACGCCATCCTCCGGCATATGCTCCACCTGCAAAAGGAACAGATGGCCGCGTCCAAAGAAACCATCGAGCTGATCAACGTCAAGTGCCACGATGTGAAAAATCAGCTTGCCATGCTGGGGGACCGGGTCCTGCCCGAAACCATCGACGACCTGAACCGCACCCTCACCATTTACGACGGGGTGCCCCACACAGGCAGCGAGGCGCTGGATGTGTTGCTGGCGGAGAAAACGCTCCAATGCCAGCAAAAAGAAATCCGGCTGGATTACATGGCGGACGGCGAGTGTCTCTCCTTCCTGCGTCCGGCGGACGTCTACTCCCTGCTGGGCAATGCGCTGAACAATGCGGTGGACGCCGCGGCCAAATGCCCGGACAGGGACCGGCGGTACATCAGGCTGCGGATTTCGGTGGAAAAGGGGATGGTGATGATCCATCTGGAAAACCGGTTCTGCGGCCGGCTGGACTTTGACGGCGAGCTTCCCCGGACCACCAAGCAGGATAAGCGTTACCACGGCTTCGGGATGAAAAGCATCCGGCTCATCACCGAGCGGTATGGCGGATACCTGCGGGTAAAGACCTCCAAGGATATCTTTACATTGAATATTCTGCTGCCTATGCCGGTGTGAACAATGCCCGCATCCGCTCCTGGGGGCGGACGCGGGCATTGTTTGCAGTTGGCGCTCCCAAAACGACAGTTTGGGAAAAAGCCATTGTCAAAACCAACAGGAATTGTAGAATGATGACAACAAGGTTCGGCAAACCCCACAAGCGCATGACCATCCCCTTTCGTACAGTTCGGTGGGGCCCCACCGTTTTGTAATACTGAGTACATAAGGAGGACGAAATGTTTAAGAGAAGCAATGTTTGGCGCGGAATGACGCTGCTGTTTACCCTGTTGTTTGCCATTTCCCTTATGACCGCATCCATTTTTGAGCTGTACCGCACGTCGGTGGACGCTTTCTTTGGAACGCGCAGCCAGACCACCGTAACGCAGCCTTCCGAACATGAGGAGGACGCCTGGACTTACCAGTCCAAATTCACCACTGCGAAAGAGGCCTACGAGGGCTTCCAGGAGTTCGCAATCCGCGAGTCCGTGGAGACCTTCGCCCTGCTGAAAAACGAGGGCGGCGCTCTGCCCATTGCCAGCAACGCCAAGGTGACCCTGCTGGGCGTGCGCAGCTACGCCCCCGTCTACGGCAGCAACGGCGGCAGCATCACCGACGGCTACTCCACCGTGGAGATCACCGACGCCTTCACCGAGCGGGGCCTCCAGCTCAACCCCTCCACCCTGGCCGCATACAGCGCCTTCTTTGCGGATAAGGAGTGGACCACGCCTCAGTTCGGCGGCGGCATCATTCCCGAGTACGCGGAGATCACCGCCTACAACGATCCCCATGAGCTTACCCTGGACGAGCTGCGTGGGCTGAACGCCAACTTTGACCAGGATTATGCTGAATACAGTGACGCCGCCATCGTGGTGGTGGGCCGTCCCGGCGGCGAGGGCGGCAACGGCTACTATCCCGGCAACGAGGGCCTGGCCGACGGCGTGCACACTGTCACCGGCAACATCCTCAGCCTCAGCGACGAGGAGATGGCCATTGTGGAGGAGGCCAAGGCCAACTTCGACAAGGTCATCGTGCTGGTCAACTCCACCAATCCCATGGAGCTGGGCAACCTGGCCGAGGATCCGGAAATCGACGCCATCCTGTGGATCGGCTATCCCGGCGCTTACGGCTTCTACGGAGTGGCCGACGTGCTCACCGGCGCGGCCAACCCCTCCGCCTATCTGGGCGACGTGTTTGCCAAGAACAGCGCCCTGGCCCCCGCCATGCGCAACTATGGCAACATCCCCTGGACCAACGCGGACAGCTTTTCCGCCGACGCCAGTGTGAACTCCTATCTGGTCCAGGCCGAGGGCATCTACTCCGGCTACCGCTACTATGAGACCCGATATGCCGACATTGTGCTGGGCAACGGCGGGGCCCAGGCCTCTGCGGGGACCTACGCCAACCCGGACGGCACCGTGGCCGCTGCCGCCGGCACCTGGGACTACGCCAACGAGGTGGTCTATCCCTTCGGCTACGGCCTGAGCTATACCGCGTTCTCCCAGACCCTGGACAGCGTGGAGGTGATGGGCTCCAAGGAGTACGCCAACGTCACCGTCACCGTGACCAATACCGGCAGCGTGGCGGGCAAGTCGGTGATCCAGCTCTACGCCCAGGCCCCCTACACCGACTATGACAAGCAGTACGGCGTTGAGAAGTCCGCCGTCCAGCTGATGGACTTCGAGAAGACCGATATCCTCCAGCCCGGGGCCAGCCAGACCATCACCATGAAGGTGGACCTGTCCAACCTGGCCAGCTATGACTACACAGGCGCCAAGACCTTCATTCTGGACGCCGGCGACTACTACTTTGCCATCGGCGAAAACAGCCATGACGCGCTGAACAACATCCTGGCCGCCCAGGGCAGGACCACCGCCGACGGCATGACCGCCGACGGCGACCGCACCAAAACCTACCGGTGGACTTGGGACGAGCTGGACGCGGATACCTTCTCCGTCAGCAAGGCGGGCACGGCCATCACCAACGCGGTGTCCGAGGGCGACTACGCCATGGACCTGAACGCGTTTCTGCCCGGCGCCGTCACCTACCTCAGCCGCAGCGACTGGGACGGCACCTTCCCCCAAACCTACTCCGGCCTTGCCGCCAACGACGCCCTCTCCCGTCTGCTGAATAACGACCTCATTCCCCTGAAAACCGGTGACGACGTATCCGACCTGGTATTCGGCGACACGACCAGCGCCCTGACCCTCAACGACCTGAAGGGCGCGGACTTCGATGATCCCCGCTGGGAAGAACTGGTGAACAAGGTCACGGTGGACGAGTTCCTGGCCTTTGCCTCCAACGCCTTCCATAACATCGCCAACATCGACTCCGTCGGCCTGCTCCAGTACGCGGCGGACGACGGTCCCGGCGGCTCCGACTCCCACTATCTCACCGAGGGGATGTATCAGGGCGTTCCCTACGCGGACGCGGCGGACTATGAATACGCCACCCGCGTGGCCCCCTCCCCCGTCAATCTGGCCTACTCCTGGAACAAGGAGCTGGCCTATGAGAACGGCGAGATCATTCTGGGCGAGAGCACCCTGGTGCTTAACCTGCCCATCATGATCGGCCCCGGCATGAACCTGCACCGCCACGCCTACAACAGCCGCGGCGTGGAGTACTATTCCGAGGACCCGATCCTGTCCGGCTACATCGGCAGCGCGGTGGTTCAGGGGGCCCAGTCCAAGGGCTGCCTGGTGAACATCAAGCACGCCGCCTTCAACGATCAGGAGATCAACCGCTCCGGCATCGCCGTGTTCATGAACGAGCAGCGGGCCCGGGAGCTGGAGCTGCGCAACCTCCAGCAGGCCTTTGAGGCCAACGGCAAGCCCGCCTCCTTCGAGGCGGACGAGAGCCGCGCGGATACCTATACCACCGGCGCGCTGGGTGTTATGACCTCCTACAACCGCATCGGCGCGGTGGCCTCCAGCGCCAACCGGGGCGTCATGGTCCAGATCATGCGCGACGAGTGGGGCTTCCATGGCTACAACGTCACTGACTTCACCGGCGTGGCGCTGAAAGCCGCCCCCAAGGAGTCCATTCTGGCCGGCACCACCGCCTTTTGCGGCTTCGGCGTGGCGGAGAACATCACCTATTGGGATGGGGCCAGCCTCAGCGGCGACCGGGAGATGCTGGAGGCCGTCAAGGAAAACATCCACTACCTGCTCTATGCCCTGGCCAACAGCGCCGCCATGAACGGCGTGAACGCCACCACCCACACTGAGAATGTGATGACCTGGTGGCGCGGCATGTACATCGCGCTGATCGCCGTCACCGGCGTTTGCACCGCAGTCTGCGTGGGCGGCTACGCGGTCACCCAAATCAAGAAGAAAAGAGGGCACTGATATGGCGAACAATCTGGATCACGCGGGCCGCAGGCCCCACATTCTGGCGGCGGCCGCCGCCGCGCTGGCGGGCTTCGTGTTTTATCTCGTTACCTCCTTTACCGGCTATTTGGCCCAGAGCACGGTCAACCCCATTCCCGTCATCTGCTCCGTGGCGGCGTTGGTCCTGCTGTGCGCCTGCTGGTTTGCCGGGAAGTCCCTCAGCCCCCTGCTCCGGGATCTGCTCACGGTGGCGGCGGGGGTGCTGCTCATCGTCAGCTTTGCATTCTTTGCCCTGAGCCGGGTGTCCCTGGCCGCGGATGTGTATTTCATCCCGGTGAACTACCCCAAGGCGGAGGAAACGGCTTTGTACCTGTCCCTGGTGGGCATCGCGCTTTATCTGGTCTCCATCATCACGATGATTGTGGAAGCCCTGTCTGCAAAAGAATAACACCAATGGCCCTCCGGCTCCTTGACAGGGCCGGAGGGCCGTAGTAAATTCAAATGGATTGAAAAGGAGGCGCAGCGGCAGGATGAAACCCGCACGATTCAACGACGGCTGGCGCTGGAAGCGGCTGGAGGAGGAGGGTCACGGCGCGCCCGTCACCCTCCCCCACGACGCTATGCTGTACGAACCCCGCAGCGAGCTGTCCGCCGGAGGGGTTAACACCGGCTGGTACGAGGGGCATGATTACTTGTACACCAAGCGCTTTACCCCGGACGGGGCGCTGGCGGGGAAAAACGCCGTTTTGGAGTTCGAGGGGGTGTACCACAACGCCGAGGTGTGGCTCAACGGGGAAAAGCTGGCCTTCCGGCCCTACGGCTACACCAATTTCTATGTGGACCTGACGGGGAAGCTGCGGGCCGATGAGGAGAACACCCTGGAGGTGGTGGCCCGCAACGCCGACCAGCCCAACTCCCGGTGGTACTCCGGGGCGGGCATCTACCGGCCGGTGACGCTCTGGACGGCGGACCGGGAGCACATCAAGCTCAACGGGGTGAAAATCAGGACGCTTTCCCTGGACCCGGCGCAGATCGAGGTGCGGGTGGAGACGGCGGGCGCGGGCCCGGTGTCCGTATCCGTGCTGGACGGCGGGCGGGAGCTGGCCTCCACCCGGCAGGAGACCCGGGGGCAGATTACCTTTACCCTCACCCTGGAAGGGGGCAGGCCCTGGAGCCTGGATGCCCCCCGGCTCTATGCCTGCCAGGTGGCCTTTGGCACGGACGAGGTGACGGAGACCTTCGGCCTGCGCACCCTGGAGTGGGGCCGCCGGGGCCTGCTGCTCAACGGGGAGAGGGTCATTGTCCAGGGGGCCTGCATCCACCACGACAACGGGGTGCTGGGGGCCTGTTGCTACGAGGATTCGGAGTGGCGGAAAATCCGTATTTTGAAGGAAAACGGCTATAACGCCGTCCGCTCCGCCCACAACCCCTGCTCCAAGTTTCTGCTGGACGCCTGCGACCATTTGGGCGTGCTGGTGGTAGAGTACTTCCCCCAGTGGTGGAAGCAGGATATGAAGGACATGGTGGACAAGGACTATAACCACCCCTCCGTAATCCTCTACTCCACCGGGAACGAGGTGAGCGAGACGGCGGAGGAAAAAGGCATCGCCCTGACGAAGGAGATGACCGAGTATCTCCACGGGCTGGACGCCACCCGGCCCGTCACCTGCGGGGTGAACATCTTCTTCAACTTCCTCAGTTCCATCGGCTTCGGCCAATACAGCGACGAGAAGGCCAAAAAGGAGGCCGAACAGGCGGAGAAGGCCAAAGCCGCGGGGAAAAAGGCCAAAGAGAAGGCGGTGGGCAGTAAGTTTTTCAACGACATGGCGGGCCTTCTGGGGGACGAGTTCATGAAGCGGGGGGCCACCATCCCTCCATGCGACTGGCGTACCCGGGACGCCTTTGCCAGCATGGACATCACGGGCTACAACTACGGCGTCTATCGCTACAGGCACGACCTGAAAAAGTACCCGGATCGTTTGATTCTGGGCAGCGAGACCTTCTGCAACGACGCCTACAAATTCCGGGAGCTGGCCAAGCAGGAGCCCCGGCTCATCGGCGATTTCGTCTGGGCGGGCATGGACTACCTGGGCGAGGTGGGCGTGGGAAGCTGGGAGTACGCCGACTACGCCCCCCGTTTTGACGGCGGGCTGGGCTGGGTGACCGCCGGGAGCGGGCGCATCGACCTGACGGGCCGGCCCCTGGGCGAGGCGCTGTATACCCTGGTGGCCCTGGAGCAGGACCAAGGGCCCTACATCGCGGTGTGTCCGGTGAACCACACGGGCGACAAGCACTCTCCCTCCGCCTGGAAGATGTCCAACGCCCTGCCCAGTTGGAGCTGGGCGGGCTGCGCGGGGAAGCCCGCCAGCGTGGAGGTCTATGCCCGGGCCCACAGCGTGGAGCTGCTGGTCAACGGCAAAAGCGTGGGCAAAAAGGAACTGAAAAAGGACTGCATCGCCAAATTCCGCTGCACATACCAGGACGGCACGGTGGAGGCGGTGAGCTATGACCGGCATGGGGAGGAGATCGGCCGCCGCGCCCTGCGCACCGCCGGGCCGGAGACCCATCTGCGGGCCGTGCCCGAGGAAAGCGCCGTGGCCCCGGGCCGCCTGTGCCACATCCGGCTGCAATATACCGATGAAAACGGAGAGCTGAAGCCGCTGGAGCGGGGCATTTTGACTGTGGAGGTGTCCGGTGGGAAACTGCTGGGCCTGGGCAGCGCCTGCCCGTTCAACGAGATTGGTTACGTGACAAACCGTACGGATACCTACTTCGGTGAGGCCCTGGCGGTGGTACAGGCGGTCGAAGGGGATGCGCTGACCCTCACCGTCACTGACGGGGAGTACAGCGGCAAAATCACTGTTCCCGTGCGGGTCCGAGAGGGGGATGACCGTGAACCGTAAAAAGCAAGGCATATGGAGCTCCCCTATTGCCCGCTCCCGCATCAAATCTGATGATGTGAAGATGCCGGAGATGCTGATCGGCTACCTCATCGGCCCCTTTGGGGCGCTGCTGTCCTCCGGCATTTTCACTGGGATGCTGCAAAAATACCTCACCGATGTGCTGAAGCTGGATTTGAACTTCCTCACCGCCCTCCAGTTGCTGTCCACCATTTTGATTGTCATCGCCAACCTGGTGGTGGGCCAGCTCATCGAGTGTACCCACACCCTGGCAGGCAAGGCCCGACCCTGGATTCTGCTGTCGGCGCTGACGCTCTCTGTGGCCTGCGTGCTCATGTTCGTGGTGCCCTTTGAAAATCCTGTGGCGAAGATGGTGTGGATCGCCATTGCCTACAACCTCTATTACGCCGTGGCCTTCCCCATCTATAATACAGCCAACGCCACTCTCATCCCAGTATCCACCCGGAACAGCCAGCAGCGCTCCGCTCTGGCCTCCTTTGCCAACGTTGCGGGCTTGGGCGTCATGGGCGTGGGCTCCATGGCGTTTCCCGTTCTGGCCTCCATGGTGCTGGGTGAGAAGCAGGGACTATGGTTTGCGGCGATGCTGGCCGTAGCCGTGTTCACGGCGCTGACCATTCTGTTCCAGTTTCAGTTCACCCGGGAACGGGTTACCGAGGAGGGCGGGGCCGCGGACGCACCCGTCCCTGCGGTGTCCATCGGGCGGCAGCTTAAGGCGGTGACAGAAGAGAAGATGTGGTGGCTGGTGATCCTGTTCTATATCGGATTCCAGTGGAGCGGCGCGCTGAAAAACGGTTCCATGGCATTCTTTTGCCAGTGAGTGCTGGACAATTCCATTTTCAGCGGCATGGTGGAGAACATCGCGGACGCTTGGGGGATGTCCCAGTCCCTGCTGGGAATCCTGGGCGCCATTCCCATGGCAATCGCTGCCGCCTTTGTCGTACCCCTGGCCAATAAGTTCGGCAAACGGATAGTGGCGCTCATCGGCATGGTCTTGGGGGTGGGCGGCGGCGTAATAGCAGGCCTGGGCGGCGGAAATATCGTCCCCGTAGCCATCGGCGTGGCACTGAAGTGCCTGGGTTCCGCCCCGGCATGCTATCTGATCCTGGCCATGCTGGCCGATGTCATTGACCATATTGAGTTTAAGACGAATATCCGCACCGACGGCCTCACCATGTCTATCTACAGCGCCCTGATGGTGGCGGGAACACCCATTTGCAATGCTGTTTTCAGCGGTATCCTCAGCGCCAGCGGCTACAACCAGAATGCAGCGGCGGAGGGTGTGGTCCAAGCGGCCAGTGCCCAGGCAGCTATCTCCATCAGCTATATCTGGGTAGAAACTGTGTGTTATGCCATCTGCGCGTTGCTCATTTTCCTGTGGACCGTGGAAAGGGATCTGCCTGCCGAGCAGGAGACGATTGCCCAGAGGAAACGGGAAGACGCGTTCCCCTAATAAGGCTTATGGGCCCGCCCGTTCGGGCGGGCCGTTCCTGGTTTAAAAGGAGGATGTGAGTGTGAAACATCAAGATTTGATTTCCAAGATGATACTGGAAGAAAAATGTTATCTCCTATCAGGTAAGGACTTCTGGCGGAGCCGGAGCGTGGAACGGCTGGGCGTGCCTAACATGATCCTCTCCGACGGCCCCCACGGCATCCGCAAGCAGAAGGGGGCGGGGGACCATCTGGGCCTAAACGGCTCGGTGCCCGCCACCTGCTACCCCACTGCCGCCACCATAGCCAATTCCTGGGATCCGGCCCTGGGCGAGGAAATCGGCGAACACCTGGGTGCGGAAGCTGCCAGCCAGGGCGTTCATGTCCTGCTGGGGCCTGGGCTTAACATCAAGCGTTCCCCCTTCTGCGGACGGAATTTTGAGTATTTCTCCGAGGACCCTTATCTGGCGGGCAAAATGGCGGCCAGCTACATCCGGGGTATCCAGAAGAACGGCGTGTCGGCCTGCCCCAAGCACTTCGCCGCCAACTCCCAAGAGCTGCGGCGTATGGCCTCCGATTCCGTCATGGACGAGCGCACCCTACGAGAAATATACCTCACCGGCTTTGAGATCGCCGTGAAGGAGGGCCATGCCAAGTCCATTATGTCCTCCTACAACCGTGTGAACGGGGTGTATGCCAACGAGAATCCCCATCTTTTGCAGGAGATTCTGCGGGACGAGTGGGGCTTTGACGGCTTTGTGGTGTCCGATTGGGGCGCGTCCAACGACCACACTGAGGGCGTCCGGGCGGGCTCCCATTTGGAAATGCCCACCACCGGCGGCGATTCCGATCTGGAGCTGGTGGAGGCAGTGAAGTCCGGCAGGCTGGACGAAAAACTGCTGGATCAGCGGGTAGACGAGCTGCTGGACGTGATCCTGTCCGCCACCAAGGCAGTGGCACCCCTGAAAGGCAAGCCCTTTGATGTGGAAAAGCACCACGCCATGGCGGCGAAGGCGTCCGAGCAGTCTATCGTGCTACTGAAGAACGAAAACAATATCCTGCCGTTGAAAAAGGGCACGAAGGTAGCCGTCATCGGCGAGTTCGCCCAAAAGGCCCGGTATCAGGGCGCGGGTTCTTCCGTGGTGAACCCAACCAAGCTGGACCACACCATGGGCGTGATCGGCAACTTTGACCTGGATGTGGTGGGCTTTGAGGCGGGCTATCCCCGATCCGGCAAGGGAGACCCCGCCATGCAGGCTAAGGCGGTGGAGCTGGCGAAAACGGCTGATATCATCCTGCTGTACATCGGGCTGGACGAAATCAGCGAGAGCGAGGGGCTGGACCGCGCCCATATGCGCCTGCCCCAGAGCCAGGTGGACTTGATCGAGGCCGTTGCCGCCGAGAACCCCAACGTGGTGGCGGTCATGTCCGCAGGTTCGGCGGTAGAAATGCCTTGGTTGGACAAGTGCAAAGCCTTAGTTCACGGCTACCTGTGCGGTCAGGCTGGGGCCTCCTCCGTCCTGAAGGCTATCATGGGCCAGGTGAACCCCTCCGGCAAGCTGGCGGAGACCTATCCTGTGAAATACGAGGACGTGTCCTCTGCCCCCTACTTCCCCGCCAAGGAGCGCACTGCCGAGTACCGGGAGGGCCTGTACGTTGGGTATCGATACTTTGAGACAGCAAATGTTCCCGTTTTGTTCCCCTTCGGCTTCGGCCTGAGCTACACCACCTTTGAATATTCCGACCTGACAGTTAGCGAGATGGAAGCAACGTTCACCCTCAAGAACGCCGGCAATATGGACGGCGCGGAAGTGGCCCAGCTCTATGTCTCCAAGCCGGACGGCGACGTATTCCGTCCTGCCAAGGAACTCAAGGGTTTCGCCAAGGTGTTCCTGAAAGCCGGGGAAAGCAAAAAAGTCACCATCAAGCTGGATGACAAGGCGTTCCGGTACTTCAACGTGGACACCAACAAGTTCGAGGTGGAGGCCGGCGATTGGGCCGTCATGATCGGCGCGTCCTGCGCGGATATCAAGCTGTCTGGCACTGTTTCCGTTACGGGCACCGGGGCCAAGTCTCCCTACGACAAGCAGAAGCTGGCCAAGTATTTCTCCGGCGACATCAAAGCTATCTCCGATGCCGAATTCGAGACCCTGCTGGGCCGTCCCATCCCCGACGGCCACTGGAGCGGCACGCTGGGTATGAACGACGCCATCTGTCAGCTCTACTGCGCCAAGAGCGGCCTGGCCCGGTTCGTGTACCGGCGCATGACCAATATGCTCAACAAGAGCATCGAAAAGGGTAAGCCGGATCTGAATATCACCTTCATCTACAATATGCCGTTCCGGGGCATTGCCAAGATGGCGGGCGGTATGTGTACCATGGAGATGGCGGAGGGCATCCTCACCATCTGCAACGGCCACTTCTTTAAGGGCATAGGCGCGGTGATCGGCGGGTTTTTCCGCTCCGGCAAAAAGTGCAAAGCCGCAGCGGCGGTCAAATGAGGGGAACACCATTGAAGCGGCAGGCGTTTAAGAATCTGTATTCACAAGAGGATAGGTCCGTGATAGAATAGAGACATGGAAGAAAAGGAAAGAGAGTCGTACCCCAGCGACTTGACCGATGAGCAGTGGGAAGAAATCGCACCATTGTATACGGGGATGCGCAACTGCACGTGGAGCAAACGGGAATTGACAGATGCTGTACTGTATTTGGTGGATTCAGGGTGTAAATGGAGGCAGTTGCCCCATGATTTTCCGCCGTATTCAACAGTACACAGCTTTTATCGCCGCGCCCGGATCAGTGGACTGTGGGATAAGATACTGGAGCATCTTGTAAAAAAGACACGAACAAATGCCGGACGCAAGGAGAGTCCAAGCTACGCGATCATTGATTCCCAGAGTGTGAAAACGGCAGCAGCCAGCGGAGAACGCGGAATTGACGGAGGAAAAAAACGAAAGGCAGAAAGCGGCACGTCGTAGTGGATGTGCTGGGCTGTTTGCTGTCTGTTGTGGTACATGCTGCCAATGTTCATGACACAAAAAGTGGAATATCTACCGCTAAACGAGCGTATGAGCGGTATCCGTCTATCCAAAAGTTCTGTGCGGATGCTGGATACCGGGGCACATTCGTTTCTGATTTGAAAGAGCAGCTTGACCTGGATGCTGATATTTCAGAGAAAATCAAGCCCCATCAATGGGAAATACTCCCTTGGCGTTGGGTCGTTGAACGCACCTTCTCTTGGCTCAACGAGAGCCCCGGAATTACCGCAATAGGTACTCGAAAAAAAGGGTAAAGACCCAGCTTGGAGCAGTAGATGTGAAGGTTCCTCGGGATCGAAACGGAGAATACGAGCCGCGGATCATCGGTAAGTACAGCCGGAATGCGGACGGAATGGAGGAGAAAATTCTGGGGCTGTACGCCTGCGGGATGAGCCAGCGGGACATCTCGGAGCAGATCAAGAGCCTGTACGATGTGGATATCTCGCCGGAACTGGTGAGCAAGATCGGTGAGAAGATCATGCCAGAAGTTACAGCGTGGCAGAACTGGCGGAGGCAGTCCATTGCCGCAGTCTACCCCCACAGTCAGGTACAGCGGTGCTTTGTCCATCAGATCCGTTCCTCTACCGCTTTGTGAGCTATAAGGACATCAAGCTGCTTGAAAGAAGGGCACCGCCGTCACCGAAGATGAAGCCTTGGAGCATCTCATGGCATTCAAAGGAAATTGGGGGAAGCAGTATCCCTCCTGCGTCAAAAGCTGGCAGGACAATTGGGACATTTTGAGCACCTTTTTCTCATATCCCACCGAAATCCGGAAAATCATATACACCACCAATATCATTGAGGGCCTGAACCGCCAGTTCCGCCAGATCACCAGGAACAAGCTGTTTCACCAACGATGATTCCCTGCGCAAGATGCTTTACCTGGCCAGCAGAAAATTGTCGAACACCGGACTGCCCGCCGTCGAAATTGGGACATGGTTCTGGCTCAACTCCAGCTTATGTTCCAGAACCGCCAAACCGCCTGAACCCGGCTTCACCTTAGCGTTTCCAGGACGAGAGATGGCATTCACGCTGCGCGCATACCGCCATCCCAGAACTCGGGTAGGTATGCCCGGTTAAAATGAACCCCGTTTGACCGGGCTCAGACCATATTTTTTCTTGATTGTTGAACTGATGTTTGAAAATTAAATATTGCACAAAGAAGTCAGATGTGCAAAAATAAGGACATGAAACGGTATGAATTGACAAAAGAACAATGGGAGCGCGTGTAATTAAAAATTTATTTTTATCAGAAATAGGATTAGGAAAGCATTGAAAACCCAAGGAAAAGCTCGAAATAATTTCTGATAAAAAAGTGGGCTTAGACAACTGTTTATCCAAGCCCATGCCGACTATATGGCAGAAAGTTTTCGATAAAAATATTCTATACTTGAGTTTTATTGATGCACTCTGAGTACTTCGAGCCGGTAGAGAGCTACGTTGATGCCTAGGCTGCTTAGAGTGATAAAAGAGATTGAAACGCTCATTTTGAAAACGATTATTATGACATTTTTCAGAATAAGTAACAGGTTGTTATAAACGAGAGCGGTGACAACGATTGAAGCCACCGTCTCCACCTCAGTCCATTAAAGGCTCTTTGCAAGAATTCAATATAGACGCTCTGTCTGAATGCACTTTGAAAAGGAATGGTCTATTCGGCCCGTTTAGTCTGGGTGGATAGCAGATATAGGCGTTTATCAATATTTTGCAGCGTTATCAAGAGGTGTAATGTGCCCGAGTTGGCCGGCAACATCAATGCGTATCTGTAAAAGGATTTGCCCCACCTTGCCGCGCCGAAGGAGCTCCTCCGGCGCGACCTGCTCATCAGGGAAAGAAAAACCAAAGGATCAGCGCCAGGACGCTGCCGAGGGTGAGCCGCTTTTTTCCGCGTTATGCTCAACGTGGGAGAAGTGCAGGTTGTAAATCTCCCGTGCCAGCGACGCAACTTCTAGGCATTGATCGTGCGGCCGGTTTCCCAACCGCCCATTGCCATTGCCGCTCAAAAGCCCATGGCACGCGACTAATTTCACGCAGATCAAGATTTGCCAAGATTATTTGTTTGAGCATTCAGCTGAGACCAATACAGCGCATGGCACCACAAAAACAAAATCTGGAATGATAACCGTTTCTAATTAAAAGCAAAGCCGCATCACCAGAGCTGTGGCAATGAGAGCGAGTACATTGAATAGTCCGCCAAATCGGACATAATCTTTGAACCGATAGCCTGCAGCTGCCGTCATGGTGATGGTTGCCGTGCAGATAGGCGTCATAACAGAAAGATTGGCACCAATGGCGCAAGCCAGCACATAGTTTGCCGGATCAATCTCCATAACGGTGCATAGGGACAGGGCTACCGGAACCAGAATGCCAACGGTTGCGTTGTTGGACATAAAATTGGAGATGACCGTGCCCAGGACCAGCATTACCACGCACATTGCGTAAGGTGAGCGGCCTAGCGGTCCACAAACATCCAACATGACATCCGCAATTACTTGACCAGCTCCACTGGATTCCACACCTTTGGCAAAACCCAAGGTGCCCACAAGAATAAGCACAGTATTCCAGTTGACACCTCGGATTGCCTCGTCCATTTTGATACAGCCGCTCACAATGGCCAGGCATCCGCCGGTCAGGGCAACAGCTCCGAAATTCCCACCCATGATAAAGGCGATGATGCATACCGCCAGATCTACAACGACAAACACCTGCTTCCAAACCGGGCTCTCCTCCGGTTTTTTATTTTCTGGCAAAACAGCTTCCCTTGTTACAGGAAAATCAAAGATTTTTTCCTGCAAGCGGCAGCCGGTCAAGCCGAACATAATAAAGCACACGGCCACGCCGGGGAGCGCTAAGGGCAGAGGCTGGAAAAAATCAAGGGGCCGTCCATAATAGCTCTGGCCCAGCATTGCGGAGGCGTTCAGCATAGAGGATGAGCCAATCACGGCAAGATTTCCGCCGAACACGGCCGCAATCGCGATTGGCAAATAAGTGTTCTTGCGCGTAATACGGCCTTCCGTTTTATCAGAAGTTGCGCTGATGATCGGCATAAAAAGCGCCATCACGATCATTGCGTTGATTACGGCGGACAACAGAGCGCTGATAACGACTGCGGCCAGAACAAATCGCTTTTCCGTCAGTCGGTCCATGCTCATGATGAACTGTCCAATCCGATCTGCCAGTCCAGTAGTGAATACCGCCTCGCTGATGATTCCAGCGCCGACAATCATCAGCGTCGCTGTATTGGAGAAGCCCGAGAACGCTTCAGAATACGAGATACATCCGGTATATGCCATGGCCAGCATGGACAGGAGCGCTGTGACTGCCAGCGGGATTTTTTCCGTCGCGTATAGGACAATGGTGATGACCATGATGATAAGCGCAATCGTGCTGGATGCGGGCATCAGGCAGCCCTCCTTTCCCGCTGTTATATACACCGTGGCGGGGCCGGCCAAGCCGTGTGCTAAATGACCTTCCCCGCCATGTATAACTGTTCCGTTACTTCTTTATCGCTTGGGGATCGCGGCCCGCAATTGCCTTTGCCAGATTCTTGCGCTTGATTTGGTTGGTGCCGCCAAAAATCTGGAAAATACGGGCATTGCGCATATAGCGTTCCACCGGATAGTCGTGCATATAACCATAGCCGCCCAGAACCTGAATCGCATCGTTACAAACCTCAAAGCACCGGTCAGTGACATAGCATTTAATCATCAGGGCCAGGTTCTGGTCGTCTGCGTTCTGGTCCACCGCCTGAAGGAACTGGTACAGCACGGCCCGGGAGGCGGCCACCTTCATGCTCATATCCGCCAGCATGAAGCCCACGCCCTGGTGGTCGATAATACGCTTTCCGAACTGGCGGCGGGTCTTGGCGTACTCAATCGCCTCATCCAATGCGGCCTGGGCCGTGCCCAACACCGGGCAGCAGTTACAGATGGCGGAAGTGGCCTTCAGGGTGGTCAGTGCCGCGCCGAAGCCCTGGTTAACTTCGCCAATCACATGGCTGGCCGGGACACGCAGATCCTCCAGGATGATCTCAGCGGTCTCAGACAAGTGGAGACCCATTTTGTTTTCCTTTTTGCTGATCTGCACACCCCGCTCCTTCTCAATAAAAAACGCGGTGATGCCTCTGCTGGGGCGCTGAGTCTTGTCAGTCCACGCCATTACAACGAAATAGTCCGCATTGGGGCCGCCGGAGCAAAAGCATTTAGAACCGTTGATGACCCACTCATCCGCAGCCTCGTCATAGACGGCGGTGGTGCGCATGGCCGCCGGGTCGGAACCCGCGTTTGCCTCCGTCAGCCCAAAGCAGCCGATGGAGCCTGCCAGCACCTTGTCGATCCATGCCTGTTTTTCCTCATCTGTCATATGGGTTTTAAGGATATTCGGCCACTGGGCATAGGCTGAGGCAAAGGCAAACGCAAAGCCGCCGTCCACCTCGCCGAGCTGCTCCAGGATGATGGCTTCGGCCACGGAATCCATGCCCAGTCCGCCGTACTCCTCCGGGACGGTGACGGCGTAGTAGCCTGCCGCCGCCAGTTGATCATGTACTTCCCGCGGATAAATGCCAAGGCCGCCGTCCGCAGTTTCGTACTCCTCAATGCGGGGTTTCAGCATTTTATCGACGATTTGGCGGGCTCCTTTGCCAAATTCCTTTTGCTCCTCAGTCGCTAATACATAATGTACCATAAGAACCTCCTGATTTCCGCTGTCGCAGGACAGTTGAAAATATAGTCGTTTATTCCTGTGTCTCCGCCTGTTCAATCTGCTCCACCTGGCGCTTGTGGGAAAGCATATAGTAGAACAGCCCGCCAATCACGAGAATGGATACGGCGCCGATATAGGTTGCGTAATTGTAGTTGCCGAATCGGTCAAGGCAGGCGCCGTAAATCGGGGAGAATACGGTCGCACCGAACTGGAAGGAGGCCCAGGAAAAGCCCCAGACCGCGCCGCCGAACTCGGTCCCAAAATACTCGTTGCACACCAGAGAAAACACAACAGTAATACCGGCACTGGCAAATGCTTTCATGATGATGCTGAAGTAGAACGCGGGGCCGGCAAGCTGAAGGGCTAGGTAGCCGAAAATGCTCACGACGGAATAAATCAGCACAAAACGCTTGCCAGAGGCCTTCTGATACATCCAGCCCTCGGAAATCTTGAAAATCAGCAGGCTGATATTAAACAGAGTCATGGCATTCGCTACCATCGCTGTGTCAAAGCTGATAGTCTGCATGATGGGAGTCAGATGCTGGTCGATATTGGAAGCGCCGTTGCCAACAAAGCAGCAGATGATAAAAACCCAGAACATGGGGTCCTTTGCCACCAAAGCAAAGCCGCCCTTCTTTTTGGGCTTCGCCGCCTGGGCCAGCTCATAGGGAGATTTCTCTCCGGCCAGGATGATACCAATGGCGGTGCATACAATAAACATGACTGCACAGAACAGATAACCGGTGCGCCAATCGATGTGCTCGACCAGCCGGGGCATGACCTGAGCCATGATGATACCGCCAAAGCCGGTGGCGGACATCACAAAGCCCATGGCCACACCGCTTCCGCCGGGCATCCAGGAGTTCAAAATCTGGACCACAGGGACCACGATCAAAGCTTGGAAGAAACCAACACAGATGGCGCCTGCATATACCATCCACAGCGCCTGGGTCTGCGACAGGATGACAAAGCCGGCGCCGTTCCGATGGCGCCCACGCCCAGCATAATCCGGCGGGGCACCTTGGCCATGATGATGCCAATGCACAGAGAGGTGATGACGGTACAGATTTGGACAAAGCTGTAGTACAGTGAGAACTGGGCGGCAGTACAGCCTAGAAACTCACGCACAGGAGTCAGAAAATAGCCCTGAGAGTTGGACACCACGGAGGAACTCACCATCAGCATGAAGCAGCCGATGACGACGCTGATTAATTTTCCCTTGGAAACCTCTTTTTGATTCATAAATAGGCTCCTTTCCCTTTTCTTTTTTGTCTGGCGCGAATCAAAATGTTGATTTTAGGCGGGGCACTATCTCTTTCCCAAATATTTGCGGATGCGCTCGCCTGCGTAGACCCAGGCATCCCGGGCCGCCTCACTGCCGCCTCCGTAAAAGTCGTGGGGCATATCAGGGTACAGGCAAACCTCCGCCTCTACCCCGGCCTCAATGAGTTTCCGGGCGTAAATGGACTGCTCACGCCACATATAGTCAGCGGTGCCTACAATAAACGTGGTGGACGGAGAGTTCTCCATCTGAGAATCGTAGATGGGGGACCAGTAGATATTGGTGCAGTCCTCCATTTTCTCAAAGCCCCGCTTCATTACATTCTGGGCCCCCATCAGGTCGGTTTTCGAGGCGTTCACGTTGCCGTTGCTGGGGTCGTTGGGGTCAAACCCGATGCCGCCGGCAAAAATGACGCGGTGAGAGATTTTCAAGGTGCCGCGGTCCCGGAACATCAGTGGAATACCCAGCGCCATCTGACCGCCTGCGGAGTCGCCCATGGTCGCCACCCGTGTGGGGTCGGCGCCGAAACGCTCCGCCTGCCGTGCGGCCTCGAGCATTCCCTCATAGGCGTCCTCGAACATATCGGGGATGAGCACGCCGTCCAGGTTCTGGCGGAAGTCAAGGTTTACCACTACGCAGTTACCCTGGTGGGCAATGTTGGAGCAAAACACGTCCTTGTACTCGGGCGTCCAGAAGGCAAAGGATCCACCATGGGTGTACATCACCATGGGGAGGTCCTTCTCGTCCGTATTGGGACGGTAGACCAAAGCGCGGCCAATGTAATCTCCATTTTTGTACTCCATGGTGAAGCGCTTGACATCGGGGTGCGGGTCATCCTGGGTCAGCTTTTCAATCCACTCCTCGCACTCCCGGTTGTATTGCGCAAGGTATTCCTTGGTGCGGGGACCGGTGGGCACCAAAAACTCGCGGGCGTCTGGAGCGAGCCGGGAGCCGCACCGGATGACGAAATAGCCGGATAGATTTGGGAATGCCATGCCGGATTCCTCCTTTTCTCATCTGTGTCAGATTTTATATTTCATAATGCCGTTGCCAATCAGCACGTTGCCCTCCTGGTTCAGCAGCTTCCAGTACATAACGCCAGGCTCTGCCTGCCACGCCTGGGCAGTGACGTTCTGCCCGGGGAAGCACAGGCTGCGTACCTGTGCATACAGGTAGGTGATGCGTTCCGGTTCATAGGGGATCAGTTCATGGGCAATCATTCGCACTCCGTACCCATAGGTACACATACCCATATTGAAGGGGGCAGGGTAGCCGCAGCTTTTGGCGTACTCAAAATCCACATGGACCCGGTAGGTATCGCCGACCAGGCGATAGAACGCGGCAATCTCGGGAATCATGTATTCTGTCTTTTCCACATCGGGTGGCCGGTCGGGATAGACTACCTTGGGAGCCTTGAACTCCGGACCGCCAAAACCGCCGAAAGCCTTGCTCAGGTGATAACTGTGCAGCTCCGCAATGTGCCGCCCCGCCTGGTCCCACACGTCCATGCCGCAGTCGGCTACCGTGCCCTTGCCCTCGCCCCGATCCAGGATGTTGTTCAGGTGGTCCTTTACCACAAAGGTGCCGCCATAGGGGTCCAGGGGGACGTCGAAATGCATCTCCATGGCCATATGCAGACCGTTTGGCATGGTCCCCAGGAGACTTTTTAGGTGGTCACGGTAGATCTCATTGGTCCCGTCCGGCTCCGGGGTGATGATGCGCATGGTCACATTGTTGAGGTACGGAATCACCGCAAAGCTGGGAAACGCTTTCAGCCCTCGGACATCCCGCTCGAAAAAGTAGGGGGAGTCTTCCCGTTTGCAGCCGATGCTCAGATTATACAACGCAATGTCGCGCCAGGTGTAATCCATGTTGCGGATGCCGGTAGAAGCGCCGATCAGATGCTCAAACATATCAGGAGACATTTTAACGCCTTGAAAATCAGCCATCTCTATCGCTCCTTTTCTGTATTGTGTTTTGGTTCAGCTTTTGGCATACAGCTCGGCGGCCTTGTCTTCCGCCTTCTTCTGAACGGGGTCCATAATCTCGTGGAGGGTCTTTGCGTCGCACACCTCGCCCAGGATTTCAAAAGTATGTTCCCCCAGCTTGGCGGTGGGATACTCCATCTCCCGCTCCATGCCGCTCACCAGCAGGGGATTGCCCGGGACGCTGTAATGGATGCCGTTTGCGTAGTTGGCATTGACGAAGGTTTTGCGAAAGGCCACCTGAGGGTGGTTAACCAAGGTCTCGTAGTTATTGATGCGTCCATATACAGATTGGACGCTCTGGAGCTTTTCTGCCACCTCATCACTGGTCATTTCCGCGAATACCCGGTTGACCTCAGCCTCCACCGCGCGGAAGTTCTCCGCCCGCTTGCTCATAGACTCGAACAAGGGATTCTCCAGCCATTGGGGCTGTCCCAGTACCTTGGCAAAATCCGCCCACTGTTTGTCTGTGGAGATGTTCAGCATAATGGGAATTCCATCCTTACACATGAAATCCCCGATGGGGCTGGAGGCCGGATAGCGGTTGCCCGCAGGCTGAGGCATTTTTCCAGTAACCTTATAGACGCTGAGCTGGTTTTCCTGGAGGAAAATCAGCGCGTCCATCATGCTTACGTCGATGCAGCGGCCATGGCCGGTGCGCTGGGCGTCCAACACGCCGGTGAGGGCGGAAATGCAGCCCATGAGAGCGCCGGAGTAATCGCCGATAGAGGCGCCGCATTTATAGCCGCTGCTGCCCTCCGGGCCGGTGATGCTCATGACGCCCGCTTCCGCCTGGATTGTGGCGTCAAAGGCGGCGTGATCGGCGTAGGGCCCCTTCCTGCCCATAACCGGAGATACGGACATAGGTAATCCTGGGATTGATTTCCTCCATGACCTTATAGGTAACGCCAAATTTCTCCATGGTGCCGGGTTTGTAATTCTCAATGACCACATCGGCGGTTTTGACCAGTTTTAGGAATAGGTCCCGCTGGGCGGGGTCTTTCATATTGATGGCGACACTCTTTTTGCCGCGGTTGCGGGTGGCATAATGGCTGGACGCGCCGTCCTTGATGTACTTGCCGTATCGGGTGCTGTCCCCGCCGGTGGAAGCGTTTTCAAACTTGATCACCTCGGCGCCCAAGTCGCTCAGCAGCATGGTAGCCATAGGCCCGGCCATAAACTGGGTGAAATCAAGCACGCGGATCCCCTGCAGCGGTTTCATAAGGCATATCTCCTATCTTTTTCGTTTGTGATTGATAGACTTGCAGACGGCTGAACTGTGGCTGCTATCACTTCCCTTCACAAAGGCTGAGAATCCCCTTCCTTATCCCCGGCAGAGCTTTTTTAGACGGCTTATTCCCATTCAAACTCGCAGTTGTCTAAAATGGCCTTTCCTGTGTTTTGATCGAGGTAGCGGAAGACGGCTTGTCCATCGCCAATTTTCCAGGCTTGAATCTGAACGGGGGTATCAGGAAAGGCCATGCTCCTCATCTGGACATAGATGCGCTTCATCCGCTCCGGCTCTCCGGGAATCATGGCCTTGATCATCATGCGGGTGGCAAATCCCAGCGAAGACAGGCCCTGCATAAACACACCGTGCCCGGTGGCTTTCATTGCCTGCTCAGGGTCAATGTGCGTCAGATTGGTGTCACCGGTGAGGCGGTACAAAACATTCTGCGTTTTGCTGATGTAAGAGTTCACCACCTGGTCCGGGGAACGGTCCGGGAACTCCACCACCTTTTTTACCGGCGGTTCTCCGCCGAATCCGTCCACACCCTCCCCCTTCATCCGATGATAGGAGGTATTGACGGCCAGCAGCCTGCCAGCTTCATCGTATATTTCGTTTTTGACCTCCAGGTCCAGCCCTTTCCCGGCCCCGCGGTCATAGAACTTATCCAGCCAGCTTTTGCTGAGCAGAGTGCCCTTGATCGGATCCACAGGACGCCTCATTTCGATTTGAAACCCCATATGGAAGCCCATATTGATGGGGCGCCCAAGCCGCTTGGACAGTTCATCGGCAATAAGGTAGTTGACGGGATAGGGACGGGGCTGCTTAGGCTCTATGTTGACGGCATTGTAATAGGGAGTCGCCACAAAGGAAGGGATAGCTTTCATATCCCGCTCATAGGTGTATAGCAAATCGGTCTCATCCGCACCCACCGCCAAAGCGTACAGTGCGCTGTCTCTCCAGTTGTACTCCAGCCGCTGCCAGCCCAGCCCTGTTCCAATCAGGTTTTCAAACATTCCGTATGCCCCCTGTGTTATTCTGATTTCATGCTGCAAAACAGCTTCACCCGTTCTGGGTCGCGCCGGTCGCCGAACAGGCCGTGGTTTTGGTCCATTCGGTCAAAGACAGCCAAATCCCCCTCATCAAGCGAAAAGTCAAAGATGGAGAAATTCTCCAGCATACGGCTTTTATGCACCGACTTCGGAATGATGATATCTCCCCGCTGATAATGCCAGCGCAGAATGACCTGGGCCACGGACTTTCCGTATTTCTCTCCGATTCTTTCCAGCTCCGGGTGCGTAAACAAGCCATTTTTGCCCTGCGCCATGGGTTCGGAAGCAATCAGCGGAACATTGTACTCCGCCAGCGTTTTTTTCAGCGCGTTCTGGTGGAAGAAGGGGTGGGTTTCCGTCTGATCCACCATAGGGATGATGTCATTGTTGAGGGCCAGATCTACAAAACGATAGGGTTCAAAGTTGGATACGCCGATGGCCCGGATATCCCCGTTCCGATAAAGTTCCTCCATGGCCCGCCAGGAGCCGTAGCAGTCTCCGTAGGCGTGGTGGATCAAATATAGGTCGAGATAATCAAGTCCCAGCTTTTTCATGGTGCGCGCAAACGCCTTCATGGTGCGGTCATAACCGGCATCGCACACCATCAGTTTGCTGGTAATGAACAGTTCTTCACGGGGAAGGCCGCACTTCTTGACCGCCCTACCCACCGCCTCCTCGTTGTGATAATGGGCGGCGGTGTCTATCGAGCGGTAGCCAATCTCAACGGCGTCCAGCACACATTGCTCACACTGAACCAAATCCGGGATTTGAAACGTTCCGAAGCCAATCACCGGCATCTGTACGCCATTGTTTAGCATTACAGTTTCCATGGCTCACATGTTCTCCGCGTAGACCACATTATTTGTACAGAACGCGGCGATCTGCTCGTCACTGTAGCCGCATTCCCTGAGCAGCTCCACCGTATGCTCGCCCAGCCGGGGGGCGGGGCCGTCCTCGCAGGGGGCATCGTCCATGTACTTGATAGGAGAGTTTGCATAGACCGCCTCGGTGCCGTTGAGCAGCTTGTGGTGAGAGAGCAGCTGATTGGTCTCTGCCTGGGGGTCCTTGAGCACGTCATCAGGACCGCAGATCTCGCCAAACGCGATATCCTGTTCCTTGAAAGCAGCTTTGGCCTCGGCAACCGTCAGCCGGGTGAAACCCGCGTCCATGATTTCCCGGATTTCCAGCGCCTTGTCCCCAGAATCCTTCCAGTGGCCCTTGAAGCTGGGATCGTCTATCAGCTCATCCCGTCCGATGATGTGCATGATCTTGGGCATATCCCGGTCAGGGTCCAGGGTGTGGAAATGGAAGTAGCCGTCCTTCAGCAGATAGGTGTTGGCATAGGCCCGGCGGGGCGTCAGGCGGGAAAGGGGGTAGTTTAACCCGTATTGAGCCTGAAACATCTGCTCATTGTTCTGGAAAATGGCGGCGCTGTACAGAGAGATATAGACCTTCATGGCCTCGCCGGTGCGCTCACGGTGGAACAGTGCGCCCAGCACGCCGCCACACAGCATGGTTCCGCTGCCAATGTCACCGATGGCGCTGGGGGTGACGATAGGGGAGCCGTCCCTCTCCCGGACGGACTTGGCCAGGCCGCCCCGGCCCCAATAGGCGGTGGTGTCGAACCCAGGCGCATCTTTCATGGGGCCGTTCTCACCGTAGCCGGTCAGCGTTGCGTGGATCAGGCGGGGGTATTTGGCGTGGAGCGTCTCATAGTCCAGTCCGAACTTGTCGATGGCCCGTTTACGGTAGTTGCTGACGAACACGTCCGCCGTGGACAGGAGCTTATCCACGATCTCCAGCCCTTCCGGGGTCTTCATGTTTACGGCGATGCTCTTTTTGTGCAGGAAGTAAAAGTCGAAATTGATCTGACCGCGGGTGTTCACGCCGTTAATAGGCTCGATCATGATCACATCCGCGCCGTACTCAGCCAGCAGCTTTGATGTGGTAGGGCCAGCGCCAGCTGTCTCAAAGCCAATGACCTTGATGCCTTGCAGGAATTTCTTCATGAATATGTCCTCCTCAACTAGATTGGATGGGGTTTTGGATTTTCACCAATTTCATCTACTTCTCTGCTTGATGCTTAGTATATTTCTACTGATGGCTATTGTAAAATTGAAAATTTGGTGCTATAATAAAAGAAATCTTGTATTTCATTTTGAGGAAAGCTTATGCTTTTCAACATTCACCTTACAGATATTAACAAAAATCAATTTTTTTGCATGATTCAGTCATTTGGGGGAAAGCCTGCTTTGACCATCCGATGCAGAAATGGGACGGTGAGCAATGAAAATTCAGCAAATCGAGGCGTTCCTCGCAGTCTGCAAATATGGCACCTTCACGCAGGCGGCGGAGCGAACCTTTACCACGCAGCCCACAATCAGCTGGCAAATCACCTCTCTGGAGAAAGAGCTGGGCAAGCAGCTAATCATCCGGGGGAAGGGAATCCATTACCTGACCTTGACGCCGGAGGGAAGGGTTTTTCTGCCGCAGGCCGAAAAATGGCTGCGCATCTGGCAGGAAACCGAGGATCTGATGGAGTTGGGCGGCGCGGAGCAGTATCATTTTTCCTGTGCACCCAGTATGTGCCGCAGATTGCTGCCCCAGATTTTTCGGAAATTGCGGCAGGTAAAGCCGGAGTGTGAGATCCTGCTGGCCGGAAAGAACACACTGGATGCGTACAATGAGGTGGAGCACGGCCGGATTGACTGCGCCCTTGTGTGTGAGCTGCTTACCTTTGACAAAGTGCAGATTTTACCGCTTGCAGACGAAAAAATGGTTTTTGTTTGCCGTAAAGATTCCAAATATCATGGCACACAGCGAATCGGCAGCTTAAATGTGGAAAAGCAGGTTTTCATCGTATTCAGCAACGAGGGCCGTACCTGGCAAAAGCATTACTTTGGCGGTAAAGGGAAACCACTGGTCTCCGCCACGGGAATAGAAGACCCGGTCATGCTGTTTATTGATCAGGATGCGTGGGCGCTGATCCCCGTTTCGTATTTGGACAAGTTTCCTGACGGCTTTATGGTTTGCCCGGTTGACAGTGAACCACCCCCCAGGCGGCTTGTACTAATCAGTCAAATGCCTGTGCGGATGGACTATTTTGAGATCATCCGCCAAACCTTGATCGACAATCTTTGCAAAATCGAAGGCATCAATATCTTGGCTTAAGAGCTGGTGAGCAATGAAAGCGGCGGACTGCCCACAGGCAGTCCGCCGCTTTTTTGATGGAAAATTCCGGACCAAGGCTCTCCGGAAAAATACAAAGATTCTTTATAACTAAGAGTCGAATTTACAATTTTACTTTGTTTCAGAATAAAACTATAATGACGATACGACAGAGCAGACAGTCTGACCGTTAAAAAGCAGCAGATCAGCACAAATTGAACTCGGCCGGGTCCAATGAAGCTCTCAGCACATCAAAAATAGTGGGAGGTTTATTCATGGAAAAAGCGGATCTCATTTTGTACAGCACAGCGATCTTTGATTCTGTACAGGACCGCCCCTTCCCGGGAGCGGTTGTCATTCGCGGTAATCGGATCATATTCGTGGGAGACCGGCAGACAGCCGAAACCTATGCCAGCCCGGATACCACGCGCAAGGACTTCGGCAACCAGCTTATCATGCCCGGCTTTTTTGACGGGCATGGCCACTATCAAACGGCTGCGGTGCGCGAGTTTGGCGACTGCATTAAACATTTGGAGGGCTGCCGCTCCGAGCAGGAAGTGGTGGACGGCGTCGTGCGTTACCTGGAGGAGAATCCGAACTGCCAGCGAGTTCATGGCCGATGCTTTTTCCTCACCTCTTGGGGACGGGGAGCGCCTGAGCCCACAAGGGCCTCTCTGGATGCGGCAGTCCCCGACATTCCTGTGTATCTGCTCAGCAGCAGTGGCCACTCTGCCTGGCTGAACAGCGCCGCCATCAACGAGTGCCATCTGGATTCCATCATCCACCAGCATCCCGAATGGCCGGACGAATATGCCCGCCGTGACGAGAATGGCGAGCTCACCGGGTTCCTGTGCGAAAACCTTTCCTATACCGTGCGTTATATAGTGGAAGTTTATGACCACGAGGACATAGCGCAGTGGGACGAACAGTTCATGCACCTGCTCAACAAGCACGGTATTACCAGCTTTACCGAGTGTAATGCTCTCCCGGCCCGTGTGCAGATTGATACGATCGAGCCGCTAAAACGTCTTGAAAATCAAGGAGCGCTCACCATCCGCTACCATCAGTGGTGCGGGACGAACGTACTGGGCAAAAACGAGGATCACGCCGCCCAGTCCGGGCTGGTGGATCTGAAATATCTGGGAACCTATTTCAGCACCGACAAGATCCGGGTCGCTGGTGCAAAGTTTATGCTTGACGGTGTGCCGGATACCTGCACCGGCGCGATGCTTCAGCCCTATGCCAACCGCCCTGCTGCCAGCGGAGACCTGCTTTCCGATCCTGAGGCGTTCTGTGAGGCCGTAGAGTGCGCCAACAATATGGGCTTATCAGTCAAGGTCCATTGCCTGGGTGACCGTTCGACCAAGGTGGCCATTGATGCCTTTGAGCGATCCTGGAAAAAGAACGGCGCCATGCGCAACGCGGTAGAGCACATGAACATTATCACAGATGAAGATGTCCAGCGCATGGCAAAATACGGCGTCATTGCTTCCGTTCAGCCCGCCCATCTTACCGATTGGCTCAATGGCTGTGGGGAGGTTCTCTACGGACCTGAGCGGAATCGAAAGGAATCCCGCTACCGTGATTTGATTAACGCGGGCGTGAAAATTTCTGTGGGAACAGATACCCCTGTTGTCCGCATTGATCCCATTCGGACCATATATGCCGCTGTTACCCGTCGGGGTTTTGAGGACGGAGAGCTGAAATGCAGCAATCCCGATCAGGCCATGACCCTGGCAGAGGTACTGAAGGGTTACACCATCGGTGCGGCCTTTGCCAGCGGTTTTGAGGACAGGGCAGGCACCCTGGAAGCAGGCAAGCTTGCCGACGTCGCAGTGATCAGTCGAAACCTGTTTGAGCTTGATCCCGAGCAAATCAAGCAGGCACGGAATATATGCACGATTTTTGACGGAAAAATCGTGTATGAGGGTTGACCTTCAATTTGACATTACAAGAAATCTGTGGGTATTTGTTAAGCCCAACGAGGACGGTACTGCCAAGAATGAGAGCCTCAAGCTGCTGAACCCGAAAAATCAGCAATGAGGAAAGGAAAAATATTGTGGAACAAAAAATATGCGGTCTACTGGAAAACGTCTTATGCCTGAAATCAAACGGGATTCAGTTGGCCTATATAAAAAAAGAAACTGTATGCCTGAAGATGCCATTAGCGGAACATATGGTAAATCACGATGGAAAAATGTTTGGAGGTTCCATGTATGGACTGGCGGATGTCACCGCCGGAATGACAGCTGCATTGGACGGACGGATTTATGCTACACAAAATAGCAGCTTCAGCTTTGTAAATAATATTTCAAACGGAACGGCATGGGCGGTTGGAAGTGTGCTGTGTCGGAAAAGGAAGGCTGTAGCAGTTGATGTAAAAGTATACGGCGATGATGGGCAGCTCCTCGCATTTGGGATATTCAACGTTCTTTCCAATTTGTAGCACAAGAACCAACCTCTGAAATGGATGCCAGCCAGCAAAGCAGTGATCAATTTGATAGCTCTGCAGCGTTGCGCAGATATGGGGGAATGACTTGCGAGCATTGGGCAAATCAAAATGACCCAAGGATCATTGCTGGATAAGCTATTTCTATGTGGTCATGGAAACGCCCCCTGTATTAGGTAGTGTTCACATAAGCAACATTGTGATACAATAAAAGAATAAAATTGAGAAAAGAGCAATATGAGCAAATCAAAGAATGCTTTCCCAAGCAGCGGAAGCCGGCCAAAATCAGCAATCTGGACGTATTGAACGCGGTGCTGTACGTAGTGGAAAATGGGTGCAAATGGAGGAGCCTGCCCAAAGAATATGGAGATTGGCACGTGATCTATGTCCGGATAAACCGCTGGGCGAAAAAGGGCGTTTTGGAAAAGGCATTTCTGCGTTTGCAGCAACTGGGGATCATTCAGATCCAAGTCAATGTAATCAGTTTGGATTCCACCTGCATTAAGGTTCACCCGGATGGAATGGGAGCCTTGAAAAAACGGCGCTCAATCCGTCGGAAGGACACGGGGCGGGTGGAACACCAAATTTCATATGGTCGCCGCATCTGATCGAGATGGGATGATTTTGTCGTTGTCTGGCGGAAACTGCGGTGATGGTCCTGAAGGCCGTACTCTTTTGCGGCAGCTCGGCCCGGCAGACCATCCGGTTTACCTTTTGATGGACCGGGCTTATGAGGGGCATGAGACGAGAGCTTTGGCAGTGGAGCTTGGTTATATTCCTGTTGTTCCACCAAAAAGCAATCGTAAAAACCCTTGGAACTACGATAAAGAGTTGTACAAACAGCGCAATCAGGTTGAGAGGCTGTTCCGCCGTATCAAACGGTTTCGCCGCATTTTCACACGCTATGATAAGCTTGATGTCATTTTTTTAGCCTTTGTCCATTTTGCTCTTATTGTGGATGCCCTTATGTGAACACTGCCTAACAGGCCCATGGCTTCCTGGGGTCTTGGCTTGTGCGTCCCCACATAGGCCCCGCAGCCGAGGCAGTAGCAGCATAGGCCGCTCCCGTACTCCCGGCCATGATACACCCGTGCGTTGCTGCACAGGATGACTTCGCCGCCGCACAGGTTGCAAACGGTTGGCTGTGTGTTGATCATTTGCCCACCTCCCAGTATCACGTATGAATCGAGTAGTACGCTTTTTTCAAATCATCCTCCCCATTGTGGAGGATCAAACCGCCTACAATACCTACGCGGCCGTTCCGCGTTTCCTGGAACAAGAAAGAGTATGGCACAAAATCGTGGTAAAAGCTGATCTGCTCTGCGCGGTAACAGCGGAAATTGTCCCGCAGCGCACGGGCCAGTTTCCCCCGGACTGTCTTGTTCTCCAGGCACTTCCGTAGCCCTTCATGGTCATAAAACACGATTGTAAGGAAAGATGCTTCCACTGCTCCGGGCCGCCCTTTTGGCAGCTTTCACGCATAAAATCAACCAACGCTTCATAAGGCAGCGTTACAGATTCCTCCCAGCCTGTCAGCCCGTCATATCCACCCTGAAGCCAGGTGAAGTCGATCCGCAGCGTTCCATCCGAGCTGCACAGACGGAGTTCCGCAAAGCAGTGGATATCGGAGACGATAACCGTCTCGTCGGCGCGAAGCTCCTCCAGAACCGTGCGCAGGATGTAAAACCGCCGGGGCGATTTTTGGGCCCGGCTGACGGTTCGGAAGTTGATACCATGCTCCAAGGCATAGGCTTTCACCATTGTCCGATTACTTTTCCTCATTGTTGTTATGCTCCTTCTATCAATATTGTGCGGGGGAGAGCCATTGTGGCCCTCCCCCTTTGTTTCATTCCCCGGCCATCTGGAAGAACTGGGCCGGTGTCAGCACCGTTACGCCCAGGCTCCTGGCCTTTTCCAATTTGCTCCCGGCGTTCTCGTCGCAGACCAAGTAGTCCGTTTTCCTGCTCACCGAGCTGCCAGCATGAGCGCCCAGCGATTCGATTTTGGCGTTGATGCCATCCCTGGTGTACGGCTCCACCTTGCCCGTCACCACGATATTCTTGCCTACAAAGGGACTGTCGGCCGTCACCGTCTCCTGCGGAGCAGGGGCCGCGATGGTCACATGGTTGCGCAGCTCACTCCAGAAATACCAGTTCTCCTCATTTTGGAACCACTGGTAGATGTTCTGATGCAGCGTCTTTCCGAAATCGGGGAGCTGGGTAAAGTCAAAATCATGGATCACCGCGCTCTCAAGCTCCTCCAAACTGCTGTGGAATTGCTTTGCCAGTGTCCGGCTGGCGGTGCGGCCGATCAGGGGAATGTCCATGGCGATGAGATACCGCTCAAAGATGGTGTCCCGGCTGCGCTGGATGGCGTCCCAGAGGTTTTCCCAGGACTTCTCCCCGAAGCCGTCGATGTCCATCACCTCGACCTTATGCTCGTCCAGCTCATAGATATCCCAATAGTCGTGGAGCAGACCCCAGCCAATGAGCTTTTCCAGCGTGGCCGCAGACAGCCCTTCAACGTTCATGGCCTTCTTGCCCACAAAGTGGACGAACTGCCGCAGGCGGCGGGTGGCGCAGTCCGGGTTGTCGCAGAACAGCCTTTTCACGCCGTTTTCCTCACGGATATGAGTGGGGCTGCCGCAGCACGGACAGCAGCGAATGGTGGCACGCTCCATATCAAAGCCACCCCGGTCCAGGTTTTCCTCCACATGGGGGATGATCATGTTCCGCTTGGACACCAGCACCCGGCTGCCCGGCATCAGCTCCAGCCCCTCAATGAAGGACAAATTATGTAAGCTGGCCCGGGACACAGTGGGCCGTCGATCTGCACAGGCCGCAGGATGGCCACTGGGGCGATCACCCCGGTGCGGGTGGGGTTCCACTCAATGCCGGTCAGCTTGGTTTCAAACTGTTCATCCTCAAATTTGAACGCCAGGCCATCCTTATAATGGCGCCCGGTGCGTCCGCAGGCTTTGGCGTAGGCGACATCGTTATAGGTGGCCACGATGCCGTCGATGGGGATGTCATTCTCCCGGGCATGATCCCGGAGCTTCTGGATGCCGCGCTCCATCCCCTGGGGGGTGGGGCTGTGCTTGGAAAGCAGGTAGTAGCAGGGATGGAAGCCCAGTCCCCGCCAAGGACCCCGCACGGGCCAAGGCGGAGAGCAAGCGGCGGGCCCGGTCCAGCGTTACCGATATAGCCCTGCTCAACGACTTTACCCATTTCTTCACCTGGACGCTGAACGGCAAACTGATAGACCGCTACGACGCGGAAACCGTGTCAAGAAAGCTCCAGACCTTCCTCAGCAACGCCACCCAGCGTAAGGGTTTTCAATACGTCCTTATCCCCGAATACCACAAGCGCAAAAAAGGGGAGGACAAGCCCGCCCTCCATATTTGCAATCTCGGTGCCGTTCAAATTGAACGCGCACTTTCAGAAAACGGCCGTGGCCTCACCGACGATGAGGGCCGGCCCGTTTACAATGTGCTGGACTGGAAATGGGGCTTTTCCACCTGCGTACCCCCTCCGGGCTGGCCTGGTCAACTCCGCTGGCGAGGCTCCCACGCTGATTTCCACCGAGAGGGACCCCAATAACCACAACGTCAAGATTGAGAGGGCCCAGCCCGCCCAGCTCCTGCTCCGCATGGTGTTCGCCACTGACGAGGCCGCTTTGTCATGAACGATGGCTGTGGCAACAGCGCGACGGTGTTCCAGTCCTACTATCTGCCCGACTACATGCTGGAAGAGGAGGACCATTGATGAATTACACCGATTTCAGCCAGGTCCCTATTATCATGAACGTCACCCAACTGGCAAAGGTGCTGGACATCAGCAAAAACACCGCCTACAGCCTGATACACAGCAACCGCATTGAGGCGGTAGAGGTAGGCCACCAGTACCGGGTGTCCAAGGAGGCCGTTTTGAAGTTCCTGGGCGTTTCCGCCGCATAACTGCAGAAATCAATTGACGAACCGCCGCGCCCGGTATACTATGGTCTTAGTGTATCGGACGCGGCATTTATTGGAAGGAGGATTTATCACAATGCCGCGCAAAAAGGAAAGCGCCCGAGCCGCCAGTGGCACAGGCACCCTTCGTAAAAAGACCGTCACCCGCAACGGGAAGGAATACCCCTACTGGGAGGCCCGCTATACCGTGGGCTTTGATCCCGGCACCGGGAAGCAGATTCAACGCTCCATCACGGGCAAGACACAAGTGGGAGGACAGCGGGCTTGTGTTCACCACCGAAACGGGGCGGCACCTGGACCTGCACACCATCCAGCGGGCATACAAGCCCATTGTGGCCTCTATCGGCTGTCCAGAGGCCCGGTTCCACGACCTGAGGCACTCCTACGCCGTGGCCTCCATCCGTTCCGGGGACGATATCAAGACGGTGCAAGGCAATCTCGGCCACGCCACCGCCGCCTTTACCCTGGACGTATACGGGCACGCCACCGACCAAATGAAACAAGAGAGCGCCCGCCGCATGGAGAGCTACATCAAGGACGCTTTGGGCCAAGAAGAGAAAACATAAGGGAAAAAACCATAGAAAAAACCCACTATCCCTTGCGGGACAACGGGTTTCGCTGGAGCTGCTATCCAGATTTGAACTGGAGACCTCATCCCTACATCGCCATGCTGCGGCCTCTCCATGATGAAGCGGGGCAGTTTTCTTTTGTTCGTGTGACCTTTCCCGGTTTGGTAACGTCTCCGCCGTGGCCGGCGTTCCACGTCCCCGGCATCCCCCTCCCGCCCATGGTCATTTGAGTTGATTTCCAAAACAGGCCGCATGTCCCCGGAGCATACCAGAAATATACCCCCTGCCAGCCCCCCAGCGGCGGTTATAACCGCCTGTTGCCGTCTGGGGTAGGTAAACACCCGGGGACGTGCCAGATACCGCCCTGTGGCCCTGCCAGGCGGAACGGAAACGTCTTGTTTTTCCCCGTAGAACTGCGTCCGCCTCGGGGTCGGAGAACCCGCATCATTGGGGGGTGAGTTTCACAGTGCCTTTCCCCCGGGCACATGGAGCTAGGACGCAAAGAGAGGCCAGGGCATACGCCCCCGGCCTCTCTGCCGCTTATTCGGGAAACACTTGGGACAGACCATCACCCCCAGCCTGTCGCCGGTTACTCGCCGCCCCGCAGGATGCTGATCCGTTTCTCCAGCTCCGCGACCTCATACCCGGCAACCAGATCCGCCAGTGCGCCAGCGGAGTGTTCCTCGCCGTGGTAGGCATCAAAGGCATCATAGTATCTGCGCCGGTCCGCAAACTTGATGTTCACCGGCAGCAGTCCGGCCTTGATAAGCTCCAGGTTGAGAATCAGCCGGCCGGTACGCCCGTTCCCATCGATAAAGGGATGGACTCCCTCAAACCGTAGATGAAACTCCGCCACAGCCTCCACGATGTGGCGCCGGTCTTTCATGCCCTCATAGTCGGCCAGCAGCTTCTCCATCTGCACTGGCACAAGGTAGGGCTGGGGCGGGGTGTGGAGCGCCCCCAGGATGGTGACCGGCACACTGCGGTACACGCCCCGGTTCTGCCGGTCGTTCATCAGCACAAGGCTGTGGATCTCCTTGATGACCCGCTCAGAGAGGGGCGTGCCGGCATCGGCCAGAGTAACGATATACTCAAAGGCGTCCCGGTATCCGATGGCCTCCAGGTGGTCTTTGATGGGCTTTTCCGCAATGGTAAGCCCATCCTGGAGAATGAGGGCGGTCTCCCGCAGGGTCAGGGTATTGCCCTCGATGGCGTTGGAATCGTAGGTGTGTTCAATGACAAATTCATCCCGTAGCCGCTTCAGCTCCGTTTCGTTGAGGGGCCGCATCGCCCGGAGCTGGGCAGCCAGTTCATCCAGCATGTCAAAGTTCATTCCTCAGCACCTCCCTCCGGCACATAGGTCATGAAGTCCCCCGGCTGGCAATTCAGCCGCTTGCATAGGGCCTCCACTGTTTTAGACGAGATGTTCCCATCGCATCTGCCAAATAGAACTTCCCTCGTTTTCCCGCCAATAACCTTTTCTGCGCTCAGCTTGTATAGCGTGGTTCCATTGGCCTTTAGAACATCCTGCAACCGACTGTAATCAATGGGCATACCACCCCTCCTTTCGACTGCCGCTGGGAGCCTCGGCCTTGCCAGACCATCCTCCCAGTATGGATGTATTATACACCGTTTCATAGTCACCGTATAGACTAAATTTGCACAAAATAATAGACTATATATTGGCTGTTACGCCAGCAGACAAAAGTCACCAAATAGGCAATAATGGTTAATGTCAGGAGGCAAGAACACCACATAAGAACGGAAAAGAATTCGGTGAGTCGGCCCTGTGAGGCACACGAAAAGTGACAGTAGCCCCCGCCGCCGGAATTCCTACAACGGGGCTGGGGAAACGCGTTCCCCGAGTAGGCAGGACGCGAAACGGACTCACGCCCCCGGCCCACATCAAAAACGAAAAGGAGATACCTCCATGACCGAAAGAATGATTGAGAACCGCGTGAACAAGCTGCGGGAGCTGGAGGCCCAGCAGAAAGAACTTGAAGCCCAAGCCGGGGCCATCCGGGCCGAACTCAAGGCCGATCTGGATGAGAAAGGCCCCTTGCATCACCGCCCGACAAAGCTGGATGCAGGAAGCCCCCACCAACCACCACAAGGGGGCTGGTACGCCCATTGTATCAGCCTCCCGCTCGAAAAGCAAGGAGGAAAATGATTTCATGAACAAAACCGAAAACACGGCGGCGATGCTGCTGACCCTCACCCAGAGCGATGAGTGGTTCCGCCTCTGTGACAGCGATGAGGGCATCAGAGAGGCCAACGACAGCCTCCGGGCCATGATTGGCAAGCTGGCTGCGGATAATCCCGAAGAGATGATGGATCAATTGTGGGAAGCCGTCTGCCATGTCTGTGACGCCTGTAGCGCCGCTGCCATGCTCTACGGCATCCGCGATGTTTCCGCCCAGAGCCTCAGCCTTACCATGCAGGCCCTCCGGCAGAGCCGGGCTAAGGCCGGGACATGAGCCGGCATCAAGCAGGATGTTAGGTTCAGATGAAGTAAATCCGGCTGAAAGTCAAGCTATACGTACAGCACTGCACAAAACACATCATACAAATCATATTTTCGGGGCCGGGTTGTTTTCTTTGCCCCTTCCAAATCCTCCCGGATCAGCTTATATTCTTCCCGGCTGATATCACTTGGGTATTGATGCATTTTCCCCAGCTCCCGCTTGTTTTTTCCTATTATCTCCCACTCCGCCATTTTTGTCAAAAGATTTTAAACAGGCTCTAAGCTGCATAGACATCAGCCCTGATAGGTTTTTTCATTAGTGCATTTACTCCTGTATGGTACAGCACATCTTCTGGGCCGTTTCTGCAATATGGTCGGCACACAACCCAAACTGCTCCAGTAACGCTCCGGCGGAACCTGAGTGGCCGAACTCGTCGTTGACCCCCACCCGCTCCACGGGGCAGGGCAGGCCGTGCTTAGCGACTACCGCGCACACCGCCTCGCCCAGGCCGCCGATGACGGAGTGCTCCTCGCAGGTAACGATCCTGCCGCACTCTCGGGCTGCTTTCAGCACCAGATCTTCATCCAATGGCTTGACTGTGGCCATATTGATGACCCGCGCGCTCACACCCTGTCCCGCCAGCAGATCGGAGGCTCCCATCGCCTCCGCCACCAGCAGACCGTTGGCAATGATGGCCACATCCGTACCTTCCCGCAGCACCTCGCCTTTTCCGATTTCGAAGGTGAAGCTGTCCAGGTCGTGGATCACCGGGGCGCCGTAGCGGCTGAAGCGCATATACACGGGCCCTTTGTGCTCATAGGCAGCCTTTACCATGGCCTTGGCCTCCACGTCATCCGCTGGGGACATCACCACCATGCCGGGGATGGAGCGCATCAGCGCGAAGTCCTCGCAGCACTGGTGGGAAGCGCCGTCCTCGCCCACGGAAATGCCGCTGTGGGTGGCCCCGATTTTCACATTGAGGTGCGGGTATCCGATGGAGTTGCGTACCTGCTCGAAGGCCCGGCCCGCCGCGAACATGGCAAAGCTGGAGGCAAAGGGCGCAAATCCTACGGTGGACAGCCCCGCCGCCACGCACATCATGTCACTCTCGGCGATGCCGCAGTCGAAGTGGCGGTCAGGGAATACTTTTTTGAAAATATCTGTCTTGGTGGCGTTGGCCAGATCCGCGTCCAGCACCACCACGTCATCGTGGAGCGCTCCCAGCTCTTTCAGCGCCTCGCCGTAGCTCTGGCGGGTGGCAATTCTCTGGGCTCCTGTCATACGGTTGCCTCCAATTCCGCCAGCCGGGAGCTCAGCTCCGCCATGCCCCTGGCATATTCCTCGTCGTTCGGGGCCTTGCCGTGCCAGCCCACCTGGTTTTCCATATAACTCACGCCCTTGCCCTTGGTGGTCTCCATCACAATGGCGCAGGGCTTTCCCTTTGTCTGCCGGGCGATCTCAAACGCCCCCTCCATGGCCCGAAAGTCATGGCCGTCGATCTGGAACACATCAAGCCCAAAGGCCCGCAGCTTATCCGGAATAGACCCCAGCCCCATCACCTTTTCGTTGGGGCCGTCGATCTGCAAGCCATTATGATCCACGATGACGCACAGGTTGTCCAGTTTATAGTGGGCGGCGAACATCAGTGCTTCCCACACCTGCCCCTCCTGCATCTCGCCGTCGCCCAGCAGCGTGTATACCCGGGCAGGGCTGTTTTGATGCTTCAGCCCTAGGGCCATGCCCGCCGCGCAGGAAATGCCCTGGCCCAGCGACCCGGTGGACATATCCACGCCGGGTACTGTATTCATGTTGGGGTGGCCCTGGAGATAGCTGTCGATGTGGCGGAGGGTGGGCAGGTCGTCCACCGGAAAGAATCCCCGGTGGGCCAGCACCGAGTACAGTCCCGGCGCGGTATGGCCTTTACTGAGCACAAAACGATCCCGGTTCTCCATCTTCGGCCACTTCGGATCAACACTCAGCTCTTTAAAGTACAGGTAGGTAAATACGTCAGCCGCGGACAGGCTGCCGCCGGGGTGGCCCGCCCCGGCCCCATGGGTGGCGGTGAGCACGCCCATACGAACCTTACAAGCGATCATTTGGAGCCGCTTTTCTTCAGCTCGTATCATATGGCCCTCCTTTTAGTTTTGTCCGTAATAGGCCTCCGGTCCATGCTTGCGGAAATAGTGCTTATCCTGGATGCGCTGGGGGGCAGGGACGGCTGAGGGCCGTACCTGCCGGGTGAGGATGGCCATCTTGGCTACCTCCTCCAGCACCACCGCGTGATATACCGCCTGGGCGGCGTTCCTGCCCCAGGTGAAGGGGCCGTGGCTGGCGCAGATCACGCCGGGGATAGCAGCGGGCTCCAGGCACCGTTCCCGGAAGGTCTCTATGATGATCGTGCCGGTATTTTTCTCGTAGTCCTCCTCCAGCTCCGCCTGACTTAAGTGCCGGGTACAGGGAATGGAACCGTAGAAGTAGTCGGCGTGGGTGGTGCCGAAGCAGGGAATGTCCTCCCCGGCCTGGGCCCAGGCCACGGCGTGGGGGCTGTGGGTGTGCACGATGCCGCCTACACCGGGAAACGCCCGGTACAGCTCCAGGTGGGTCTTGGTGTCGCTGGAGGGTTTCCATTTACCTTCCACCTGCTCCCCGGTGTCTAGGCTGACCACCACCATATCCTCGGCGGTCATGCCGTCATATTCCACACCGGAGGGCTTGATGACCATCAGGCCCTTTTCCCGCTCTATTCCCGACACGTTGCCCCAGGTGAAGGTGACGAGGTTGTATTTCGGTAGCAGCAGATTGGCTCCTAAAACCTGTTGTTTCAGTTCTTCCAGCATCACAGCACCTCCACAGCGGTTTGCTCTATATCCAACAGGGCCTTATACTGCTCCATATAGGTGTTGAAACCTGCCACTGTTTCTGCATCTGGCTGGACGGTGGCGTTGGATGCGCCCGCGAACACGCGGTTGTTCAGGTAGGCTTCCAGCGTTTCATTGTCGGATTTCCACACCCGGTAAGCCGCCAAAAGGGCCATGCCGTAGGATCCACCCTCCCCGGCGGTGTCCATACAAGCCACTGGGGCGTTACAGGCGGCGGCCAGGTACTTCTGCCCCACCCCCGGCGTCTTGAACAGCCCGCCGTGGCCGGTCAGCGAGTCGATGGCCACACCTTCTGATGCCAAAATTTCCATACCGATTTTCAGCGTGGCCATAGTGGAGTAGAGCTGGGCACGGAAAAAGTTTGCCAGCGTAAACCTACTGTCAGGCATCCGCACCACCAGCGGCCTACCTGCATCCATGTGGGTAACACCCTCACCCGCCAGGTAGTTGCAGACGGTGATGCCACCACAGTCCGGGTCGCCGTCCAGGCTCTTTTGGTAGAGACGGGTGAACAGCTCACTTGTGCTGGGTTCGGCCCCGAACAGCTCTGCCGTCTCCCGCAACACCCTAGCCCAGGCATTGGTGTCGTTGGTGCAGTTGTTGCAGTGTACCATGGCCACAGGCGCGCCCGTGGGGGTGGTCACCAGGTCGATCTCCTCATAGACCCGGCCCAGCGGCTTTTCCAGCACCACCATGGAGAAGATGGAGGTGCCCGCTGACACGTTGCCGGTGCGGGGGGCCACGGCGTTGGTGGCGGTCATGCCGGTGCCCGCGTCCCCCTCCGCGGGGGCGAAGGGGATGCCGGGGGCCAGCAGATCGTCCAGCAGGGCCGCGCCCTGCCCGGTGAGACAGCCCGCCTCCGCGCCCGCCGGGAGCACCCTGGGCAGAATGTCCGCCAGCTTCCAGGGCAGATCACGGGATTTCACCAGCTCGTTGAATTTCCGCATCATTTCCCCGTCATAGTCCAGCGTCTGGCTGTCGATGGGGAACATCCCGGAGGCTTCGCCCACGCCGATGGCGTTCACCCCGGTGAGCATATAGTGGACATACCCCGCCAGGGTGGTGATGTGAGCGATCCGGGGGACGTGTTCCTCCTCGTTCAGCACCGCCTGATACAAGTGCGCGACGCTCCACCGCTGGGGGATGTTGAAGCCGAACAGGGCCGTCAGCTCCGCCGCGGCAGGGCCGGTGATGGTGTTCTGCCAGGTGCGGAAGGGGGTGAGCAGCTTCCAGTCCTTATCAAAGGCCAGGTAGCCGTGCATCATGGCGGACACCCCCATGGCGCACACGTTTTCCCGGTGTTCCACCCCGGACAGCGCCCCTTTCAGCCCCGTCCACACCTCGTCCAGGGAGTAGGTCCACACACCATTCTCATAGCTGCTGGCCCAGATGTAGTCCCCGGAGTATACAGGCGCGTGACGCTCGTTGATGGCCACTGCCTTGATCCGGGTAGAACCTAATTCAATGCCAAGACAGGTCTTTTTTTCACTCATACACGCCCCTCATTTCAGCTTCCACGCCAGATCAGCCAGGAACAGCTCCTGCTCCAGAACCTCCACCGTGGTGTCCTTGTTGATGTGGACGAACTCGATGTCCATCATCCGCGCCCAATCCCGCATCATCTCCGCCGTCACATCGTAGGACAGCACCGTGTGGTGGGCGCCGCCCGCCGTGATCCAGCACTCAACCCCGGTGGTGAGGGAGGGCTCCGCCCGCCACATCACCCGAGCCACGGGCAGATTGGGCATGGGCAGGATGGGCTTGACGCAGTGGATGTCCTGGCAAATCAGCCGCAGGCGCCCGCCCATATCGATGAGGCTCACTACAATGGCGTCCCCCTCCTTGCCCTCGAACACCAGCCGGGCGGGATCCTTTTCGTTCATGCCGATGCCCAGGTGGTGGGTCTCAATGCGGGGCTTTTCTGTCGCGCAGCAGGGGCACACCTCCAGCATATGGGCGCCCAGGGAGTATTCCGCGCCGGGAACCAAGTTGTAGGTATAGTCCTCCATGAACAGGGAGCAGCCGTTGCCGCCCTCGCCCATAGCCTTCATAATGGCGGTCATGGCGGAAACCTTCCAGTCCCCCTCGCCACCGTAGCCATAGCCCTGGGCCATCAGGTGCTGGCTGGCCAGCCCGGGAAGCTGCTCCATGCCGTACAGATCCTGGAAGGTGTTGGAGAAGGCGCGGCAGCCTTCCACGTCCATCATTTTCTTTATGGCGATCTCTTCTCGGGCCTGATAGCGAACAGCGCCGATGTTGTCAGTGGCGATGTCGTAGCTGGCCTGGTACTGACCCATGAGCAAGTCAATTTCCGCCTCAGTGACCTCGTTCATCTCCTTCACCAGATCGCCTACGGCCCAGGTGTTCACCTGCCAGCCCAGCTTGGCCTGGACTTCCACCTTGTCGCCCTCGGTAACGGCCACCTCCCGCATATTGTCGCCGAAACGCATAACCTTCATGGACTTGGAAACAGCCGCACCAATGGCAGCGCGCATCCAATCTCCCAGCCGCTTATGTACGTTTTCGTCCTGCCAGTATCCTGCAATGATCTTCCGGGGCTTGCGCAGGCGGGCCCCAATGAATCCATGCTCCCGGTCGCCGTGGGCGGCCTGGTTCAGATTCATGAAGTCCATGTCAATCTCCTCGTTGGGGATCTCCCGGTTATACTGGGTGACGAAATGGCACCAGGGCTTTTGCAGAGCGTCCAGACCATTGATCCACATCTTGCTGGGGGAGAAGGTGTGGCACCAGGTGATGATACCTGCACAGGCATCGTTGTAGTTGGCCTCCTTGACCACGTCGGCGATCTCCTTGTTAGTCTTGGCGGTGACCTTGTAGATCAGGGGGAAGGGCAGCGTTTTGGACAGCTCCGCCGCCATTTCCCTGACCCGAGCCTCCACCGTCTCCAGTACCTCGGGGCCATACAGGAACTGACTGCCTACCACAAACCAAAATTCATAATTGCACATGGTTACCACCTCTGTTTAAATTGTTTTACTTCTATATTCAGGTTTTTATGTCAGGAAGTACCGGTTCAATATGGCTTCGGCGGTTCAACCAAATTTTCCACAACTCCGGGGGGAGCACCGACACGCTCCCCCCGGAGTTTGACATACACATTTTAATAGAGACACTTGCCTGTCATATCGCCTTTCTCATGAATGGACTGATATTGACATCAGCTAATCAACCCGAGGTTCATCGACACTTGCGTGACCTGCATCATGGTGTAGATCATTCCGATGGTAAACGCGCCCAGGTAGATGTTGCCGTTTTCCTTGAAATACCGCCGGGTGATGATGGTGGCGGCGGGGACCAGGACAATAAACGGGAACAGGTTGTGGGTTCGCATGGCGTTGAAGGTAAAGGTACCAGTTCTAATGTAAACCACATACTGGATGACCAGCAACAGCACGATACCGACCGTATTGGCCAGGCAGCTGATTAGGGTGACCACCCACTCGGGTCTGCCCTCTACCCGGTTCCCGCCGTTGACCATGATGTTGTTCACCAGGTAGAAGATAATAAAGGCCGGCGCGTAAGCGATCCAGTAGGGCACCTTGTTGGCGTTGAAGGTGCGCATGGCGATGAGCCAGAAGCGGAAGTCGGTGACGAAGAAGAAGTCCGCCACAAATACGATGCCGTAAACCACCAGGAAGGTGATGAAGGCCAGCAACAGGCTCTTGAGCAGATTGGAAACCGAGATTCGGACACCCCAGCTGTCGGGGGTGGCCCCCTCCTTTTTTCCAAAGAGGAAATAGTTAAGCAGGAACACACCCAGGATAAAGGCCGACGAAATCAGGGCCCAGCCCGCAATCTCGTTGGTGGAACCCTCGCCAAACCATGTCGTGACAGTCATAGGCGCGAAGGATTCCTTGCCAATCAGGTTGTGCATTACCGGCATAGCCAGAGCCGCCGGCAGCAACGCGTTAATGGCGAATCCGATCCAGAAAATGACCTTGCTCTTACCGGTGGTCAGGGCGGGGGCGGGGGGCAGCTCCCTGTCGCTGCGCAGGCTGGAGAAGAAGGGCACCGTGTCCATAATCCAGGAGGCGAAGGGGAACAGGAACAGGAGCATCCCGACCAGGCCCAGCAGGTTAAATAGCTGCTTAATCAGCCATACCTGGTTGGAAGGGGCCATATAGCTGTGGCCGTCAGGCGTACCCAAGGTGTTGTAGAAAAATTCGATCACATCAGCGGCGGTATTGCTGGAAAATACGTTCTGGGGGTGGATTTCAGGATTCTGGTAGTAGACCCGGGAGACATTTTTGCCGTTGATTTCCCCGGTGTAGTACTTGCCCTCCTCCACAGGGCCCGTGGCGCTGGGATCCACCTGGCGGACGAAGTCCAGGGCAGCCTGGCTTTCCAGAATGTAAGCCGGATCCATGTTGGTGTCGGGCTGGCGGAAGAAGTACTCGTCATACTTGCCGGCAATGACGCCCCAATGGCTGTCCGCAAAGACAGGGCCGTCTACCCCCTCAAACTCCCAGGGCGTGTAAGCGGGGTCGTAGCCGATCTCCAGCGCGGCGGCAATACGGTTCACGCCGCCTGTATAGCCCTGCTCCACATAGTGCTGCAGCGTGGTCAAAATGATGGACGCGCCCATAGAATGGCCGCAGATGCCAATCTTGCTGGTGTCGATATTAGTCATGTTTTCGCACACATAGTCGATTATGATCCGCACATTTCCAAAATTCAAGCCAGGATCATCCACCATTCCCCGGGGGGTGGAGGAGCCGTGTCCGAACGCATCGCCCGAGATGACGATGAAGCCCCGGCGGGCCAGCTCTACCATGTTCATATCCTGCATTTGCAGGTTGTGCTGGCTGCCGTGCTGGAGCACCACCAGGGGGAGCTTATGATCCGCAGTAGCGTCCTTGGGGATATACATCTGCGCGTAGAGGACATCGTTGTCGCTGACAACCAGGTTGAGCTTCCGAATCTCCACCGAACCCCCAGCCGTCTGCGTGAAATAAGAGCCTAAAATACTTACCAGCATACACAGGATTGCGACCCAAAGCAAAAGCCGATTTTTCCGTTTCATCGAATTTTCCCTCTCTTTCAAAGCATTTGTTTGTATACTCGCGCACGCGCAGGCCAGTTTCCATTGTCTGTTGTGCACAATATAGCCGGCCCTTCTAATCATTTTTTATCACATTTTACCCAGTTAGTAAAGAATTGTCATGTTTCGATATGGACATTTATTGATATTTGCAGTATGCTGTCCATATATTTTACAAGGAGGTGGCCCTATGCTGGCAAAATTTGAGCGCCGGGCGTTCACGGAAGGTTGCAAGGTCTGGCTGGGTAAATACCGTAGTCTGCGCAATATCCCCCACTGGCATTACGAGCACGAGCTGATTTCCTGCTTCGAAGGCTCCGCTACCGTCCTGCTGGATGGCCGGCAGTACCATATGGAAGCCGGTACGTGCATCCTCTGTTTCGCGGAGAGCCCCCACTCCATTGTCGGCAGCTTTGACAGCTGTGTGGTTGTTGCCCAATTTGACCAGTCCCTCTGTACTGGCGCCGCCCCATATTGGCTTGAATCTCCTTTGTTTGAGGATCACTATAATTCATACGCCTGCATGGACAGCATGTATCGGGAACAGGAGACACAGATGGCATTTTACAGTGAAAAAATTAACGCCTCTATGTCCCTACTCCTCATTGAGATTCTTCGGAACGAGCCGCTCGTCCAGCGGGTCGCTCAAAACTCCAAGACAATCGCCCGCTACAGGGATCTGCTGGCCGCTATCGACCAGTCCTTTGACCACCTGTCCTTCCGCGATGCCGCAGAATTTATGAACATGTCGGAGGCATACTTTTCGCGATTTTTTAAAAAAGAATCCGGCATGACCTTTTCCCAATATCTAAATATCGTACGTGTTGGAAGAGCAATCGACATCCTTGCTACCTCGCCGGATATTACGATGGCCTCGCTGATGACAGAATGCGGCTTCAATACCCTGCGCAATTTCAACCGGGTGTTTAAAAACGTCACCGGATACTCTCCCAGTACCCTTCCCCGCGAATATTCGCTGGACTATCGATCCCTTTCCACCTATGAAGATACATTTGACCCAACTATGGACAGTTCCATATTGCTGACCCATCCGAAAAAGTAACCTCACTCCGCCATGCTGCTGGCGGAGGATTCTATCGCAGCTCGCTGAGAGCAGCGCTGGGAGATCAATACACGAATCCGCTGAACCGGGACTTCCATGCACAGCGCTCCAACCAGAAGCGGATAACGGACATTTCTGACATCCAGACCGGCGAGGGTGCACTATATCTGTCCATGATCCGTGGTCTCTACGATGACAGCATCGTGGCATATAAAGCAGGTACACGGCAGACAGGATGCTGGTTACCGATACTATCCGCATGGCAAAGCAAAAAGAGAAGGTCGCTGCGGAGTTGCAGCTCCACAGTGACCAGGGCTTCCAATATACGTCCTCAACATATTGGGATTGACTCAAGCATACGGCATTTTACCGTCCATGTCAAGATGGGGAAACCCCTATGATAATGCTATGGCAGAGAATTTCTACTCCATTCTAAAATGCGAGTGTGTCTTTTGGAGAAAACCGCAAACCAGAGCACAGGCCAAAAAGATGCTCGATGAGCTCATCTGGTTTAATAACCACGTCTGGATTCAAACTGCCACTGGTATGCCGCCCTTAGAAAAGCGGACCCTTGCTGCTTTCTGACCTTTTCTTGACCCTTTAGTACTGTTCACTAATTTTGGGGCAGTTCACGTATCCACCCACCACTTGGTGGAGGCACCACTCCCCACCAAATGGAGGGGTAAGGTTGAAACATCGTAATCAGAACACCAATCCGAAAAAAGGTACACAAAACCAAGCCCCCTAAAAAGCGGGCTGAAACGAAGTTATATTCAAAGTTTAAGAGGTCGGCGGCGCAGCTACTAAATAGCCTTGGCGTTGCAAAATGTAGACCGCTTCTCATTATAGAAACCTCACGGTGTGTAGGAGGATGGTCGGCGTTGCGGTAGAGGTCAGGGTTGTACGGCTCATTTTTCTTGAGCATACGCCGTCCTCGCGCCGGACTGCCGGGGGTCAGGGCGGCGTGAGCGGAAACGGCGCTGCAACGGCAGGGCCTATGGTCCCCTTTTCAACGGCCTGGAAGGCGGCGTCAAGGATCTGTATCATCTTTATGAGAATGCCCTGCTCTGGACCAAGACTCTGGGGCGGCTGCCGGGGACGGACACCACAAACCTGCTCGTCTGCGGAGAAGGCCAGGGAGGCGCGCTGGCCTTGGCTTGTGCGGCCTTGGAGCCAGCTTTCAGGAAATGTGCTGCCCACTACCCCATGCTTTGTGATTACAGGCGTATTTGAGAAGTGGATTTTGATGCGGGTGTGTGCGAGGGCCTGCGCTTCTTTTTCCGATGGCATGATCCGCTGCATCGCCGTGAAGTTGAGGTTTTTCGTAAGCTGTCCTATGTAGACGCGAAAAATTTTGCCCCTTTGCTTCGGGCAGAGGTGCTGATGAGTACCGGATTGCAGGACTGCGTGTCCCCGCCATCGGCACAGTTTGCGATATTCAACTCCCTGGACGCCCCCAAGCGCCACCTGGTCTACCCCAAGCATGGGCATGAGTTGAATAATTTCTTTGAAAATGAACTGCTGAAATTTTTCTCTACGCCATACAGTTGGCGTGCGCCGTACGGTATCCACATATGAATATCGTACATATACAGCAGCTTCTTATTATGGAGGTCTACATAAGTTTGGATGGTCTTGATCCTTAAGACTGCTTCAACTACGCATCAAACTCCTCTAACGTGAGCTTTCCTACGTCGCACTCACCCCGTTTCTCCCTTGCCCTCTCGCTCCAATCGTAAAACTCGTCCTTGGTGATGCGCCCAGCCTTAATCCAGGCGAAACGCTTCTTGTACTCCCTCCGAAATACCTTGAATGGCTCATCGGTGCTTTTGCTTTTCTCCCACACCCGGAACGCGCCGATCTCTTTGCAGGAGCGGCCCTTGTCATCGGCGGGACGGTCACAGTACTCCGTTCCACCATGGCCTGTCACCGCAAACAGCCGTCCGCAGTTTTTACATGGGCGCATTTTGATTTCCCGCTTCAGGCACTCCCGCAGGTGGTAGTCGATGAGGTCGTACACCGTGTCCGGGCACAGGAACTCCGCGAAGGTCTGGCGGTACATCAGCTCATAGCTCATCTTCTGTGGACGAAAACGAAATACGTCCTTCCCCGCCTGCTCCGCTTCAAGGTAGTAGACGGTCATTTTTTCGGCCACGGATTTGTCACTGATGTCCTCCACCCAGATGTGGGTGAGCAGGTCCAGCGCCTGCCGCTGGAGCCGCTCGAGGTTGTCCGGCATCTCGTCCAAATACTCCACCTGCAAATAATTCTGCGGGAACTCGTAGCCGAGATACCACGCCCTGTCCAGACGGTACCTCCAGTCCAGAAAGAGCAGCACAAAATAAGGGTGGTGATTTGTCAAATTTGCAAACATCTCGCAGACACGGTCGGATTCCTCCCGACTCTTTTCCGCAATGACCCTGCGTACGCCACCTGCTAATTTCTGAAATGCAAAACGTATCTGCTCCATGTCGAAGTCCAAGAAGGACAACAGGCTCTCGGGAAATCTGGCGTTCCTTGTGGACATAACGCGCTGTCCATTCGGTTCCTCCTGCACAAACCCGTACAGCTCCATACCTTCTGAAATGCAGGTCTTAAACTCGTAGTGTATCATGGATCCTCCAATAGACATGATGATAAAATATTTATAATGTGACTTGACGATGCTTCCAGAATCTGTTGCACTTGTAGCGGCGACAAATGAGAAAGGATGGTAGGATAAGTCTATAGCGCAGGTAAGAAAAAGTCACCAGCGAATTTCAAGAATTAGGAGGTACGATGATTTTAGGAGAACGCTTTTTCAAACTCAGCAACGCGCTATTCAGTTACCACCTGACGCCCATCCAGTTCACAGTATATAGCTTCCTGGTGAGCAGCGCAGGGCAGAAGGGAAAGTGCTGGCCATCTATGAAAACCATCGCGGCGAACTGTCACTGCTCCGAGACTGCGGCGCGGGAGGCCACCGCCGCGTTGGAGCAGAAAGGGTTCATCCGGCGGGTGAAGCGATACCAGTATCGTCCCAACGGCAGCGTCCGGCAGACCAGCAACGCCTACTTCATCCTGGAGCAGCCACCGCTCCCCGTCTCCTGGGGGCGCACCCCTTCGCGAGGCGGCGGGGTAATCTATGAACAAGACGAAGGGGAACAAGTAAAACCCTCCGCCGCGGAGCAGATGCCAGCGTGAGGTGCGAATCAGTTGAGCAAAACAAGGAGAATCCAGTGGTTATTTAGGGCCAGAAGTCCACCGTCATCGGGGCAAAGTTCTCTCTCCAGAGCAGCTCAAACCCGGTCGACCCGTGTTTCGCGTTGTAAGGCCGTTTGTGCCCACCCTGCGGGCTGGGTGGCAGATGTACTACCTCCCGCAACCCGAAACGCGGCGTTGAGGCCGTGTGGCCCCGTGTTCGCGGAATGGATTTTTGTCCCATTCCAAGCGAGATTTGAACTGCCCGCTCATCACTTTTTTACCCAATTTTTAGGGCAGGGCAGAGGTTCGATTTTACAGCAGGATACTCCCCGAACACGGTGCGCAAGCACCACGCTAATATCCACAAGTGCCTGGATTACGCGGTTCGCCTGGGGCTGATTGCTTTTAACCCCTCCGCGCAAGTCGAGCTGCCCGCCAAGCAGAAGTACACCGGGGCCACGGCTTGCACCCCGGGACAGTTGCAGGGCCTTTTGCAGTTGTTCCGGGGCGACCCCCTGGAAACGGTGCTGATGCTGGGTATCGCCTACGGTCTGCGCCGCTCGGAAGTGTGCGGCCTCCGCTGGGACGCGGTGGATATGGAAGCGGGGACGCTCCACATCTGCCACACGGCGGTGAAAGCCAATGGCAGGGTGTTATACTCGGACAGCACCAAGACGGCCACCAGCAACCGGGTACTGCCCCTGACGGCCTCCATGCGGGAGTACCTGGGAAGCGTCAGGGAACGCCAGGAGGAAAACAAGAGGCTGTTTGGCCGGGACTACACCGACAGCGGGTATATCTGCGTGAAGCCGGACGGCACCCCCATTGACCCGGATTTTGTGACCCACCACTTCCGGCGGGTGCTGGTGGCAAACGATGTGCCCATTATCCGCTTCCACGACCTGCGGCACAGCGCGGTGAACACGCTCCGCAAGGGCGGTTGTGACGCGAAGGATATCCAGGCATGGCTGGGGCACAGCGATGTTTCTACCACGCTCAACGTGTACGGCCATATCCTCCAAGGCGATATGGCGCGGCTGGGGGACGTGGTGGACACGGCGATTTTCCAGGCTCCCAAGGCTGGCTGACGGCCCAAGGAATACGGGGGCCTCCTGCGGGACATCTGCGGGACACACCCTATAGCCTGAACTTTTAGACGAGAAAACGAAAGAAAAGCTCCCAAAACCTTGCGATTTTGGGAGCTTCTATGGTGGAGACTACAGAACTCGAATCTGTGACCTCTTGCGTGTGAAGGATTTAGTCACAAATGTCTCCAACCAGTTGCGCCACAACCAATTCCTGATTTCGAATTATTTGGTTTTGCAACATATTTCGCAACAGATCAAAGGGCTATTGCGAATTCCTTGTTTTCCCGTATATGAATGCCTTGCGATACAGGCCCAAGGCACCTGGTTTTATACCCATATACGGACAAGGAGGTTAGTATGACTTCAATTATTTCGATTACAAACTCCAAGGGTGGTGTAGGTAAAACCACAACTGCCCTTAACTTAGGAATGGCGCTTGTTTCTGAGAAAAAGCGAGTGCTATTGTGCGATAATGATCCCCAGGGCAATCTCACAGCTTCATTGGGCTATATCCCGGTAGAGCAATCCCGCACCTTGGCGAATCTTCTGCTGGCTGCCATCGACTATCCGGAGGATCTGGAACTGCACCTTGGCCGAACCATCATACATACGGACAGCGGCCTCGACCTGCTTCCGGCTAACCGCCGGCTGGCTGACGCCGCCGCACGGCTTCAAGTGATGCAGCTATCTCAATACAATGCCGTGGGCGAGGTAAACCGGGCCTGCGAGAAGGTCATGTCTGTGTTGCTGGAGCAACTGCAAGACCAATATGATTATATCATAATTGACTGCGGATTGAAACACGAACTTTTGACCGTCAACGCCCTGGCGGCCTCGGACTACTGCATTATCCCGGTACAGGCTCACTTTCTGGCCAGCGAGGGAATCCCCGATGTGCTGGAGCTGGTCAAATCGGTGCAGACCAAATTCAATCCCAACCTCAAGATTGCGGGAATCCTGTTGACTATGTACCAATCCCGTCCCCAGCTGTGCCAGAGTGTCAAGGCCAGCGTGGGCGAAGTCTATGGTGAGGCGTTCCACGTGTTCCAGCGGCCCATCGAGTATTCCATCAAAGTGGCGGAGTGCCCAGCGGCGGGGCAGAGCATTTTCGAGTACGCCCCCAAAAACGCCGCCGCCGAATCTTACCGCAGTCTGGCGGAGGAGGTGCTGGCCCTTGGCTAAAAAGGCAATGGACGACCTGCTGAAACGTCGGATGTCCGCCACGCAGCAGGCATCCGAGCTTCAGGCCTCGGACGAAGCCTACGCAAAGTTGTTCCAGGAGGCGCCGCCTGCGGTGAACGCCCAAATTTGTAATTTACCGCTGGACAAGCTCACACCATTCTTCACCGCAGACATTGGCTTTCGTCCCTATACCCCGTCGCAGCTCCAAGCCCTTGCGGGGCAGCTTGCCGAGGATGGGCTGATGGTTCGCATTATCGTGCGGCCCATCCCTGGGGAAGATCGCTATGAGATTTTGGCGGGGCATAACCGTACCACCGCTGCCCGGCTGGCCGGATGGTCAGAGATCCCCGCCGAGGTTGTGGAGGCGGACGATGCCCGGGCAGTCGTCATCGCCACATCTACTAATCTGATCCACCGTCAGGATCTGTCTATCATTGTACGGGGTAAGGCATATAAAGCATTGTTAGATGCCAAGAACAGGAATGGTCAGAGAAACGCCGCTGGAGAGACCTTTGGCGATTCTCGCCAAAGGTACAATGCCCGCGCACTGGTGGCAGAGTTCTTCGGTGTCACCGAGTACGAAATTCGTAAGGCGGTCAAACTTACCTATCTCATCCCGGAGCTGGCCAGCATCCTGGAGACAGCCCCGAAGCAGCTGAACCTGGCCTGCGCCGATATGATGGCGGACTATGACCCGGAATCCCAGCAGGCGTTCATTGAGATGTGCCGCAATGAGAGTTATCCGCTCAACAAGGCCACCATGAAGTATATCGCTTCCAAGTGCCCGCCCCCTTCCGCCAAGTGTCAGGATATGTACGAGGCATGGCGGGAGGCCCGAAACCGGGCTGAAAAGCATCGTGCATCCCTGCCCAAGAAAATAACCTTTGACCGCAAGCAGTTTGCCCCCTATCTGGACGGGCGCAGCGACAAGGAGATCGAGGCCCTATTTCTGGAGTTCTTACGGGAACGGGTCAGCTAAATGGAATAAATTTAAAGAAAAGCTTGGCGCTGCAAAGCGTCAGGCTTTTCTTACGCCCAAAAGGAGGAAACACACAATATGAGAAACAATCGACCCACCCGCAGCCCCTTTGATAGCTCGGCGCTGGATCGCCTGCGGCGGATGGGGCTGGCCACGGCGGACGGCTCGGTGGAGCGGGACGCCATGGCGGTGTTCTGCTGCATCTTCGCCGGACAGTTCTATGACGACCTGTGCGACTACCACCAGGACGATGCCCAGGCGGTCAAGGCCGCTATCACACCCCTGGTGGATGGCGCGGACACCGGCGATCCCCATGGGAAGTTTCTGATGATCTGTCTGCAATACGACAGCATCTACCGCACCCTGCCCGACCCGGTTTGGTGGCTCAGCGGCAGTCCGGCCTTTGCCGAGGCGTTCGCGGACGGCTTTCTGGCCCACTTGAAACGCCTGAATGAGATAGGAGGTTGAACCCGATGGCACAGGACAACACGATTTATATTGTCCCGGCCTCGCTGCAAGAGGCCAACGACTATTTGGCGGGGCGCATCCGTCAGTACCGGCCCATGCGGGGCTGCAAATTCTCCGTGGGATGTGCCCTGGATGGGGAACTGGTGGGCGCGGCCATCGTGGGGCGCTGCCGGGACGACAGCCAAACCCTGCAAATTGACCGCATTTACACCACCGGGGGCCGAACCGCCTATGGGATGCTCTACGGCGCGGCGGCCCGGGCGGCCCAGGCCCTGGGCTACTGGCGGATCATCGCCTTCCTACCGGCGGACAGGCCGGATTCCGCCCTGCGTGCGGCGGGATGGGCCCGTGCCGACCCTGTGGATACCGGTAGGAAGCGGGCATCGAAAACCCTGCGCTATGAGCGGCTGCTGATGACGCGCCGCCGGTGGAGGAGGTGAGATCATGAAGGGTATCAAAGTCTACACACCCCCGGAGCGGGCCGCGCCCGTGGCCCAGTTCATCGACGGCCTGGAGCCCCGGCTGCGGGACAAGCTGATCCGTCAGCTCATCGTCCTGCCCACCACACCGCGGGCCAACCTCCGGGAGCCCCACTACAAGCACTTCACCTTGGAGCGGTACCGGGAGCTCTACGAGCTGCGCGAGCGGGGCCGCGTGCTGGTGCGGGTCATCTTTACCATCCGGCCCAATGGGGAGGTCATCCTGCTCCATGGCTTTATCAAGCGGCAGAGCCGGGACACCATGCAGGCCCTGGAACAGTCCCTCAACATCCTGGCCCGGTTGCGGGAGCAGCCGGAGCTGGCAATGGAGTACATCGTGAAGGAGGAAAAGCCGTGAACCGACATACGCCCATTCGCGGCCCCCCCGTGGGGTGTGCCCGGATATCCCAGCGCCCAATTTGATGAAAGGAGCATTTGAACCCAATGAAAAAGATTTGCCTTTGCCTGTTGCTGACGGCGGCGCTGACCATGAGTGCCAACGCCCTGGAGGTGCCCACCAGCACAGTGGTGCAGAACCTCAACGGTAGCCAGCAGGTGGTTAAGACCTATACCGTTTCCCCCGAGGTGGACGCCCAGACGCTGATCGAGGAGCCCTTCCAGCTGGAGGGCTTTCTCTATACCTATGCGGACATCGTGAAGCAGGAAAATCAGGTGGCCGAGCGGCAGTTCCACACCGAGACGGTGACGGTGGAGACAGCCAAGAAAAACTTGGATGTGATCCTGGAGCAGCTGGCCCCCACCATGGAGTATGACGACGGCACCTGGGCGGGCACCCTGGCCCTGGATCACACCAGCATCAACACCCAGGCGGCGGGTTATACCACCGGCAGCAGTACGGTGACCGCCACCAAGACCATCGGCCCGCTGGACCGCAACGATATGTCCTACGTGCCGGCCACCACGACAAAGAACGGGGTGACGCTGAACCTGTCCAACGTGGAGTGGCAGGTCATCGGCGCCGATGTGGTGGGGGATGTGATGGCCCCCTGCTCCTACCAGGCGGTGGCCACCTACAGCGGCAAGAGCTACTACAAAGCCGCCACCGGGTATGTCACCACCGCCAACTATGTGGGTGAGGTCACCCACGAGGGGGTGGAGAGCGTTACCTACCAGGTGACCTACCTGGGCAAGGAGTACGAGCCGGAACCCAGCCCCGATCCCGGGTCGGAACAGCCTAACCTGCTCCAGCGGGTGGTGTTCTCCCCCAATTTCCTGCGCAATGTGCTGGGCGGAGCGGGCGTCATCACGGCGGTGGTGCTGACGGTGCTGCTGATCCTGTCCCGCCGGGAGGTCAAGTCGCTGCGCTCCGAGGACGGGGAAACTGACGACGAACAGGAGGAGAACGGAACATGAAAAAGATGAGAAACCTGCTGGGGCTGGCCCTGGCGGTAGGTGCGGCGCTGTCCCTGACGGCACCGGCCTTTGCTTCGGACTACAGCTTTGCCACCACCGCACCCCAGGACTACTACGGCAGCACCAGCTATGAGGACGTGTACGGCTCCCAGTACAACTACGGCGGCAGGAATGCCGTGGACTACGAGGTGCCCGAGCTGGAGTACGGCCGGTTCAGCACCACTCAGACGGGTATTATGGAACGTACCATCCTGCCCGGGCTCCAGGGGGCTGTGGTGGGCGACTCCGGCAGCTACGGGATCGGCGGCGGGGGCGGCGGCCCCCTTACCGAGCTGGTCATCGACGGCTCCGACGGCTCCGGGCCGGTCACCACCACGCCTCCCATTCAGCAGCCCGGTTACACCAGCGTGTCCGGTATGGCCTACAAAGACGGCAGCATCGGCACGGTGAAGATCCCCAAGCTGGGTATCAGCGTGAAGGTATGGGAGGGCGAGACTACTGACAGCATGGCCAAGGGCCTGGGCCACTATAGTTCCACCTCCGGCTGGCTGGGGAACGTCGGGGTGTGCGGCCACAACCGGGGGGCCCGGTATAACATCGGCGCCATCAAGGATCTCAAGCCTGGCGATATCATTACCTACACCACCATCTACGGCACCCGCACCTATCAAGTGACTATGGTGAAGACCATCGCCAACAACGACTGGAGTTATCTCCAGGGGACGGTGGACAACCGCATCACCCTTACCACCTGTCTGGCCAACCAGCCCGCAAAAAGAATTTGCGTGCAAGCCGTGGAGAAAAGTGCCTGAAAAACTCTGAATCTGCAAAAATGGAGAAGGTGAGAACGCCAAATCAATTTATCGGCGCAGGGAAATAAAATAATCCTTTGACAATTTCACCGCGTGGGATTATGCTCGAATCAGAAAAGAAATGGCAAAGGAGCGTGAGACCATGAGGAAAAGGATGATAAGCGTGCTGCTGTGCGCTGTGGCGGCTGTGTCTTTAGCCATTCCGGCATTTGCGGCCTACCGGGATGTGCCTGCCGGCTACTGGGCGGCAGACGATATCCAGTATGTCACTGAGCGGGGGCTGTTCAATGGCACCGGCAGCGACACCTTTGGGCCATCTACCGAGATGAGCCGGGCCATGCTGGCCACGGTGCTGTACCGCTATGCGGGAAGCCCGCCCGTGGCGGGAGCCGCCCCCTATGCCGATGCTGTCGCCGGGAGCTGGTACGAACCCGGCGTGGTCTGGGCCTATCAGAACAAGATTTTCCCCAGCGTCAACCTGGAGCGGGGGCTGCTGTACCCCAACGAAAATGTCCGGCGGGCGGAGTTCTGCGTCATGCTGTACCGCTTTGCCCAATCGCTGGGCAAGGCTACTGCTGACCCTGCCGCCGTGGAACGATCCCCCTTCACCGATATGGACTGGGGCCGCTACTCCACGGCAGGCTTCGGCCCCATCTACCATGAGGCCGAGGAGGCCATGCTGGGCTGGGCCTGGCCCATGGGGATCATGGAGGGCACGTCGGCAACCACGATCAATCCGCTGGGCACCATCACCCGGGCGGAGGTGGCGGCCATGCTGGCCCGCTTTGACCGCAACGTGCTGGACGGGACGGAACCCACGGTGCAGCCCACGCCCTCCCCGACGCCCGATCCGAGCCCTTATCCCACTGACAACGGCTATACTACCGCCGATGGGAAGCCGCTGACGGAGGAAAATGTGCGGGCTGCTATTGTGGCATTAAAGGAGACTTATCCCACTAATACGCCATACCCGGCACCTTTCATATCCAATAGTGGTGGGCCATATGGTGTTAGTAGCACTTATTGCGCTGGGTGGGCAACACTCTGTTCTGACACGATTTTTGGCAACCTGCCTTGGAAGCATATTGTCAAACCTGATTGGACTCAAATTCGAGTTGGTGATTTAATTCGGTATGACAACGATAGCGGTGGTCATGTAGTAGTCGTGATAGATAAGACTGATGACTCTATCAAAGTCACAGAGAGTGGTAGCCACAATAAGGCTATTTGGGGAGGGCAATACTTTCGCTGGTGGCTGGAAGTACAACCTGGCTACGCCCTACGAACGCGTTATCCCGAATAAACAATATAACCGACACAAAAAAGGCCGGGCTGCGAAAGCAGCCTGGCCTTCGTCATATGAGGAGGAAATGCATTGAAAAACACGATTATCAAACGCACAATGTCCATGCTGCTGGCGCTGGTATGTATCCTGGGCATCCTACCCCTGTCTGCCTTTGCGGCCACAGGGTTGTCCAGTGCCCCGGACAGCATCACTCAGAAGTCCTCAGACTATATGTACATCGGTGGACGCCCTGTGCGCTATCGGGCCGCCAGCGAAACCATCAACAGCAAGGGCCTACCTTATGTCTTTGATGAGCAGGTGACTGTCCCCGGTCTGGACGCCCCCACCCGTGCCCTGTGTGCCTACCACAAAGGAACCTTGGGTAACGGGGCGAATGGCCAGAAGTGGAACTTCAAAACCGAGGTGACAGATTCCTCGCTGAAGACCCTGCTCACTTATGTGTACGCCCACACCTACGGCAACTTTACGGATGCCGGCAATGCCCGCGGGTTGGAGACATGGGGCAGTTACTGGTCCGACATCTGGTTCATGGTGGCCCAAGCTATGTCCTGGTACTATGAGTACGGCATCATCATCGACGTAACCTCCAACCGGGAGGGCTTTATTGAGCAGGCCGCCGAGGAGTTTGTCGCGGCCATGAAGCTGTACCACCGCACCTACGGTCAGTCCTCTTGGATCAAAGACTGGGACGCCATCGACACCCACAGTATTATCGACAGTTCCGATGGCGGTAAGACTGGCAACTCTGCCTATGACTACATCAAAACCGGCGTTGACCTGGTGCTGGATCATCCTGAGTATTACCACAAGTATCATCTATGGATCTACGAGTGGGATAGTTCCCAACCGTGGAAGCTGCCCGGTCAGTCCGGGGTGCCCATGCAACGGCTTTTGATCGCTGTGCCGACTCCCAATGATGTGTCTGAGCCCGTCAGCCTTACGGTTAAAAAATTGGAGGCGGGCACAAATAAGCCGTTATCTGGAGTGACTTTCAAAGTTGAGAGTGCAGATGGGTCGGGCGATTTTTCCGTAACCCGGGATACTGGCCCGGATGGCACTATCACGTTAACGCAGACAGCAGATGGCCTTGCCCCAGGCCAGTACACCATCACGGAGGAGGCCGTGCCGGAGGGCTACGTGGCCCAGACCGCATCCCAAACCGTGACGGTCATGCCCAATGACTCCATCTCCAACACGTTCGTGTTCTACAACCAGCCCAACAAAAAGGAGGGCGACGGCTCCATCCGCAAAATAGATGCAGATAACCCCACGGTGGGTATTCCCGGTGCGGTCATCCGCATTACCTCGGTCAAGCTGGATGACGGCGGCAGCTACTTTGGCGAATTCGTCACCAAGGACGGCGGTTATATTCTCAAAGAGGATCTGGACTTCTCCAAGCTGCCCACCGGGTCGTATATCGCGGAGGAGATCACCCCGCCGGAGGGCTATATTCTCAGCTCCGATGTGAGCAAGGTGAAGCAGCCCTTTGTCTGGGACGGCGAGCATGACATCAGCCTCATTTTTGAAAACAGTTCCAAGGTAAAAATCCAGCTCAAGAAGGTGGATGAGAGCAGCAGCCCCCTCCCGGGAGCTGTTTTTTTGATCCTCCGGGACGGGCAGATCATCGGCACCGAGGAGACTACGGCGGACGGCACCATCACGGTGTCCAACGTCACCGAGGGCCACTATGAATTTGTTGAGGTGGCCGCCCCGGAGGGCATGGACTGCGACAAAACGCCGGTGGGTGTCCATGTGAACGCCGAGGATTTGCAGGGCGAGCAGACCATTGTGGTGACTAAAATGAATCATCACAAGCGATCCCTCACCATCACGAAGCGGGATGCAGAGAGCGGCGATCCCATCCCCAACACCTCCTTCCACATCCGGGGCGTGAATCTGGGCTATGAAAACGATGTGGTCACCGGGGCCGACGGCAAGGCCGTGCTGGAGGCCCTGCCCAGCGGGTGCTATGAGATCGAGGAACTGGACGTTCCGAAGCCCTACCTGCTGGACACCAACAACCGCAAAACGGTGTGGATCGACAGCGAGAAGGACAAGGACATCGTGGTGGACTTCGTCAACTCCACCCTGCCGGGAATGCGCCTGGTGAAACGGGATGCCCAGACGGGCGAGTTCGTCAAGGGCGCCACCTTTAAAATTGAGGAAGTGGACGGCGGTTTCACCGACCAGCGCCAGACCGGCCCGGATGGGGTCATCTTCTGGGAGAACCTCCGGCCCGGGGCCTACAAGGTTTTCGAGGTGGAACCGGCCCCCAACTATGTCCATGATGACACGGTTCACATCGTCCAGCTGGAGCCTGACCGCACCACTACCCTGGAGGTCACCAACATCATCAAGCCCACCCTCAAGGTGCTGAAGGTGGACAGCATCACCAAGAGCCCCATCGCCAACGTCAAATTCCAGATCTGGCGCGGGTCTGACGACACCATCACCGGCGAGCTCAACGACCTGGGTGTGTTCTACACCAACGAGGCCGGTGAGATCGTCCTGGAGCACATCGACACCGGCTGGTACCGCATCAAAGAGCTGGAGAGCGCCCCCGGCTTCACCATCAAAGCGCCCGACACCCAGGATATTTATCTGAAGGCGGGCGAAACCCATGAGGTTCAGTTTGAAAATGTGCCTAAAAACGCCATCGTGGTCGAGAAGTACGATTCTGTCAGCCACGAGGCGCTGAGCGGGGTCACCTTCCAGCTGCGGTGGCTGGGCGGCGCGTCGGGCACCGGCGGCACCGTCATCGGGCAGAAGAAAACCGGCCCCAACGGGATGTGTATGTGGACGGGGCTCAACCCGGGCTCCTACATCGTGGAGGAGGTAGACCCGGGGGACGGCTATACCATCCTCCAGTCCTCTGAAACGGTGTTCCTGGCGGACAGCGGCGAACAGTCCGTGGTCACGGTGCGCTTTGAAAACGCGCCGGACGGTTCCCTCCTGATCCGCAAGGTATGCGCCACCAACCCCAGCATCACCCTGCAAAACGCCGAGTTCAAGGTGACCTACTCCGACGGCACCCTCATCGGCGATTCCAACGGCATTTTCCGCAGCGATGAGAACGGCGAGGTGCGCATTTCCGGCCTCAAGCCCGACAAGACTGTGATCGTCACCGAGGTCACCGCCCCGCCGGGATTCATCAAGGACACGCAGAGCCAAAGTATTCAAATCAAGGCGGGGAAAACTGTCACCCTCACCTTCAAAAACCAGCCGAAAGGTAAACTGATTATTCAGAAAAGGGATTCTGCCACCAATAAGCCTTTGAGCGGGGCCGAGTTCAGGATCACCACCGTCGCTGGCTGTGAGGTGGGTCTGGACGGCGTGATCGGCACATCCACGCTCACCCAAAACGGCATCTTTGTGACCGATTCCCAGGGCGAAATCAGGATCACCAACTTGGCGCCGGGCGCGTATGTACTGACCGAGATCAAAGCGCCGGACGGCGGGTACGTCATCGACACGCCCAGCACCAACGTGGTCATCGGCCAGGGCGGCGACACCCAGACTGTGGTCATCAAAAACTCCAAGGCCGGTTCGTTGGTCATCCTGAAACAGAGCTCCCTGGATGGGAAACCGCTGGAGGGCGTGGAATTTAAGGTCACCACCTCGACGGGCGAGTTCGTCCCCGATGCCAATGGCCAGATCAGCTCCAACGGTCTCTATTACACGGACAAGGACGGCAAAATCACCATCAACGGGGTGGTGGGCACGCTTGTTGTGACCGAAACCCGCAGCATCCCCGGCTATTCCATCGACCCCAACACCAAGACCCAGACGGTGGTGGTAAACCCCAACGACACCCAAACCCTGCGGTTTTACAACACGCCCTCGACGACCCTCGTGATCGAGAAGTACATCGAGGGCACCACCACCCCCATCAAGGGCGTGACCTTCCTGGTCACCGATTCCAGCGGGGCGGTCATCGGCAATTCCAACGGCGAGTTCATCACCGATGAAAATGGCCGCATCGTTCTGGAGGGCCTGGAGCCCGGCGCTACCGTCACCGCGAAGGAGATCAAGACGGTGGAAGGGTTCGTTTTGGACACCACGCCTAAATCCATCAAGATCCAGGCCGGCGAGGTGCAGACGCTCCGTTTCTACAACCAGCGGCAGGGCGGGCTCGTGATCAAAAAGCTGGATTCGATCACGAAAAAGCCCCTCAGCGGGGTGCAGTTCCAGTTGACCTACGCCGACGGCTCCTACGTGGACGCAGACAACGGCCATCTGTCCAGCAAGGGTCTCTACACCACTGACGCCAACGGCGAGATCCGCCTGACCGGGATCGTGGGCACCATCATCATTTCCGAAACCAAGCCCCTGGATGGCTATGTGGTCGATCCGGCCACGCAAAATCAGACGGTGCAGGTGAACGCATCCGACACCCAGTATATCACGGTTTATAACACGCCCATCGGCGGCGCCGAGATTATCAAGGTGGACGCGGCGGACAAGACGAAACGGCTGGGCGGCGTCACCTTTGAAATCAGGAAAATGGACGGCGGGCTGGTGCAGACCGTGACCACCGGCAGCGATGGCCGGGTGCACATCAAGCTGGACGCCGGGGACTACTACGCCCTGGAGACCGAGGCAAAGTCGGGTTATAAACTGGATCCCACGCCTCATTATTTCACTGTGGTGGACGGCAAGACTGCCAGCGTGACCATCACCAATGAGGCGTTCTCCGGCGTCATCCTCCATAAGATCAATTCCGTCACCAAAGAGGGGATTTATGGGGTGAAGTTCCTGGTCTACGATCAGAACAAGAATCCCATCGGTGAGTACACCACCGACGACAACGGCTACATTTACATCGACGACCTCACCGTGCAGGGCAAGGGCCGGCTGTATATCCGCGAACTGGAGGCCGCCCCTGGATACGAGTTGGACAAGGAATACAAGACCGTCTATGTCCAGCCGGGCAAGACCATTGAGGTGGAGTGGGAAAACACCCCCATCACCGGCCAGTTCCAGATCCGCAAGTACGCCGCCGAGTACAACGAGGTCACCGGCACCCCGGCGGGCGCTCCCCTGAAGGGTGCGGTCTACGAGATCAGTGAGGCCCGCAGCGGCAAAGTGGTGGACTACATCACCACCGACGCCCGGGGCGTGGCGGCGTCCAAGCCCCTGCCTTTGGGCCGCTACCTCATCAAAGAGGTGACTGCCCCGGCGTACTGGCAGCTCAGCGGCATCACCTTTGACGAAACCTTGGAGTATTCGGGCCAGATCATCAAGCTGTCCGACTATGACAAGCCCTCCAATCTGGGGGTCACCATCACCAAGCGGGGCAATGCCCAGGTGCTGGCGGGCAGCCAGATGCGGTACGACATCACGGTGGCCAACACCTCCAACGTGCCACTCTCTGAGTTCTACTGGCATGACCGCATTCCCACCGACGCCACCCGGGCCACGGTGCTGACCACCGGCACCTACAGCGCACGGCTTAACTACCGGGTGCTGTATAAGACCAACTACCGCACCGGCTATCAGGTGCTGGCGTCCAATCTGGTGACCAGCAGCAACTACTCCTTCAGCCTGAACGCCATCCCCATGCAGGCGGGGGAGTATGTCACCGATGTCTACTTCGACTTCGGCAAGGTGCCCGTGGGCTTCCAGTCCACCACCAGCCCCACCCTGACGGTGCAGGTGCTGGGCACGGTGGCCAACGACTATCAGATCATCAATCGGGCCGACGTGGGCGGCAAGTACCAGGGCACCTGGCAGACCGCCCAGGCCACCTGGCTCACCATCGTGCGCAGGCTGGGGCCTGTGCCCACCCTGCCCCAGACGGGGTACTAAAACCAACAGCGGGACGGCTCTTTTTTGAGGGCCGTCCCGCCTGTCTAATGCCTGATAAATTGTGTATCTGCGGAAGGGATGCCATCTTCATCCGTAACATACCGCTCCACCCGCATATGCAGATCATATTTTTCCCGGAGCTGGGCGATCATCGCCATCATCGGGGACGCATGGTGCGCATCAATGGCTGCCTGGTCTCTCCAGGCGTCGATCAGCAAAACCGTTTCGGGATCGTCCATGGGGAAGAAATAACGGTACTGCTCATTCCCGTTCTCCTTGCGGATCAAATCAGCCGTCCCGCTGGCTTCCATTTCCTCCGCAAATCTGCGGGCGCTCCCATCTGTTCCCGTGTAATACAGGTTCACCACAATGCTCATACGGGCACTCCTCCATTTCCTCTCCGTTGCGGCGGGGACGCTGTGCGGCTACTCGCGATCCATGCGGGGGTTCAAAGGGAATGTCTCATGTCTGCCATTACTTCCAGATCTTGACCGCCTTCTCGTCCTCGGCCAGACATTGCTCCCGCAGCTTCTCCAGCTCGGCGGTGTGATCGTCCTCGGGATTTTCATAGTCCAGGATCTTGAGTACCGACCATTCAAAGCCTTCCTCGCCGTACTGCTCCCACAGGGCTGCCAGACGCTTGTTGGGATGGCTGCCCATGGAGAGCTTGGCCCGGTTGCTGTTGAAGTCGGCTTTGGTATCCTTTGACGCCCCTAAAAACGCTTCGCCGGTGGCCTTGCACCGGATTGAGATGACCCCCATCTCCGGGCGGCGGAGCTTCCATTGCTCAACCATCGCTTTTCTCTGCGCTTTGTCCATCTTCTGCGCCTCCTTACATCTTCGGCTGTTGGACGATGAAATCAAACAGCTTTGTCCTGAAGGCATCGTCCCCGTTCAACGAGGCAAATATGCGGTTCACCTGTTCCTTCGGTGCTTCGTCCGGTTTCACGGGCAGATGGACGGACATGAGGAAGGCGGCGGAACGCCCGCCCTCCTGCCGCACCCACGCATTCCCGACCAACTCGCTGCGGTTCGCAGGATTTTCGCCGTATTCCACTGCGATGTCTACGATCATGCCGCTGTCGATTTGCAGGGCTGTGGCGGGAAGGCGGAAGGAAAAGGAGCTGAACATGGAGAGCTCGGTGTCCTCCATGTCGGGGATACGGGGCTGCTCTGAATGCTCGCTCCGGCTCAACTCCGCCATACGCTGGGCAAATTCTTGCTGTTCTTCTTCGCTGGCAGGGCGGACTTCGTATTTTCCGCAGTCCGGGCACTGCTCCGTTTCCTCACTGCGACTGAAAATAAAGCCGCAGTTGTCACAGGTAAATATCATTTCAATCACCGCTCATCATTATAGCAGGGGCGGTGCGCTTTGACAAGGACGTGATTTCCATAGACCCTACCTACCCCGCCCTGGATCGTGCCGCGTTCCTGATTGAACGCACTTGCGTGCCCAGGTATTATCCCCCACGCTACTGCGCCGAGGCCGCCCAGCTGCTGGCCATGCTGGAGGCGGCCCAGCAGAGGAGGAACCCGCAGGAAAACAGGCCGCACTCGATGCAGCGCACCCTATAGCACGCACTCCAGCTGGCAGTCAAAGGGCTCCGCATCAACGTGGCGCTGGTTATACTCCAACGCCTCAACGCACCCCATTCTCTGATAAAACGCCTGGCTTTCCACAGCAGAATGGGCGGAGATATACAGCTTTTTCGCCCCTTTTTCCCTGGCCCATTCCTTTGCCATGAAAAACAGGGCTTTCCCGATTCCCGAACCTCTGGCATCCTCGGACACATGGATGCTGGACAAGTCGAGATATTGGCCGCCGCTGCCCAAAAAGTCAGGCTCCACGGAGGCGAAGCCCTTCAGCGTGCCATCCACAAAAGCGCCGTACACCACGCCCCCTGTGGCCAGTGTATTTTGCAGGCAGGAAACCAGCGTCCGATAGTCCGCTTCGGACCAGTCATCAATGAACGGGTCGTCCCGGATGACCCATTTGCCATCTTCCCGCCGCCAGCACTTAGTCACGACCTGACGCCGGATGAAACCGCGAAAGAGCTCCCGGCACAGCTCGTCCGGGCGGAGGGTTCTGTACTGCACCACGCAAATCACCTCAAAATCATTTTCGCCATTATAGCAAATCCGCCGCCTGCCATCAAGCGGCGCACCAAGGAGGACAAATGAAAACGAAAAACTTCTGGGGCCGTTTGTGCCCCAAGCTCCCTCGCGTTTACATCCACACTATGGCGGCGGTGCTGCTGTGCGCCGCCCTTGCCATGCCCGCCATGGCCGCCACCAACACCGGCGGCAACGATATGTGGACGGTGGCCCAGAATATCATTGTGGACGTATACAACCACATCGCCGGAATCAGCACCGTGCTGGCGGGTCTCATGTCCACCGTGGCGGTCATCGGCGTAAAGCTCACCGGCAACCAGCACAAGGCGGATCAGGCGTGGGACTGGCTCAAGCGCATTTGGGTGGCCTGGGCCATCATCAACGGCATCGGGGCCTTCATCGCCTACATCACCCCGCAGTTCTCCGGCTTCAACACCCTGACGCCGTGACGCCATGCTGGAGCTTTTATTTCGCGGCTTCTTCGAGTGGATCTACAGCCTGATCGTAGACATCTGGGGATTCATCGCCGGAGGGCTGCTGGACATCATGGGGCTGGATTTTGCCTACATCCAGTCCCACATCCCCATCATGGACGACATGGCCCGGGTGCTGATGGCGGCGGGCTGGGCGCTGCTGCTGGGCAATCTGGTGTTCCAGGCGCTGAAAAGCATGGCGGCGGGCCTGGGCTTTGAGGGGGAAGACCCCAAGCTGCTGTTTGCCCGCACCTTTGTGTTTGCCTTCCTGCTGCTGGCCAGCCCCCAGATCTGCCGTATTGGGTTGGATCTCACCTCCAGCATCATGGATCTGCTGAGCATCCCGGACGCCACCAACGTGTCCCTGGTGGATGAAAGCGTCTTTGGGACGCTCACCGCCTCCTGGCTCATGGCCATCATTTGCAGTGTCATCGTCATGTTCAAGGTGCTGGGGCTGCTCATTGAGATCGCCGAGCGGTATGTGATCCTGGCCATGCTTACCCTCACCGCGCCCCTGGCCTTTGCCATGGGCGGCAGCAAAAATACCGCGTCCATTTTCACCGGCTGGTGCCGGATGTTCGGCTCCATGTGCCTGCTGATGGTCACCAATCTGGTTTGCTTCAAAATGCTGTTCTCGGTGGTGTCCACAGTGCCCTCCGGGCTGGACGTTTTGCCCTGGATGGTGCTCATCTTCGCCATCGTGAAGGTGGCAAAAAAGTCGGACGCCATCATCACCCGCATCGGCCTGAACCCGGCCATCACCGGCGGCCCCGGGCGAACCCTGCCCGGTATGCTGGCCTACACGGTGGTGCGCACAGCGGTGAGCGGCGTGGCAAAGGGCTTCACAGGTGGCGGCTTTGGCGGCGGGAGAACTGCTGGCGCGTCCGCTTCCGGCACGAGAACCGGCAGCGGGTTCAGCGGTTCCCGGTTCGGTTCCCGCTTTTCCGCCGGCGGCGGAGGACGCTTCGGCAGCGCCCGGGGCGGCGGACGCTCCAGCGGTGGCCCGACTTCCGGGAACGAAGCGCAAGGCGGCGAGAGGCCCGGCGGCTCCTTTGGCGGCGGGCGAGGCGGGGGCCGTTCCAGCGGCAGTCAGACTTCCGGGGACAGTTCCCAGAACTTCGGCGGATCGCGTGGCGGCGGCAGGTATACATACCACAGCACCGGCCAGCAAAGTTCCGCCCAGCAGACCAGCACCCGGCAGGAAAATTCCTCCCAGGCATCCGCCCAGCAGAAACATACCAGCAGCGCCGCGGCGAATACTGCCCGGGGCGGCGGGCGACCCCAGCAGACCCGGAGAAGCTCTGTGCCCCCTGGAACCGGCCACCCCCACAGCTATGTGCCGCCCTCCGGCGCGGCCAACACGCCTGCGCCTGGTGCGGCGGGGTCAGGCAGTTCCCAGCGGCCCGGTGTGTCCCATTCCGGCGCGGCAGGAACGGCACCGAAAGCCACCGCGCCGAAGCAACCCAACAGCCCTCGGCCCGGCGCGGCAGGAACGGGAACGCACTCCCAGTCCACCCGATCTACCCATTCCGCGGGCGGCAGCACGGTGAACAGCACCAGCCAGACATCAGCCCAGACCAATGTGACCACGAACGGCGGCAGAGCGGGTGCGTCCGGCGGGAAAGCACCGCCCACCGCGCCCAGACCGCCCCATCCCGGCGGCCCGGCGGCATCCAAGTCCCCGCCCAAGCCGGGCGATACCCGCGCCACCCGCCGGGGAGATTCGGGCGTTGCCCCGAAAACACCCGGCACTCCGGCGGCTTCCGGCGCGTCCCAGGCCGGCAACCCAGGAAAACCGACCCGCAGTACCCAGCGGCCCGCTGAATCTGCATCCCGGCCCGGCAGGAATGCTCCCCCGGCCACAGCGGCGCCCCCGGCAGGAGGCACATCTCCCAGCACGGCTCGGCAGGAACTGCGCACATCTGCCAAACCTGCGTCTACCCCGGTAAAGGGTGGCGCTCCCACGGTTCGCCCCGGCGGTGCAGGAACCGCGCCCGCCGGCAAACAGGCGGCGGGACAGCCCCGGACGGCCAAAGCCCGGACGACGCGGGCGAAGCCCGTCCACCGTCCACCGCCCAACAGGAGAGGAGGGAACAGTCATGGGTGAAAACGAAAACCGGGCCGGCGGTGCGGCCAGGGCGGCGGCGCATATCGCAGCTGCCCTGGCAACCACCGGGGCCAAGGGTGCGGCCCTCGCCGCCGCCCAGGAGTCAGCCCCTTACCTGATTAAAATAATTGCCGGGGCATTGGCCCTGCTGCTCCTCATTCCCATGCTGTTGTTCACCGTCCTGCCCAACATCTTTTTCGGCTATGACAGCTCCACCACGCCTGATGTCATGGATTTTACCGCGTCAGCCCATGGGCTGGAAACGATCTATCAGAACATCGACCGGAAAAACCAATCCATCATCGACCGGCTGGTGGAGAGCATTCTCCCGAATTTCATGACGGAGGATGTGCCCGACTACGATGATTATGAGGTGGAAAAGTCCCTGGGCAATGTGAACCACTACTGGCTCATCGCCATCGGCTCCGTCCGATACAAGCAGGATCTCAACGTCATGGATGAACCCACCATTGAAAAGCTACTTTCCGACAAGCTGACCTATACCGCTTCCATCACAGACCGCGTCCTGCACATCTCAGTTCGGGATCTGACGCCGGACGCGTACATGGACAAGCTGGGTTTCACCCAGGAGGAAAAGGACTGGGCGGCCCTGCTCTACTCGGTGCTGGCGGACGGCCAGAGCATCAGCCCCGGCGACACCGACGGCCCGGGCAAGTACAACACCGACTACGGCGATATCGTCTTTTCCAGCACCGACACCCCCGTGGTCTACTACAACCAGACGGACGCCCGGTGGGGCAATAAGCTCTATGGCCGTACCGGCACCATCGGCTGGGAGGGCTGCGGCCCCACCGCCCTGGCCATGGTGGTGGCGTCCATGACGGACAACAAGGTAACGCCCTATGACGTGGCCCAGTGGTCCGCCCAGAATGGCTACCGCTGTGAGGGCAACGGGAGCTACCACAGCCTGATCCCCAACGGCGGCGAGCACTACGGCCTCACCGTTGACAAAATCGGCAAGGACAGCAAAAAGCTGGTGGAGGCGCTGGAATCGGGCAAGCTGGTCATCGCCATTATGGCCCCGGGCCATTTCACCACCACCGGCCACTTCATCGTCCTGCGGGGCATCACCGAGGAGGGCAAGGTGCTGGTGGCCGACCCCGCCAGCGTGAAGCGGAGCGATCAGGAGTGGCCCCTTCGCACCGTCGTCAACGAGGCGGCCTCCCGGGCCGGCGCGGGCGGGCCCTTCTGGGCGTTCTCGCGGTAGGCGGCGGATGAAATCAACTGTTTGGAGTGAAGCGTATGGAACATGAAACCAATCTGCGCGCCCTGCGGCACCGGCACGGCGTCTGTCTCACCGAGCTGGCCGACGCCTGCGGGCTGTCCAATCAATACCTCAGCCGGGCAGAGCTGGGCCTGATCCCGCCCACCCCCCGGCTGGAGCGGCAGCTGTTGTCGGCGCTGGAGGTGGTGATCTCCCACCGGGCCAGCACGGCTCAGGCCCTGGAGCGGGAGCTGAAGCCCCTCCGGGGTCGTCTGCTGGAAAAGGTGGTGGAACAGCGTGAATGAGACCTACTACATCCCCGCCAACTTCACCGACGCGGGCCGGGTGATAGGCCTGTTCGAGCTGCGCAACCTGGTGGAGGCTGTGATCCTGGTGCTGCCGGTACTGTACTTCTGTCTCGTGCTGCTGCCCCTGGAACTGACCGCCAAGATTACGGTGACGCTCATCATCGTGGTTCCCCTGGGGGGCTTCGGGCTCATTGGCGTGCGGGACGACAGCCTCACCCGCTGGATCGCCGCCTGGTGGCGCTGGCGGAAAAAACGCCGGCTTATGACATACAGAGGAGGAAAAAACTGAACCATGGATTTGAAACAACTGCTGTTCGTCGGCGGGGCAAAGGCTCCCGCCGACGAACCCTTTCGGGACAGCATCCAGGCATGGCTTCCTATCAAGAACGTCGTAGGCGGCGTGGTGGTTACCAAGGATGGCCGCTTCGTGAAGATCCTGGAGGTGCTGCCGGTGAACATCTATCTGAAATCCCCCAATGACCGGGAGAACATCATCTCCAGCTATGCCGCCTGGCTGAAGATCGCGCCGGATGATTTGCAGATCGAGGCCCGTACCCTGCCCGCCGATACGGCGGACTACGTGGAGCGGATGAAGGAGTTCGCCGCCCATGAGCCCAACCAGTCCTGCCGGGAGATGATCGAGGACAACATCAAGGAGATTGGCCAGGGGGTTGCCAGCGATGCCCTGCGGCACCGCTTCTTTCTCATATTCCAGTATGAGGGGCGGATGTACGCCAAGGGCCGCACCACCGCCGCCATCGTCCAACGGCTCAACGAGGAGGCGGACACCGCCCGGCGGTATCTGGACGGCTGTGAGCTTGAGGTGCTGGAGCCCAGCTTCATGGACGACTTCATTTTGAAGCTGCTGTACGAGATCATCAATAAGCGGACCAGCCGCCGGGTGCAGCTCCCGGAGGGCGTGTTCGACATGACCACCGCCGTCCACGGACTTTATGAGGAATAGCGCAAAAACAGGCGGCTGTCCGATGTTGACAGCCGCCTGCTGAACTGAAAGTTGTTTAATTCAAATCGAAAGCGGCATTTTCGTAGTCCTTCACATAGTACCGAATGTTTTTCCGCCCCTTTTGAATAATAATATGTCCTTCCGCTTCCAGCTTTGCCTTTTGTGCCTCAACGCCCCCGGGATACTTTGCGTTTAATTCGCCGTCCGCTTTCAGCGTCCTCCAATAAGGCGTTTCGTCGGTAGTCCGCTGATAGCTCGCCCATGCCGCGATAGACACAAAAATCCCTGCTGTAATTGGCTCCGTAAAATCCGCACCGCTCAACGCGGCAAAGTATTCCCGTATTTTTCCGACAGTGGTTACTTTCCCATACGGGACTCGCTTCATTACCTTGTCATACTCGATTGGCGGCGCAAAATACATTCTGTCTCCGCCATATTTTTCAATGCTTTTTGCGTCAGTGATCGTCTGAAATTTTGGCATATCTTTGCTGTCATGCAGCATAGCATTGAAATCTTTTTTATCTTCATTCGCCATATTCGTCACCTCCTACGTTAAGCATACCCCGTTTTAGCGTGTGGTGCAATGAGGCTGTTTTTAAAAATATCTTACCGCACACGATAATTTTAGGCAAGCGTTTTCAAATTTCATTAAGTGAGGAACAACTCGATGCAAAAGAAAGCAACAAAGGCCCCAGTCAAGCGGGCCAAAAAGAAAACGGACACCGCCGAACCCAAGCAAAACCCCATTAAGCGGCTACTATTTGGCGAGGAAAAGCCCGACCTGTCCGAGCTGGAGGCGGGCTCCACTACCATCCTGGATATCCTGTCCCCTACCGCCATCGACACCAAGAACCGGGACTATATCCTGGTGGACGGGGTGTACCACGCCTACCTCTATGTGGCAGGCTACGGCTACTCCACCACCGTGGGTTCCTGCTGGCTGGCCCCGCTGGTGGAGGCCGGGGAGGGCGTCAGCCTCAGTTTTACGGTGAAACGTCAGAGTAAAGAAAAAATCCTCTCGAAGATTTCCCAGACCACCATGGTGAACCGCTCCCGGATGCGGGATGTGGGGGACACCCGCCAGGACTTCGAGGAGTTGGACAGCGCCATCAACTCCGGGCTGTATCTGAAGGATGCCATGAATCGGCAAAACGAGGACTTTTACTATATGCACACCCTGGTGGAGGTGACGGCGGACGACCCGGAAACCCTGGAACAGCGGGTGACGGCGGTGGAAAAGCTGTGCGTGTCCATCGACATGATCGCCCGCCGCTGCGACTACCGAAACGAGCAGGCATTCCTCTCGGCGCTCCCCCTGCTGGCCCTGGACGCGGACGTGGAGCGCAAATCCCGGCGCAACGCCCTCACCTCCGGCGTGGCGGCGGCGTTTCCCTTTGCCTCCTACGAGCTCAGCGACCGCAACGGCATCTTCCTGGGGCTGAACCTCTACAACCGATCCCCCGTGTTTCTTGACCCCTATGACGACTACAAGTACACCAACGGCAACTGCTGGATCGGCGGCTCCTCCGGCGCGGGTAAGACCTTCACGCTTCAGTGCCTGGGCGGGCGGCTGCGCCAGCAGGGGAGAAGGGTGATCTTCATCGTGCCCAAGAAGGGCCACGAGTTCCGCCCCCTGTGCGAGCTGCTGGGCGGGCTGTACCTCCGCCTGTCCCCGTCCTCCAAGGACTGCCCCAACATCATGGCCGTCCGGCGCAAATCGCTGGACAGCTATGCCGGTCTGCGGGACATGGCCGCTCGGGATGATTCGGTGCTGGCGGACAAGATATCCCGGCTGATTATCTGGTATTCGCTCCAGAAACGTGACCTCTCTGATGAGGACAAAAACCTGCTGGATTCCTCCCTGGTGGAGTGCTACCGGCGGTATGGGATCACCTTTGACAACGCTACCATCACCGATGAAAACGGCCGGTTTGTGGAAATGCCCATCCTGCCGGACTGGTACGATGTGCTCTCCCAGAACCCGGACACCAAGCACCTGGCTGTGGTGCTGGCCCGCTATGTTACCGGCTCGGCCTCCGCCATGGGCCAGCGCAACGAGATCGACCTGGACAACAAGTACATCGTGCTGGACACCTCCGGGATGCCGGACGATTTGCTGCTCCCCGGCATCTTCTGGGCCACCGACATTGCCAACGATCTCATCATGGACGCGGGCAGCGACCTGTCCGCCCTCATCGCCGATGAGCTGTGGTCCCTGGTGGGGGCCAACTCCAACCCCTTAGCGGCAGGCTTTGTGCAAGAAATGGTCAAGACTATTCGCGGCTTGGGCGGCATCGCCATCACCTCCACCCAGGGGATGCAGGATCTGTTTGGGCTGGACGGCGGCAAATACGGCAAGGGCATTCTGGACTCCAGCCGGATCAAGCTGGTGATGCAGATGGAGGAACAGGAGGCCCGGCTCATCCAAGGGGTGCTGAACCTGTCTGAGGATGAGGTGCGGCAAATCACCCGGTTCCGCCGGGGGGAGGGCCTGCTGTGCATCGGGTACAATCATGTGCCGGTGCAGTTCCATGCCACCGAGAAAGAGTATGATGCCATCACCACCTCCCCCACCGACCTGCGCGTCCGGCGGAAGGAGGGCGGCAAATGAGTTTTCGGCAGGATGCCGCCCACCTCCAGAAGCTGGCCAACAACGCCTTTTGCCAAACAGGGGTGCTGGCCGCGCTGGCGGACGGCGGAACACCAGACCCGGACAAGCTCCAAAAGGCGTTGGAGCAGACGGCGGCGCAGTTTGAGAGCGCGGCGCTGGAGGTTCGGAAGCTGTGTGAGCGGTACAGCACAGGCACCGGGGGCTACGGCTCCCGGCCCGTCCTCCCGCCCATGGAGATTGCCGGGTCGGTGGAGCTGCTGGGGTATAACTGGCTCCACATCACGCTGAACACCCTGCTGCCCCACTGCCGGTTCCAGCCCCCGGAGTGGCTCAGCGACACCATCCGCCGCCTGCTGGACGACTACGAGGCGCAGGGCTGCAAGCTGCCCTTTTTCAACCGGGCGCTGCTGGTGATCGACGAGTTCACCAGCGCCAAGGGCCGCCACATTTTCGACCAGGACAACAAGGGGTGGAAGGCGGTGAGCAACGCCATCAAGGGCAGGCTCATCCCGGACGACGACCAGCACACCCTGGGCCTGGCGCTGCTGTCCGGGCGTAGCGAGTTGGACGTGTGTCACATCACCCTGTTGGATCTGTCCGACGCGGCGGACTTCTTCGCGTTCCACTCCGGGGACTACGAGGTGAAGCATTTTTACAATGGAGGCTGGAGCTGAAGTGCCCTAAAAAGTGACCGGGACACCCATCAGGTTTTGGTTCAGTTTGGGCCATTTTCGACCGGTTGGCGGGTTTGTAAAAATCTGATGGGTGTCCGCCGCTCCAAGCCGCTGAAAACAAAGGCTTTCGGGGCGGCGGCAAAAACGCGGTAAGCGAAAAAAGCTGACTTCTATGGGGAGCCATCAGATTGGCTCCCCATAGGAGGCTTGGGAAAGCGCCGAAAAAGTTCTTGCGCCGATACCGGCGCAAGGGCGTTTTCGGCGCACGCAGGAATATGGAGGGAGGCGCGGTATGCGTGATTTTCAGCCATCGGGACGTTGACATTTTGAAGCTGCTGTGTTGGTGCCAGTTCATCCAACCCAGGGACTTGAGGGGGATCGCCTCAGATGCCGAGCGGAAAAACCTCATGGGCCTGGGCCTCATCCGGCGGCACGAAAAGAGCGGGGCGCTGCTGCTCACCAGCAAGGGGCAGCTCCTTCTGGAACATCTGCTGGACGGCGCGGTTCCCCAGACCACCCGGGCCTACCATCCGCCGCTGATCGAGCGGCGTGTCCGGGTGTCTCGGCTGGTGGTGACCGCCTACCACGGCGGGGTCGATCCCTTCACCCTCGGGCCGGAGGAGTTGGACAGTGCCGCTTCTTTGTTTCTTCCGACCATTGCCCGGAGCCGTGGCTCCAACCCCTGGGGCAGCACCCGGGTGGCCGCCCTGGCCCGCTTGGGGGACAGTCTGTACGCCATGCACTACGTCTGCCCCGGCATCGGCAAGCTGGCGCTGATGGATGAGCTGGCGGCGTTCTCCAACCAAACCGCCCGGTTCCGAGACATGAACCGCGCTTTTATGTTTGCTGGGGACAGTTACAAGAGCGTCCTCAGCGAGCTGGACCGCCCCATGGAGCGGAAGGACACCAAACTGCTCACCTACAGCGGCGCGTACCGCTGCCTTCAGCTCCCCGTCCATCTGCTGTCCTGCGACGCCACCGGAGCGGTGCAGCTCCAGATCATGGCCGTGCCGGACTACCGCAGGAAGCTCACCCAGGCGGCGCTGAAAGGCCAGTACCGCCCGCCCCCTGATGACGTGCCCGAGTGGGACGCCATGTTCCAGGGTGTGCCCTTCGTCTTGGCGGCGGATATGGATCTGCGCCGGATCAACGCAGCCATCCGCACAGCCAGAAGCCAGGGCTTCCCCCAGATCGCCATGGCCGCTCTGGAGGGGCAGGCGGAGCAGGTGCTGTTCCCCCGCTGCCGGGACAAAAATCTGGCACGGGTGTTTGTACTCACCCCCGAGGCGATCTCCGCCGTCACCGGTAGAAAGCCCTCGCCCTATGTTCCCCCGCGCACCCAATTCACAACCTCGAAAGGAGATGTGGCGGATGCCCCGCTTATCCAAGCTCATCGAAAAACTGGAAGATCGCCTTGAACCCCAAATCGGCCCCTGGTATGAGCGCCATAAAAAGAAGCTGCCATTCTACGCCGCCGCAGGGCTGGCAGGCTGGTATCTCTATGGAATGCTGCTGAACTCCATCCGACTTGGCATCGCCTCAACCTTCCACAAGGCGGGGGATGAAGTGGTGGAGAGCATCTGGGTGTTCAACCCCTTCCGCAACTGGTTTGTGCTGTTCACGCCCTTCGGCCTGGGGGCCACCGCCGTCATTGCCCTGCTGGTATGTCTGTTCACTGGGACGGGGTACAAGTGGTTTTCCGGCTACAAGGCCACCCGGGACAGCCGGGGCTTCGACATCCTGCCCGACGGCACCCATGGTTCCTCTGGCTTCCTGACCCGGAAGGAGATGGGGGAGTTTCTGGAGGTGGGGAGTGTGGCTGAGGTAAAGGGCATGATGCTGGGCAAGTACAAAAAGCGCCCGGATGACCCGGACAAGTACGCCCTCTATGCCGCCCACCGCATGGTGCCGGGGGACAACAACAATCTGCTGTGCATCGGCGCTCCCGGCAGCGGGAAATCCCGTGGCTTCATCATCCCGTTTTTGATGGGCTGTGCCCAGCGCAGAGAATCAGTTTACATAACAGATCCCAAGGGCGAGCTTTTTGAAAAGCTGTCCCCCTACTTCAAGGAGCACGGCCACTACGTCAAGGCGGTGAATTTTCTGGATATGGCCCACTCCGATGGCTGGAACTGCCTGTATGGGCTGGACAAGGAGCCTCAGCTGGCCCAGACGGTGGCCAACACCATCATCCAGAACACCTCCGGCCCACGGGAGGCGGACGACTTCTGGAGCCGCGCGGAGCTGAACCTGCTCATGGCGCTGATCCATTATGTGGTGAACCTGAAGGACAGCAAAGGTAATCTGCTCCCCATCGAAAAGCGGGGGCTGGGAGATGTGTACCAAATGCTGGCCCATCAGAGTATCCAGGACATCAACCGCACCCTGGCCCAGCTTCCCCCGGATCATCCGGCCAAGGGCCACCACGGTCTGTTTCTCAAGGCCAAGGAAAACCTGTGGGGGAGCATCGCCATCGGCCTGGGCAACCGTCTGGCCATCTTCCAAAACAAGCTGGTGGACGCCATCACCCGGAACCACGATGTGGATCTGCTGCTGCCGGGGCAGAAGCCCTGCGCCTATTTTGTTATCATCTCCGCCCAGGACAGCGCCTACCGCTTCCTCAGCTCCCTGTTTTTCTCCTTGGCCCTGCCCCGGCTGTCTGACTACGCCCGGCTGGAGGGGAAGGGCGGCCGCCTGCCGGTGCTGGTAAACTTCTGTCTGGACGAATACTGCAACATCGGTTACATGGACGGCATCGCCGACGCGCTGAACAGCATTCGTGGCTTCAACATGAGCTGCCAGGTAGTGGTGCAGAGCCTGTCCCAGTGGCAGGAAAAGTACCCCGGCAAGGAGTGGGAGAACCAACTGGCCACCTTCGATCAGACACTTTACATGGGGTGCAACGACTGGACCTCGGCGGACTACATCTCCAAAAAGTGCGGCAAGGTGACCATTTCCCTCACCAGCCAATCCAAGCCCCAGCCGCCGCTCTACGGCTTCGTCTACGGCAACACCCGGCCCTATTCCCAGACCCGCAGCAACACCCAGCGGGAGCTGATGCAGCCGGATGAAATATTACGTCTGGATCGCCGCCAGTGTATCGCCCTGTTCCAGGGCAGGAAGCCCGCGCTGCTTTATAAGCTGTCGCCGGAGGAGCTGCCGGGGTACAGTGAGTTGAAGTCCTGCCGGGTGGCAGACTACACGCCGGAGTGGAGATTGCGGGAGGAACAGGAGCAGGTCAAAGCGTCAAAAAAGGCGGTCCCGCCGGATGTACCCGGACAGGAGCCGCCCGCGCCGCCAAAGCAGCCGGATCCGGAGGATGGGCCCAACCCGTCCCAGGGTGTGGAATATCAGTTCACCGACCAAGGCCAGGGCCTGGGTATGGTGGAGCTGGGGCCTGACGGCGTAGTGGGCGGGGATGTTGAGGACGAAGAAATCCCGCCGGGGAGGTAAACCCCGGCGGGCCGCTTCAAATCAGATCTTTCAAATTGCGCCGGCTGTAAATCATGCGGCGCACTTCCATGGTATTGCCGATCACCACGTAAAAGATGGAGAAATTCTTGACCTGGATGCGGTAATAGGGGCATTTGCGCTCACGGCTGGAGCGGTACGGTTCAAAGGATTCCGCACAGTCCAGCCGATCCTCAATGGCCCTTTCCACCTCGTCCACCAGGTGTTCCGCAGCCAGGGGATTCCTCAAACGATAGGTGATATAATCCACGATCTCATTCAAGTCATCCTCAAACAGGGGGAGAATATTCAGCTTATAGCGCCTTCCGTTCACGGATACGCCCCCTTATCCGGCTGAATACTTCCTGGCCGGTATAGCGTGCGTCGGAAAGCTCCGCCGCCTTATCCGCCTCATCCAACGCCAGTTCCACATCATCAGTCAGCGCGGCGTACTGTTCCAAACTGAGAAGCACCATGGAACCGTAGCCGTTTTTTGTCAAGTAAACGGGTTCCCCGTTCTTCAATACTGTCTGTTCAATTTCGGGAAACTTGTTTCTCAAATCTGAGACAGGACGAATGTGCATCATAAGAACCCCTCCTTTTACTGCCTTTATTTTATCAGAATTTTATCAAAATATCAAGGGCCAGTTGGCCCGCCGAATGGAGGTATTTTCATGAGGGCCGCGACCATGAAAGAGCGCCCGTCCTTCCCGCTGATGCGGCAGACGGACGTGCAAAGTATTTACCATATGCAGATGCCCCGCTGGTTGTTTTCCGATCCGCGCTATGCCGACATGAGTTTGGACGCCAAGGTGGCCTACACCTTTTTACTCAACCGCTTCCAGCTCTCCCGCAGGAACGGCTGGGTGAATGATTTCGGGGAGGTGTTCGTCATCTTCCCCCGGAAGGAGTTGGCGCGGGAGCTGCGGGTGTGTGAGCAGCGGGTGACGGCGGCCTTCCGCACACTGAAGGAGCTGAACCTGATCTGGGAGAAGCGGTGCGGCCGGGGCGATGCCAACCAAATTTACCTGGCTACCGTGGATCCTCAGGACGACCCGGACTACACCAGCGCCCCCTTTGTAGACCCGGCTGGCGGTGCCTCAAGAACCGCCGATTCCGAGGTTCTTGACGGCCCGGACTTTCCCACGTCCTCCCAAGAACCGCAGGATATGGGCGGCAAGAACCGCGAAAGCTGCGGCTCAAGAACCGCAAATGCCGAGGTTTCAGAACCGCAGAAAGTGCGGCCAAGTTATAAAGATCTTAGTCATACTTACCCCAGTCAACCTGATGTCAGTCCGTCTGTCCCGCGCGGGGACGGGCCGACGGACGGGGAAGCGGAGCTCACGGGCATTTTGGACGCCTGTGAGCTCCAGTGTTTCTCCAGCGAAACCGCCCGGGTGTTTGAGAACGCCATTGAGCGGCTTTTTTACGCGGACAGCTTTCGGGTGGGCAACGCTACGCTCCCTCAAAGCCGGGTGCGGGCCAGGCTGAAGCTGCTGGACTACACGATTTTGCAGACCGCCGAGGCCAAGCTCCACGCCAACCTGGACAGGCCGGTGAAAAACTCCACCGCCTACACCATGGCCACGATTTTCAACTGCATTGCGGAAAGCGAGAGTGACCTGATGGTAGACCCATATTTGAACGGCCTTCGACAACCGCCTGGGAGGTGACGGCCATGTTTTTGTCCATACAGCAGAAATTTATCCTGGACACGCTGAAAAAGCTGAACTGTGTCCGGCGGCGGCAGCTCCATGCCCTGGTGCGGGGACGGTTCCAGCAGGACGGCTTTGAAGTCACCCAGGCCCGCATGGACGCCATGCTTCGGCAGCTGCGTGCGGGCACCGCCGATGTTCGACTGGACGATGGGCTGGTTTGGCTGTCCAATGCCCAGCCGGACGCCCGCCGCCTGGAGGCCATTGACGTGATGATCGAGCTCACCGGGGGCAAGCCCCAGGAGTTCAGCGCCAGCCGGGAGCCGCCCCGGCAGCTGTGCTTTGCCTACGGGGATGATGGGATCCGGCCCTTCACTGTGGCCTCGCTGGACGCCGCGCCCGCCGAACTGCTGGAGCGGGGTAAGGCGGAGCGCATCGTTTGGATTGCAGACAGCGGCGAGCCACCCAAAGGGCTGATGCTGCCGCCCAAGCACTTTTTTGCCGCCCGTCAGCCGGACGGGACACATCGCTTTTATGGCTCTAACGGGCCGTAAAAAATAAATTTTTGGAGGAAATCAGTATGCCTAAAAAGAAAGTCAATCCCGCAGAGGAACCCGAGCAGACTGCCGCCATGACGGTGGAGCAAGCCGGGGAGGAAGCCACCGCCCCACCGGGGGAACTGCCCAAGGACATGGGCGCGCCCGATGGCAGCCCGCCCCCGGAGTTTGGGGAACCGGGCAATGCTGTGTCCGGCGATGTCCCCGACCTGCCGAGGGACGGCGATGGAAAGGCCGAGGAGGTGATGGCGGTGGACGCGGCCACACCCCCGGGCCCGCCGGACAGCGGCCCGGAGGAAGCTCCCCCCATGGAGCCGCCCGACACCGCACCGGGGGATGGGCAGCCTTTGGACACGCAGGAACCGGGGCCCGATGGGGGTAAGCCGACGGAGGATGATCCGTCCACCCGCGCCGTTTCTGCCCAGGCCGGGGACGATGCCCCGCCCCCGGAGCCGCCGGACGGGGATGCCCCCCCTGTGCCGTCCCTGACGGAGCGCCAGAGCTTCTTCGCCCTGGACTTCCACGAGCTGGATCGGGGGCTTTCCCAGGAGGAACGGCAGGCGTGGAACTCCATCTATGCCTCCTTCCGCGGCCACAGTGCCCTGTCCGGCACGGTCATCGGCGCGGATCCCCACTCCATGAATGTGCGAAACCGGGAGACCGGCCGGGTGGAACGGCGCACCATGTACTGCGTGATGGTGCTGGTCTACCGGGTGCCGGTTTACATCCCCGGCACCGAGATGTGGATGGGGGAGGCCCGCCCGGACTACGTCCTTCAGAACATGATGGGCGCCAGCATCGACTTCATCATCACCAAGGTGGATCGCGAGGGGGGCTACGCCATCGCGTCCCGGCGGCAGGCATCCCGTGCCCAGCGGTATTTCTTTGCCCACCGGCCCGACCTGTGCCGGGAGGGTTCCCGGGTGAAGTGCCGCCTGCTGGCGGTGGGGCCGCGCCGCTGTCTGGCGGAGTGCTACGGCCATGACGTGGATCTCACCCAGCGTGATCTGAGCTACACCGCCATCGCCGATCTTCGGGCGGAGTACCATCCCGGCGATGAGCTGGACTGCATCGTGAAGGGCTATGACGCCGCCCAGCGGAATTTGCTGATCTCGGTGAAGGAGACGGAGGCCAACCCCTTCGAGGGCGCGGAGCAGCGCCATCCCGTGGGCAGCCGCCGGTACGCGGTGATCGCCGGGAAGTACGGCGGCGGGGTGTTCTGCAATCTGCCCGACGGCACGGTGTGTATGTGCAACTACTCCTACCAGCATGAGGACTCCGAGTTCCAGTCCGGGGATCACGTCACGCTGGTGGTGCAGCGGTTTGAGCGGGACAAGCGGCAGATGTACGGCAAAATTTTGAGCAAGTGGTGACAGAAAAGGGCCCGGATCGTCAGTTTTTGACGGTCCGGGCCTTTTCCTTTAGACTGCGGAGGTCTCCCCGCTCCAGCATCTGCACTGCTCAATGCGTTTGCCGCCGTCCCCCTGCTTCTCATCATAGGCAAACTGATGGAGCAGCCCGCAGGGAAATTCCCCGCATTCCCCACAGTGGCGGTGCCCTTTGCCCTCGCAGCAGGCTTTTACCGGGCAGCTGTCCCCCCAGAAGGGCTTGTCCATATGTACGCAGCCGGGGCAGTTCATCTGCTCCCGGTAGGCACACTGGGCGCACAGCAGGCCGCACCTTGATTCGATCATGGCAATCTCCCCTTTCTGCGCCTATTGTACCAAAAGGGACACGACATCAGTATGTCATGTCCCTCGGTATTTTTTCAGCATGGCCTCCGCCTGCCGCAGCAGATCCGTCCGCAGTTCATCCGGCTCCAGCACCTCCGCCCGCCCCCCAAAGCTGAGCACCCATTCCCGCATATTGGATCGGCTGGCGAACTCCCGCTCCAGTAGCAGCCCATCCGGGGTTTCCCGGTAACATTCTGGGCCGTATTCCTCAATGAGCCGGTACTTCTCGCCCTTATCAAACAAGGCCTTGAGGCGGTATGCCCCGGCGGAAAAGCGGCGGTCAAAGTCCATCTCCTCCGGGGGGGAGCTCCCGGGCCGCAAAGGGCCCCGCCCCCAGTTCCAGCTCCCAGAGTCGGTTCAGCTTGAACAGGCGAAACGCTTCACGGTCCAGGCACCAGCCCCACACATACCAGGCAGACCACTGATATACCAGCTTATAGGGCTCCATGGTGCGGCGGCACTCGCCCTTTTCGTAGTAGTAGTCAAATGAGAGGAGCCGCCTGTCCCGGATGGCCGTTCGGATGACGGCGATTTTTTGCGTCAGCGGCTCCTGGTAATAGGAGGCCAGGTCGATGAGGATATCGTCAGGGAGTCCGCCGGACAGCTTTTCGGCCAGCGCGGGGAACCGGGGCGCGTCCCATACACTGTCCAGCCCTTTCACCCCGGAGAGGATCGCCTGGAGCTCGTCCCTGGTGAGCAGCGCCCGGTTCAGGGTGAACCCCTCCGCGATGGACACGCCGCCCCCATAGCCCCGGATGGTGACCAAGGGGATGCCCGCCCGGCAGATGTCCTCGATGTCCCGGTTGATGGTGCGCCGGGACACCTCGAAGCGCCGGGCCAGCTCCGGCGCAGTAACTTTGCCCTGTTGCAGCAGGATCGTGACGATCCCCATCAGGCGGTCGATTTTCATAGCCGCTGTTTTATGGTATATCGGAAAGGCCCAGAAGCCACAATGGATCAACTCCCAATGCTTCTGCCAACAATGGTATTTCGTAATCCGGCACAACACGGACTCCAGTTTCAATCCGACTGACTGCTTTTTGTGTCAGTGAATGCCCTTTTAACTGCACCTTTGCCGCTAGTGCCTCTTGAGAAAGCCCTGTTTTTTCCCGTGCCAGACGAACTCGATCCCCACAGGCATTGCATTTCCCGTCCATAGCCAATAATTTCATCCACATTCATCCTATCCTTAACATGACTACTTTGGTATTGACAGTAGCATATATTTTTTGATAGGATTATCCCAAAGATGACTAATTATTGCGAGCAGCGAGAAAGAGAGAGAATGAAATGGACGAAGAACTTCTGTCAGCATTGCGATACGAATTGGGCGAGGTCACAGGCTGGGAGGAATTATGCCCCGGCGTCTACTCCCTCACCGTCCAGCCAGACCCGGACAGCGCATACCCTTGCAGCGAATACTACCTGGTCTTGCCGGACGCGCCCATCTCCCGGGAAGCCCTCGCCCTGGGCACGGCCTTGGACGGCATACCCGGCCTGCTGTACGCCATCGACCCGCCGGATGAGGGTGGGTGGACGGCCATCCTATACGAGCTGTGCAAAAACCAATCCCGCCATGGCAGCCCACCCCTTGAGGGCTGGTCGCTGGCTGATGCCGCCATGGAGGGCATGGAGCTGTGTCCCACATACTTCGGCTCATTCCCTGTGCCGCCCTACACCCCCTGGGGGTGGACACTTCGGTACAGGGTGCTGGACAATGGGGTATACTGGCTGGAAACCAGCCAATGCAAAACTGCTTTAGCGGTCTGCCACCCGGTTTGGACTACGGAATTTTCAGACGGCATAGTCCAGGCCGGGAAGAAATTGATCCACAGCAAAGCCGATGATGTGGAGCTGAGTTACCTGTTTTTTGAAGAAAGGGCCAGCTGTACCGCGATTTTTGAGCTGCTGAAGGTGCGCCCTGAGTGGTTGGAAACGGGCCTGATCCGCAGGCCGGAGCTGATGAACGCCATCTGGAAGTATGCCCCCATGTATGCCGCGGCCTACAACGCCCAGGAACAGGCGGGGCTGCACGACGGACTGGGCATCCTTTTGAAAATGATGGGAGAGGACAGCGAACCCCAGGGATCGCCGGAGCATATGATCTCCCTGGTTCCGGATACCGGGACAGAGTTCATCGGGTTCTGGAAATAGCGCCGCCATGGTGAAAGCCTTCCGCTTATCAGGGGAAAAAGAACGGTTCCGCGCTTCCTGTTTTTTGAAGTGCAGAACCGTTTCCCATTTTGAAAGCGGGCAGTTTTCAGGTATCAGAGGCTGCATTCATATAGCAGTATCTCATAATCGTCGCCGGACACGGGCGTTTTATGGTAGGAGGAATACGACAGCACAGCGGAAAAACCGCTTTCCCGCAGGTACTGTTCCATTTCTCCAGCTTGGTACAGATGGGTCTGAAAATCCATCCGTTCCTGGCTCAGGAGCTCCCCCTCCCGATACAGTTCATAGATCCCCGGCGAAAATTGCGTTTGGCTGCGCTCATCATAATGGTTTTTGCTCTTTAAGATCAGGTCAAAGCCCTCCCGCGTTTTTACCGAAGCCGTGGTCTGATAATCGCCGTCATCCGTACACCTGCTTGCGATGGTATCCACAGAAAAAACCAGCCTGCCGCCCTTTGCCAGCAGCGCGTTCAATTTGCGCAGGACTTGTTTGCACTGCTTGATATCGGTGAACAGGGATATGGAGCAGGATGGGACGAAAATGTAATCATAGGTCTCCCGGCCCGAATACGTGGTAATGTCCGCCCGGAAAGCCTGTGCGCCAGGAGCTCTCTGTCTCAGCTTAGCCAGCATCTCCTCGGACAGGTCAAGTCCGGTGATATCAAAGCCCTGTTCCAGGAACGGCACAAGGAAGCGGCCGTTTCCGCATAAGGGCTCCAGAATCTTCTGCCCCTTTTCCGCATAGGAGAGGTAAAACGCAAGTTCATCCGCTGGGGCTGTCCTGTGCAGGATATCATACATCTCAGCACACAAGCTGCCATAATAATTTTGTCCCAGTCCACTCAATTCCGGCACCTCCATGGGCAAAAGATATCGAGCTAAAGCATTATAGTATAAATCCTCTTTTTTTGCAACAGCAGCCCGCATATGCTCATCCTACAAAAGGTGGAACCCCTCCACCTATCCGCCCGCGCCCCGGCATGGTACAATGAACCTGTATTTCAGGGCGGAGTAAGTTAGGGCGGAGTAAGCGAGGGAGGACTGGCGTGGAAAGGGGTGAAGTCTGCCCTCCGCCGGACTAAAGCGGCCTGGAAGAACAAAATACGGACCATGAAGACTGTGAATTGCCCAGCAGGGTAGTCACGGTCTTTTTTTGCGTCCAGAAGGGAAGTGCGCAGATGAATGTCAAGCAGATTGATTGAGCTATCCTATTTCGATCCCAAATCAAATGTCCGGCTCACCGCATACGCCGACACCATTATGGTGGAAAGCGCCGGAGGGAGCAGCACCATCACCGCCATCCGCTTCGGCGGCTACCCGGAGATGGTGCGGGCCATGGCGGACGCCATCTACGGCGGGGCCACCATTGAGACCGTGCAGAACGACAAAAAGCGGAATCTGAAGAGCATCCCGAAGAAGTACCGGCGGCAGCTGGCCCACGACGGTGTTTATGCCACCGCCACGCTGATGGCCGGCGACGACGCCCTCACCGCCGAGCCCCAGGACGATGGGGAGGACAGTGAAGCGGAAGCCGGAACCCAGCAGGAGATCCAGCCCCGGAAGTGCTACCTGTTCTGTCCCGCCGGAGACCGGAACAGCCTGTTTCGTGAGCTGGACAGCAAGACCGCCGCGCCCCTCATCCCCGAGTTCCGGGACTATGTGCTGGACACACTGATCGCCCGTGGAGACCTGCGGCAGCTGGAGGTGTTCTCGCTGAAGGAGAAGCTGGACGCCTATGTGCTGAACCTGAAGCCGGAGGATGCCAACATGGTGGAAATTTTGGAGGACGGCCTGAAAAGCGGGGCCATCGCCATCCCTGGCACTGTGCCCGGCCAGCCGGACGGCTTCGACGGCGTGGAGAACGTCACCGGCTACCTCAACACCTTTGGCGCCACCGTGGCCCAGCGCATCCGGGGGCAGTTCAAGCCCCTGTTCGACCCGGCAGCGGAGCCGCTGTCCGAGGAGGTGCTGGCGGTAAACGACACCATCCAGGCCAACGCGGGCTATTCCCTGTATGACGCCCAGCTGGCGGTGGCGGAGGCCGTCAAGCGTCAGTTGAAGCGTAAAAAAACCGCCTTGATCGTGGCGGAATGTGGCAGTGGCAAAACGAAAATCGGCGCTACCGCCCTGGGTGCGCTCCAGGGAATGCACGCCGCCCTTTCTCCCAGAAGCAAGACCTTCAACCTCGTGATGGCCCCGTCCCACGTCACAAAAAAGTGGGTGCGGGAGATCGGAGAGACCCTGCCCAACACCTTCGCCATGGTGGTCAAGAGCATTACGGACTTTGACCGGCTGTACCGGGCCTATGAGGCCGGCGATAAAAACGTGTACGCCGTGTTCAGCAAGGAGAAGGCCCGGGATGGCTATATGCGCTATCCCGCCGTCACCTATGACCGCATGGCCGGGGGCTTCCGCTGCCCGGACTGCGGTGAGGTGGTGCAGATGACCATCAGCGATGACGGCACAAAATACGAAGTGAACGCGGACCAGTTCTATTTTCAGCGGGAGCACCGGGGCAACCACATCTGCAAAAGCTGCGGAAGCCAGCTGTGGTCCGCTATCAATCCGGGACGCCAGATCAAATGGGCCAAGATTACCGATTACGGCTGGGTGTACCGGGAAATGGCCGCGCAGCACAAAAGCCGGACAAAAAATGAGCGTATCCTGTCCCGGCTGGAGGAAATCGCGGCACACCCGGACGGCTATGAGCCGGTGCAGGGCGCCTGCCGCCGGTACGCGCTGAGCACCTACATCAAAAAGAAGTACCGGGGCCGCATCGACGGCCTGCTCTGTGACGAGCTCCACGAATACAACAATGCCAGCGGCCAGGGGGACGCCATGGGTGAGCTGTACGGCGTGTCCAAGATGTTCGTGGGCATGACCGCCACCCTCATCAACGGGTACAGCTCGGGCATTTTCCACCTGTTGTACCGCCTGGTGCCCGGTCTGATGCGGAAGGACGACAAGCCCTACAACAAGCCCGCCTGGTTCGATGAGGAGTACGGCGTGGTGGAGAACATCTACGAGATCGTGGAGTCCGATTACAACTCCAACCGCCGCACCATCAAACACAAGCTCAGGAGCAAAAAGCTGCCCGGGGTGTCGCCGCTGGTGTACTCCCGGTTCCTGCTGGAGTACACGGCGTTCCTGTCCCTGTCCGACATGGGGAAGGATCTGCCGGACTATGAGGAGATCCCTGTGCCGCTGGATATGCCGGAGAAGGTGCGGGAGGGCTACGAATACGCGGAGCACATTTTGCAGAAGGTGTTGAAATCTGACCGCAAGGCGGCCAATAAGCTGCTGTCCGCTTACTTGAACCTGCTCACCGTCTACCCGGATCAGCCCTATGACCAGCCGGAGATCGTCCACCCCATTGACGGCGATGTGATCGTGAAGCCCGCCAACGCGGCCTGTTTTGAGGACATCCTGCCCAAAGAGGAAAAGGTGCTGGAAATCGTCCGGGACAAGGTCGCCGCCGGGGGCCGGGTGCTGGTCTACACCAGCTGGACGCGCACCGATTCCCAGCAGAAGCTGCTCAAGCTGCTCACCCAGGCCGGCTACCGGACGGAGATCCTCGCCACCACCGTCCCGCCAAACAAGCGGGAGGAATGGGTGGAGAAGCGGGTGCGCTCAGGGCTTCAGGTGCTGATCACCAATCAAAAATGTGTGGAAACAGGGCTGGATTTGAATGATTTCACCACCCTCATTTTTTACAGCATGGGATTCAACCTGTTCACCCTGCGGCAGGCGTCGCGCCGGAGCTGGCGCATCAACCAGGCCGCGCCCCGGGTGGAGGTCTATCTGCTGTACTACAAGGACACCATGCAGGCCAAGGCCATGAAGCTGATGGCGTCCAAGCTGGCGGTGGCGGGCATCATCGAGGGCACCCTGTCCGAGGAGGGGCTTGCCGCCATGAGCGACGTGCGCGACCTGACCTCCCAGATGGCGAAGGAGCTGTCCCTGGGCATCAAGGACAATGTGGAGGATATCGCCGCCGCGTTCAAAAAGATGGCGGTCATCAACCCCGAGCGGCGTGCGCGGCCCGCGGCCCAGCCTGTGACGGAAGCCCCGGCCCTGGAGGCGCCTACCATCAGAACTGAGAGCGCCCGTGTGCAGCGCCAGACCTACGACGGCCTGTTGGAACGGACGCTGGAAGAACAAAAGAAGAAAAAGAAACCGAAGAAGCCTGTCGTGGACGAAAATCAATTTACCCTCGACGGCTTTGCCGCGTAAAGGAGGCAATTTTGAACATCACAATAAACCGGGCGGAGCTGTTGAGCGCCGTCCAGAAGGCCTCGGCCATCGCGTCGGAGGACGCCCCCCTGGAACCGCTGAAGGGGGTGCTTTTGGAGGCGGACGCTGCCGCAGGCACGCTTACCCTCACCGCCACCAACATTGAGACTTCCCTGGAGCAGAAGCTGGCTTGTACGGCTGGAGAGGATGATGCTGTCGTTATGAACGCCAAGCTGCTGGCGGGGATGCTGGGGCTGATGTCCGGCGAGACGGCGCAGCTGCGCCGCAAGCCTGGAACCCGCGTGCTCACGCTGAACAGCGGGGAGACAGTCTACAACTGGAGCATCGGGGAACGGGGCGAGTTCCCCAAAATAGAACTCCCGTTCCCGGAGGACACGGTAAAGCTGTCCGGCATCCCGTCTATGGCGAGACAAACCATGTTCGCCACAAAGGAAGATAAGGACAGGCCCTTGATGCGCTGTGTGAACCTGATGTTCACCCAGGAGGGGCTGAAGGGCGTGGGCTACAACGGCCGGTGCCTGGTCACCGCCAAGGGCGACGACAAATCCACCGGGAACATCAGCCTGCTGCTGCCCGCCAACTCTCTGGAAAAGCTGGCCGGGCTGTGTTCGGACGGAGATGAGTTCTATGTGGGCGTGGCCGGGAGGTTCCTGGTGTTCCAGCGCCCGGGGCTCACGTTCGGGGCCATGCTGATGGAGGGCGACTACATGGACACGGACCGGCTGATGAACAACATCCGCAACCAGTTCACGCTGCTCACCGACGTGGCCGACCTGCGCCGGACGCTGAAAACCGTGGCGGCGGTAGACCCCAAGGGCCGGGTGAAGCTGGCCTTTGACGGCGGGCGGATCACCTTTTCCTGCAAGGGGGAGCTGGGCGCGGCCAGCGAACAGCTGGACACGGTGCCGCTGACCGGGACGCCCTGGGGCGAATACTGGTATCTGATCGAGGATCTGACGGCCTGCCTGCGCTCGCTGTCCGGCACCGCCACCTTGGGCATCGCCCAGGCTGGGATGCTGGATCTGTCCACCGAAGGGGCCTACTATATGCAGACCGCCATGCGGGAACCCGCTGCCACCCCGGTGGTGGTGCAGGAGACGCCAAAAGCCAAGCCGGAGAAGGCGGCAAAGGCCAAATCTCCCAAAGCCAAATCCTCTAAAGCTAAAACCGTCAAAAAGGCGGCGTAGGGGGTGAGGAGTTTGAAGGATAAAAAAATGGGGCCCCCGCCGGAGCCCAGCGAAGCGGGTCCGGTGGGGAGAGGAGGAAGGAATGAAGCGGGCGCAGTCCCTGCCGCAACGCGGCAAGGACGCAGCAGAGCGGAATTTCTTCCGACGATCTGCCGCTACTGCGGCGGCGTCATCAAGCTGATCCCCGCCAAAATGGTCTACGGCGAATCCACCCGGCGGCTGGGCATGGAGGGCGAGTACCTCTACCAGTGCCAGAACTGCAACGCCCGGGTGGGCTGCCACAAGGGCACGACCCGGCCCCTGGGCAATGTGGCCAACGAGGTGCTGCGGCTGAAGCGGATGGAGGCCCACCGTGTGTTCGACGCCCTCTGGAAAAGTGGGCGCATGACCCGGACGGGGGCGTACCGCTGGCTGGCGGGAGAACTCCATCTGCGGCCAGACCGCGCCCACATCGGCGGGTTCGAGATGGATCAGTGCCAGAAGGTGATCGAACTGTGTGAAAAAACAAACAACGAGGAGGCAGCGTGATGCGGGGCTGTGATCGCGAGGAGCTGTTGTGTACCTGTGTTGACTGGGGAAAGGACGATCTGGCCGCACGGATACACCATATTATTTGCAATTTTGAGTTTACAGGCTTTGAGCTGGAGTATACCACATTGGAGCGGCCGGAAGGCCGCCGCCTGTGCCGGATTGGGCGGTGCCGCGCCTGCGGGAAGCGCCTGTGCTACGGGGATGATCTGCCCGCCCAGGGCACACCGGATGAGCTGCTGTCGGAGGTTTTCCGCCGGACGTTCCAGATGTGGCGCGATGCCCCCGAACATCTTCCGGCTGGCGCGGAGTGTTTCACCGATCTGTTTGTGTCGTTGTTCCATGAGGCCGACCGGGAGCGTGTGAACAAATGGCTGGCCCATCATGGCACTGACACCGGAGAGGGAACATAAATGGCGAAGATGGAATATACCTTCCCGGGGCCGACCTGCCCTGGCTGCCAGTACCACCAAACTGTAGGTGAGGCTGTGGGCCAAACGCGTTATTGCAACGGATTCCCAAAGCAACGGAAGTCCAAGCGGTTCAAGCGGTCTGACCCGAAGTACAAACCGCCCAAGTGGTGCCTCAGGCTGATCTCTCCGCCAATGTGCCGCGTCTACGGCTTTGTGAACCAGGAGAGCGAGTTCCTGGAATGGTGTCTCAACCGACGGGACTACAAGCCGGGCGCGCATATCTCCCCCTCAGAACGCCGTTATAAACTGCGCTGTGAAGCGGATCTCCGCATGACCGCCAAGCAGCTTTATGACGCCATGCAAAGGGAACCTGTGGAACAGATTTTTTCCGACGCTGGGATGGAGCTGGAATATGGAGAGGTCATTGAAATCGACGACGGTCTGAAACCCTACTATTTTTATTATTTGAACTATGACAGGCTAATTCCCCTGTACTCTTTTGACCGTTCGCGGGTGCAGTCGTCTGAACCTGACCCGTCTGCGGAAGGCGGTGAGCAGGGATGAGTGAGCGTTGGTGTGAGTGCCCGGGGCATCGGAGCCGTGATTTTGGCGACCTCACGGATTTTTACTCCACACATTTTGTCCCCACCGGCTGGAGGCTGGAATACACCACCCTGCTGGAGCGGGAAGAACGGCGGACGCTGTACATCACCGGGGAGTGCAGCCAGTGCGGCGGCTTTATGCGTACGGGCGAGGATATTGCCGGCAGCAGCACCCACGACAGCCTTCTGCGGGAGGTATGCGTATCCATGCTGCGGTACCGGCCCTACGCCGGACAGGATGCCTACGGCATTTACCGGGGCGGTGTTCCCCCGCGGCTGGAATGGTACTGGCGTCAGGATCAGATGACGAAAGCGGAGCGTGTCGAGCAGTTTGCCGGTCTTTTCCACGAGGGTGTGGATCAGCTGATTGCCCGGCGCTGGGCAAAGGAGCATATGCCCGCCCAGGATGCGCCCAGGGAGACCACAACAGAGTTTTTCTACGGAGTGATCAAGCTGGTGCAGTCCGCCGGCGTCTGGCCCCAACAGAGTGCCTTTATCACCTGTGAACCGGTCTGCCCCACCTGGCCGCCGGAGCTGGCGATCTGCCACCCTCAGTTCAGCTTTGTACCTGAGTTAAAGGCCGGAGCGAGCGGCGGGTTGTGTATTGAGTGCTGTCTCGACGGGGTTTTCGACAGGGCAGGCAGCCACAAGCTGTTGGCCGGAACCGTCAAGACTGCGTGTGATGACCGCGATACCAGCCTTGTCATGGGTTCGTTGACCGGGGCCTTGCTGTATTACGGCAAAGTCTACCGCAGAAGCAACCTGGACCGCTACGTTCCGTACAAACCTTTGAAACGACCGAAGCGGCAACCTGAGAAGGAGAATGAAAATGGTAAATAGATACTGCAAATGCTGCTATCATCTGGCGGGCCGGCCCGATGCCGCCGCCAATTTCTACAACGACCACTTTATTCCCGACCGCTGGGCGCTGTCCTATTTCAATCTCAGCGAGTGCTGGGGTGTCAGCCTGATGGGCCGCTGTAAGGACTGCGATGGTGAGTTGGAGGAGGTTATCCCGCTGCCGAAGGGGCTGACCGGGGACGCCCTGTTCCAGGCCATCTATGACACGGTGCAGACGGCCCACCCCTATGACAAATTTTTGAAGCAGGTGGGCTACTACGGTCGATGTGAGGAACGCAGCAGATTTTATGCGAGCCGGGATGAGCGGCATCAGTTCCAGCGCAGCCGGCAATTCTTTAGGTTGTTCCATGACTGGGATCGGGAGCAGGCCCGGCTCTGGCTGGAAAAGAACTTCCCGCCGGAGAAGCCCACCGAGGTCTTTCGGGACACCGGCGGCGGCCTGTTCAGCAGCGTCATCCGCGTGGCAAAAGCGAGCGGTGATTTTGACAGGGCCGGGGCCATCCTGGACTACTATCTGCCCTGCGAGCACGAAAGCGGCATCAGGGAAGGGGTGACGCTCACCGCCTATGAGTTTGACTTTGTGCCCATCCTCAGCTACGGCAGCGAAGGCATCTATATCGACTGCTACCTCCAGGGAAAGTTCGACGGATCCCAGCGGTATTCCCTTCATGTGGGCACGCTGAAAACGCTGAAGCGGGATCTGGAGAGCGCCAAGGTCATGGGTGAACTGTGCGGCACGCTGATGCACCACGCCGGCGAATATGTCAATCAGAATCTGCATCGCTATACCCCGCAGAAAGAACTGGAAGCGGAATACCAGCGGCAGCTTGAACAGAAAAACGCCGGGGAGGCCAGCAGCCATGAATGAGCCTGACGGCGGCATGAGGAGCGGCCTGACATTTTTGGAATGCTGTGAGATCGTGCGGGCCGAGGGCCTGCACATGGTTCGCCCCAGCAGCGACGCGTCCGGGCGGTACGACCTGTGCGAACCCTTTGAACAAGGTAGCGGTTGGATCTGGCTGGACGCCGTGACGGCGAATGTGGTCTGTCAGGTGTATGGCGCCCTTTCCCCGGAACGGCAGGAGCAGTTTAAGAACCTGCCCGCGGGTGTAATTCTGAATTTCTGCTGGAAGATCGTTGAAAAAGCACCATAGAGGCAAAGAAAGGAAGCTAAACATGACGCTAAACAAATTTAAGAGGATCACACAGGAGCGGCCCATTTTCCTGGAGTTGCTCTGGCGCAACGGGGAAACGTCGGGCTTCGCGCCTTGGCTGTGCGGCCCCCGCCGCATCGCCGCTGTGCGCAGTTATGGCTTTGACCTGGCGCTCAATACCACGGAAGGACTGAATGATCCCAACCAGAAAACGTCCCAGCTTCGGGTGGAGCGGGCCGCTCAGTTTGAGCTGGACGGCGATATTCTCTCCATTTATAAGGGCGGATGCCGCCCGGCTACGGAGGACGAACAGGAAGCCATGGACGGCTGGGCTCGCAAAGCGGCCAAGTCCCCGAACGCCGGTTATTGGAGCATGGTGGGCTTTTTTCGGAGCTTTTCCAGCAGCGCCGGGCGGCAGAATGCCCGCCGTCACAGGGGAAGCAGGGGATATGAGTACCTGATTCGTGATCGGCGTAGGCAGATCGACCCCGGCACCGGGCGGGAGCTCGTCTTTGATAAAAGCGTCAGGGGCGAGCTGGCGCTGAAATACCGGGTTATCGCGGCTTGATACAGGCCGGCAATCAAATTGGGCCTGTGTTTAGGGCACAGGCCCCCAAATACAAAGGAGCTAAACAAAATGAAAGACAATATTTCTTATGAGCTTCGCAACCGTATCGTGGAGGAGCACCTTCACTGCATCAACACCGTGATCTGGCAGAACTGGTCGCTGATTCAGGCCGCCCGCTTGGAGCGGGACGATGTGTACCAGCAGCTGGCCATCCGGCTGATCCGCTGTGTGGACACCTACGACCCGTCCAAAGGGCCGCTGAAAAAGCGCATCTACGCCCAGCTGAAGTATGAGCTGCTCAACTGCAAAGAGGTGCGCCGCCTGACCGGCATGACCGGGGCCCCGAAGGAGTTCCGCAAGGGGAACATTATCTCCCTGGATGCCATTCGGGAGGACAGCGAGTTGTACCGGCAGCTGGAGGCGGCGTGAGTGATGGCGACTTCGATTGTCCGGCGTATGCGCGAGGCGCTACGTTGGCTGTTCACACTGGACGAACCCCAATGGGCGGACGCGGAGCAAATGGATGACAGCTTGGAACAGGACGTCAGGTTCCTGCGCTTCCAGCTGACCAAGACGCGCTCGGAACTCACGGAGCTGAGCCAACGGCCGGACAGCTTTCCACAGAGGTTCGCGGCGCTATTCCATATGCCGGAGGAAGTGCTGTGCCGACTGCCCTGCCGCTATGAGATCGGGCGGTCTGGCGGAAACTGGGCCGTGGTGCTGGAGCGATGCGTGTTCTGCGGCTGCGCGGCAAAAACGGAGGCTTTCCAAAGTGAGCGGGACGCCCTGTTGTATACGGCGCTCTTGCAAACAGCGGGATTTCGCCGGAGAAACAACCTGTCGTGCTCACAGTGCTACAGCGAATATCTGAAATCCAGCGGACTATCAGTAGAATGAGAGGAGCAAAAAACCATGCCGAATCAAAATACCCAGACCCTGTGTGACCGTATGCTGGCCGTCATGGCCGACGTAAATGCCCAGGTCGCGGAGCGGGAGGAGCTGGTGGAGGCCATCGCCATCGCCCTGCTCACCCGGAAGAACTTGTTCATCCTGGGCGCGCCCGGCCAGGCCAAGAGCTACGCCATCAACCAGTTCCGCGCCCGCATCACCGGGGCCCGGCAGTTTGAACGCCTATTGTCCAAGCAGACCGACGAGGAACAGCTTTTTGGGCGCGTGGATCTGTCCAGCCTGCTTCCCGGCTCCGTCCCGGAGTCCGTTGTGAGCGGTGATGAGCTCTACCAGCATCTGCGTTCAAAGCTGGAGTGCTTTGTAGAAAGCTTTTCCAGCCAAAAGGATTCGCCGTCAACTTATGAACTGCTGAGGGCGCACACGGCGGCGCTGGCGGATTATCGGGCGGCGCTGGCGGCGCTCCATGTCGGTGAGCCCCAGGTGAACACTTCGGGCAAGCTGCCGGAGGCGGACATCGCATTCCTGGATGAGATCTTCAAGTGCAATGACGGGGTACTCAACTCCCTGCTCACCGCCCTCAACGAGCGCAAGTACACCAACGAGGGCCGTACTTATCCCATACCCACCATCTCCTTCTTTGCGGCGTCCAACGAGATCCCCAACTTCAGCGATCCCCAAGAGAAGATCCTGGAAGCCCTCTATGACCGGCTGGAGCTGAAGGTGGTGACGGACAACATCTCAGGCCGCACCAAGCGGCTGGCGGTGCTGGCGGACAAGCAGGCGGGGCGCGCCGGACAAATTACTGCGTCCATCACGCTGGATGAACTGGGGCAGATGCAGGCGGAGGTGGCGGCGATCCCGGTGCCCGATGCCGCCAATGAGCTGGCGGACGATATCCTGTGCCAGCTCCGCAAGGACGGCATTCCGGTGTCTGACCGAAAGTATCTCAACTACTATCCCATCGCCCAGGCCAAGGCGTGGCTGTCCGGCCATGCCCAGGTGGAGTCCCAGGATCTGCTGGCGCTGAAGAACTACCTCTGGCAGAAGCCCGCTGACCGTCCTGTGGTGGAATCGACGCTGAACCGTATGTGCGTCAACCCCATGCAGGACAAGGTGAGCGGCGTCCGGGCCATGGCCATGGATGTGCAGACGGAGTTTGACGCCAACCGCGCTGACACCAACAAGCCCAATGCGGGCAGCAAGGCCCTCATCAAGCTGCGGGGCGAGCTGGTGCGTCTGTACGGCGAGCAGCAGAAGCTGGCTGCGTCCGCCCAGTCGGACGGCGAAACGGCGCTGACGGATGAACTGCTGGCGGATATGGAGCGGATCAACAAGCAGGCCCACGAAGCCGTGGGTTTCACCTATACGCCGCTGGGGCAGCTGGCGGCGCTGCAATAAAAATACAAGGAGGACAAAATCATGTTGAACCACATCGTAATTATGGGCCGTCTGACCCGAGATCCGGAACTGCGGCACACCCAAGCGGGCACAGCCGTAGCCAGCTTCACCGTGGCGGTGGATCGGGATTTCAAGGACAAGGAGACCGGCGAACGCAAGACCGACTTCATCGACTGCGTGGCCTGGCGCTCCACCGGCGAATTTGTGGACAAGTATTTCGCCAAGGGCCGCATGGCCGTGGTGGAGGGCAGGCTGCAGCTCCGGGACTGGACGGACAAGGAGGGGAATAAGCGCCGCAGCGCGGAGGTGCTGGTGTCCAGCGTCTATTTCGGCGACAGCAAGCCCAAGGACGGCGACAGCGCCGGGGGCAAGGCCAAGGCGGGGAAGGATGACGATTTCCAGCTGCCTGGTGATTTCGGCGCCGGCTCTGACAATGGCTTTGCGGATCTGGCGGATGACGATGGCGATCTGCCGTTCTGAGAAACAGCGGCGGGAGGGGGCAACCCTCCCGCCGTATCTTAAAGAAGGAGAATAAGCTATGGCAACCTGTTTACTGTGCAAGAAAGATGTAACGTCCGGCTATGTGGTATGCGGCGACTGCGCCGGGAAAATAAAACCTGAAACGATGAGCCCAGTCCTGAGTGATTTTGCTGCGTGGCTGGGAGAAAATATGGCTCAAAACTATACTTCGGCACCATGTCTTATGTGCGAGTTTGCAAAATCAAGTGCGTGTCTTAACCCAGAAATGTGCTGTAAGGGAACTACCGCCTGGCTTTGGGGCAAAGTGGACGAATTCCTGGATACTTCTGCCTGTGGCGGTATTCTGGGGCAGCTGGAAACTACGTGCCCTTTCCCCTATGTGTTCACGGACATGGACGACTCTTATATTTCCGGGAAGGACGATCCCCGCAATCCCCGATGGGAAGTTGGAGATCTTCATGCGGATCATGATGGGAGACATGGCTGGAAAATTCTATGGTATGGTTACTGGAAAAAGGCGACAGCGGAAATGAAGTCCGAAATGGATCGCGTCTACAGGGCTTTGACCGCCAACGATGCGTTACGTGATTGGACTGCCCTGCGCCGGTTCTGCTGGTCTCATCCTGAGGCGCAGGCAAACTTACGGTCAGAGGATGAATCCAATTTCTATTTGGTAGGTGAGGTATGTAATTTCTGGATTAGGCTCATCGCTCAACCCAAAGAGTGCAGCCTGTATCTGCATATGTTTACGAAGGATGAGGAAACGAAATGAAACAATACTTTGACTACTTAGATGCCCTGCGGGAATCCGGTGTCACCAATATGTACGGCGCGGTTCCCTATCTCCAGCAGGAGTTCCCGGAGCTGGGCTTCAACCACGCTCAGGCCGTCTATGTCCTGCGGGAGTGGATCTACAGCCATCGGCAGGAAGGCGGGGATGCGTAATGCGCAAGCCCTACCGCACGATTGAAGATGTACTGCGTTCCCCCTGGGCGGCTATTGAGCCGTCCAGGGAGCGGGCCGCCACCGACCGGGTACTGCACTCCACCAAGCTGGAAGACAGCATCTATGCCGACCTGCGGGATGGGGATGACGACCTGGAGCAGACCGAGGGGGAGGCGGCAAAAAAGCTGTCATCCTTCCCAGCCCTGTCCCGGGACGTGTTCCAGTCCTTTTACTCTCTAATGCCCAGGAGGAACGACAATAAACTGCTGTCTACGGCCGCCCGGAAATTCAATGGCCCGATTTTGGAGTACATCACTCAGAGCGAGGACTACCCCACGCTGAAAGCGGTGTGCGAGGGCCGGGAGCTGCCCGCCTATGAGGCGGCGTCCGAGTTTGTGGCCCGCGCCGCCGGGGAGCTGGACAGCCTGCTCTCCAACATCAGCGGGGAGAAAAACGCGCTGAGCACGTTGGAGAAGCTGGAAAACGCTGAGCAGGAAGCGCGGAAAGATCTGGCCAGTCTGTTGGAACGAATGCAGGCCATGAAGGGACGCGATCAGCTATTGGAGCAGTCCGTGGTGGATGCCGCCAACCAGGCGGAGGGCAAGCGCCGCCAGGTGGAGGCCGTGGGCAAACTGGTGGATGCCAGCACGGCCAGGAACGAAGACGATGTGGCCGCTGTGGTAGCCATGGCGGTGAACGCCGCCGCTGAAAAGGCGGAAGAAGTACGGAGCATCATCGGCGCCTGGAGCGACGAGCCCGGCAACATGGTAAAGAACGAGGCCAACGCTGAACTGCTGGCGCTGGTTCGCAAAAGCACGGTTCTGCGGGATATCTCCAAGTATCTGGGCCGGTTCCGGGAGATCTTCGCCCAGGGCAAGCGCAACGGCTACGCCTATGGCCGGGGCGAGAAATACTCCCTGGAGCTGGGCAGGGATCTGTCCCGGGCCCTTACCTCGGAGCTTGCCATGCTGGCCTCACCCCAGACCACCCCGCTGTTCCTGCGCAAGTATCAGCGGGGGCAGATCAAGCAGTACCAGCGCCGGGAGCCCATCTACAAAGGCATGGGGGATATCATCTGCTGTCTGGATGAGTCCGACTCCACCGAGGGCGACCCCGCTGCTTGGGGGAAAGCCGTGGCGCTGACCCTGCTGGAGATTGCGGCGGACAGCGGGCGGCGCTTCGCCCTGATCCACTTTTCTGGACCGGGGAGCTTCAAAACGGAGGTGTTCCGGCCCGGGGGCTATGCCATGGCGGAAAAGGTAGACGCTGCGGAAACCTTTTTAGGCGGCGGCACCGACTTCCAGACGCCCATGAATGACGCCATGCGCCTGATGGATGAGGAAGACCTTGAAAACGCCGACATCATTTTTATCACGGACGGCGAGTGTGCTTTGCCGGACGCTTATGTGGAGCGGCTTCGGACTGAGCAGGCCAATCGGCGGTTCACTGTCACCGGGGTGCTGCTGGACAAGGGCAGTCCGGGAATGACGTTCAGCCTGGAGAAATTCTGCCAAAATATCTACCGCACCAGCGAGCTGCTGGGAGATGAGATCGTGCGGGAGCTGGTACGCAGCCGGGTGTAAAATAAATATGGTTGCGAATGCGGATAAAAACGGCTATAATAGGAACTGCCGAAGGGATGGTGGCGCTTGATGCGTACCTTGTTTCATGGAAGCCGGATTGAGGTAAGATACCCGGAGATCCGGGTCCAAAAATTCCATAAGGATTTCTTCTGGGGCTTCTACTGCACCGAGATGGAGGAGCAGGCGGCCCGCTGGTCTGTGCGGTTCGGAGGAAAGGGTGTGGTCAATGTCTATTCCTTCGATGATTGCGCAGAGCTAACGGCTAAACGATTCCCGGAGATGTCGGACGAATGGCTGAGCTTTATCGCAGCCTGCCGCAGCGGTGTGCCTCACGGATACGATGTAGTGGAAGGCCCCATGGCGGACGACACAATTTTTAACTATGTCCAGAGTTTTCTGGATGGGGAGATCAGCCGTGCGGCTTTCTGGGAGTTGGCGAGGTTTAAGCACCCAACCCATCAGATTAGTTTTCACACCGCCAAAGCGCTGGCCGCCCTGCGGTTCGAGAGGAGTTATGTTGTCGATGGGAAAGCGAAATGACAGCGCGCTGTTTTTCACCTGCTCCCTGATAGAGCAGCTTGGCCGCATCCTTCACAGGAAGCGGGGGGATATCGCGGCGGATCTGGGCAAAAACGGTGTGCGGATCATCTATGAGCACGCCGATGTTCTCCACTGTGAGCCGATTGCAAAGGTGGCGGACGACGCTATCGGAGAGTTTGACCTGACCGCCGGGGACTATGACAATGTAAGCGAGTCCTGCTACGCCGTGCCCGATGTGTGGACGATGGGCAAGGTGTACGCCCGGCTGATCGAGGACGTGTCTGGGGAGGACGACGTGGTGGAGACGCTGCTGGCGGTCTATACCTCATGGATCGACGAGCGGCTTTCCGATTACAACGCCGCGTTTTATTACCAGCCCCGGGACTATCTGGCGGAGTGCTGCCGCCAGGGGATTGTGCTGGACGGATAATTAAGAACGTACGAAAATGAAGCCCCACAATGCTGTTTGCATTGTGGGGCTTCACGCGTTTCTGACAATACCGGGTTTACTGAAAGGATATGCTTCCCCTGAACTTCTCGTTCACCACATAGTAGGCCGTGCGCTCCTCCGGTTTGACGTACAGCTTCAAGTCGGTGATGGGCGTGCGCTTCTTTTCCTGCCGGAAGTCGGCTTTCGCCGCCTCCACCAGCGCGTCGAGCTCCACCTCACTGCCCTGGAACTGCACGATGACAGCGGGCTTGAGGTTGTCCGCCTTTGCCTTGCTCTCAGCGCGGGCTTTCGCGGCGGACGCCTTTTCCTCCGCCGACATGGGCTTTCTGCCGCCCTTCTTTTTTGCCGCTGGCTCGGTGGCTGTGCTGACTGTCTTTTCCTTATCCATGATAATCACCTTTGTTTGATAATTTGCTGGGTCAAGTTTCCAGCACATTATATATGGTGATAACCAAAAAGGCAAGAGAATATGCTTCTTTATTCGCTTTCAGTTTGAACCCAGTCCACTGGCATCCCATTGACCTCCAGCCCTTCCCCGGCGGGAATGAGCAGATACTTTTTCCCGTCGATCATCCGTGTCTCCACCAGGTAGCTCTGCTCCGGCGGCATGGCGATGGTCACGTCAGCAGTCTTGACCTCGAACCGTTTGCTGTCGATGAGGTTGGCGGGGCTGAGGGCCGCGCCCTCGCCGAACAGCTCCACGCACTTTTCGCAGAATGCGGTAATCTGCGGTTCCGCTGCGCCGCAGTCCCGCAGAATGGCGGCCACGTCCTTGGCGGTGACGGCCAGGGGCTCCGGGTCTTTGGTCTCCCGGTGCTCCTCAATTTTAGCGGTCAGCTGTTCGTGGACCGCCTGCACCACCTCCAGGCCGCAGGCTCCTTCCAGCCCCTCCCGGAGGGCAGTCTGGAACGCCTCCCGCTGTTCCCCGGCGGACATAGGCGGCTCGGTATGGAAGATGGCGTCCAAAAACTCCTGGTGCAGCTCGTCCGGCTTGCGGGCATAGGCGAGGGCGTTGTAGATGTTGGCCGCCCTATCGTCGAAGGCCGGGAACAGAAAGCCCAGCTCCGGCGGCGCGACGATCTGGCTGGGGGCGCTGTTGTGGAACTCGTTCTCCCCAGCGCAGTAGCCCAGCTCCGGCTTGCCGTCCTTCACCGGGCAGACGCAGCACACGATGTAAGAAAATACGGTGTCGCCCTCGTCCGCCCGATCCTCGCCGTCCCTGCCCCGGTGGGGCACATCGTAGGCGTCATGGGCCAGCAGGATGAGGTAATTGCTCTCCCCCATGTCCAGTGTGTCGATGACAGTCTGATAGAACTCCTGCCGCACTTCGCTGTCCTTCAGCTTGGAGTCCCGCAGGGCCATAAGCCGCCGGTGCTCGTCGCTGTCCGCCACCTGCTGGGTGGAGAACACAATGTCGATGAGGTTCCGGCCCAGGGTACCGGACAGGGCCTTTTTCAGCAAAGTTAAGTATTTCTCCGCCTCCTCCTCGGGCATCCGGTCTAACGGTTCGTTCAGGTAGGAAACGATCTCCTTTTTGCTGTTCACATAGCAGCCGCAGATATGGCTGATGGCGTTCTTGCCCAGCCGGAAGCGGCGCTTCAGTTCGCTGATCTCTTTCTGATTCATGGTGACCTCGCAGTTTAAAATGGATTTTGCGCGGTGATGAAACTATGGAGCCGCGCAATTAAAATGACCGCCTTATTATACACCGGGGGAATCAAACTGTCCATATGTTCGATTAAAATAGGTGGAACCCCTCCACCTATCCGCCCGCGCCCCGGCATGGTACAATGAACCTGTATTTCAGGGCGGAGTAAGTTAGGGCGGAGTAAGCGAGGGAGGAACGGCGTGGAAAGGGGTGAAGTCTGCCCTCCGCCGGACTGAAGCGGCCTGGAAGAACAAAATATCTGGACAAGAAGACTGTGAGTTGCCCCATTGGGCGGTTCGCGGTCTTTTTTTGTCCCCAAAAACGAGAGGAGAAAAGACTATGAGTGAACAAAGCAACAGCGGATTCCCCTTTGCGGAGCTGTCCGGCGGCGAGGGCCTAGACATCAATGCCATCTTCGGCGGCGCGCCTGACGGCGGAACCCCCGGCGAAGTGAACCCCTTTGAAGCGGCGCTGGCTCAGCAGGCCGCGCCCGCCGCATCCATCCCGCAGGGACAGCCCCAGACGGCTACGCCCGCCGAGCAGGCGCAGCCCGCAGCATCTGCGCCGCCCCCGTTTCAGAGCGTCCAGCCTGTGCAGCCCGCCCCGGCCCCTGCGCCTGCGGCGGCTTCCGCAGCCCCGGCGACCCAGCCCCCGCTGGACATCGACCCCCTGGCCGCCGCCATGGCGGAGCAGGAGGCCAAGACCGAGCAAAAGGCGGCCAAATCTCTGTTCGAGAAGGCCCCGGTGTTCCACTACGGCAGCGCCCGAGAGGACATCACCGACCCCGGCATGACTTTTGAGGAGCTTCGCATCGCCAAGTCGGCGGATTTCCCCGAGCTGGGCGAGGGCAAGAAGGTGTCCTGGACGGTGGAGTACGGCAAGACGGTCAAAACCATCACCGACCCCAAGGGCACCACCATCTCCTCCGTCAAGTCGGAGATCGAGCTGTCCAAGGCGTTTCTGGACAACCTCAAGAAGGCCAAGGACAAGAACCCGGACTGCCTGGTGAAGCCCCGTGTCACCGCCCAAAGCAAGGGCATCGCCGCCTATAAGGGCGTGTTCGCCTCGCTGGAGGAGGCCCGGGCGTCGGACAAGGCCATCTGCACCATCCCCTGCGCAGACGGCAGGGTGTACGAGCTGCGCAAAAACGAGCTGGGCGAGTTCATCGCCCCGAAAGACAGCGTGATCGACCTGGAATCGGTCAGGGCCGGGTTTACCCCGGCCCTCCCGCTGGTTCCTATGGAGCTGCTGGCCCAGATCATCTCCTTCTTTCGGTGCTGCATGACCGGCCCCGAGGAATTTGAGGCGCTGGCCCACATCCTATGGGACAAGCAGGAGCAGGAATTTGTGGTGCGCGTCCCTGAGCAGACGGTGACCAAAGCCCACATCGACGCCAAACTGAACCGGGACGATCTGCCGGAGGAGCGGTATCTCCACTACATCGACATACACAGCCACAACAGCATGGAGGCCAAGTTCTCCCCCGTGGACGATGAGGACGAACGGGCCACCCGCATCTACATCGTGGTGGGCCGCCTGGACAAGTTCTTCCCCGATATCACGGTGCGGATGTCCTGCGGCGGCACCTACCTGACGCTGCCCCCGGGGTGCGTGCTGGAGAGCTTTGGCGCGGCGTTCCCCGCCGAGTGGCGCACTCAGGTGAAGCTGCTGCGCAGAAGCGCCCCGCCGGTGCTGCATCCTTTGGCTGAGCGGCTTCGGTGTCAGGGGATTGTCTAATGAAGTTTTCTATGACCCGCCCAGTGAAGATCGTCATGCTGGGCGCGGGCGGCACCGGGGGGCACATCGCGCCCCACCTGTACCGCCTGCTGTACTCGCTGAAACGCCCGGTTCGGTTCATCCTCTGCGACGGCGACGTGGTGGAGGAAAAGAACCTGGTGCGGCAGAACTTCACCCCCGCCGACCTGGGGGAGAACAAGGCCAGGGTGCTGGCGGAGCGGTATTCCGCCGTGTTCGGCATGGAGACGGAGTATGTGCCCTCTTTCGTGGAGGATGAGGTGCAGCTTCGCGGCCTGCTGAAACCGGAGCATCTCTGGATGCGCCAGCCCGGCCACGAATACAACGTGCGGACGCCGGAATTGGTCATCCTCATCGGCGCCGTGGACAACAACAAGTCCCGGCAGATGTGCCACCGGGTGTTCTACCAATCCGAAGAACTGATCTACATCGACAGCGGCAACGGCGAGTTCACCGGGCAGGTGGTGTGCGGCGTGCGCCGGGGCGGCAGAACCTACTACCCGCCCATCGGCATCGTCTACCCGGACGTGCTGGAGGAAACGGACAAGTTCCCCACGGAGCTGTCCTGCTCCGAGGCGTCGGTGTCTGCCCCCCAGAGCATGGCGGCCAACATCACGGCGGCCATGGCGGTGGTGGACATGATCTACAACATCCTGGCCACGGGCAGCAGCACCGTGCGGCAGGTGACCTTTTCCACCCAGACCGTCAATGTGCGGCCTGAGCTGCAAAAAACAAGTACAAGGAGGAAGAAAGCGGCATGAGAGCAACGGTAAACGCAAAAACCTTCGCCCAGGCATTGGATCAGGTGAGCGGCCTGATCCACAAATCGGTTATCCCGGTGCTGAACGCGGTGCTGGTTCGGTTCGAGGAGGGCCGCTGCACCTTGGCCTCCACCAACCTGAACACCTGGCTGTCCGTAGGGATGCCGGCCCAGGGCGACAGCTTTGCCTTTTTGCTGGATCGGCCCCGCGAGAGCGCCCGGGCCTTCCGGCAGTTTGAGGGCGAATTGGCCATGGAGCAGACGGAAACGGGGGAAGGCGACCGGCGGCGGATCAAGCTGGCGCTGTCCTGCGGGCCCCGGTCTGCGGAGCTGCACCCGTTCCTACCCGATGATTTTCCTGAGCAGCAGGCGTGGGAGCCTATGCACAGCTTCAACGTCAACGCCGCCAGGCTGTACGCCCGTGTGGAGCGGGTGAAGTACGCTGTGGGGATTCCTCGCAAAGAGGAGGCCAGGGCCTGCCTGATCAGCGTGCAGTTCAGCGGGAACCGTGTCTACACCCTGGACGGCTGCCGTATGGCCTGGGACACCGACCCGGAGCTGGAGGTACCCGCGCCCTTCATGGCGGCCCCGGACGCGCTGGAGCATTTGAAGCTGTTCGGGGATCAGGAGGTCTCCGTCCAGCTGGGGGAGCGGTTCGCCAGGGTGACCGACGGCATGACGTCGCTGGTGTTCTGTCTGCCCGAGGGCGAGCTGTATAAGCTGGACAGTGCCCTCACGGACAAGTTCCGGGCGGAGTTCCAGGTGTCCCCGAAGGAGTTCCTGGCGGAGCTGAAGTATCTGAAGCAGTCCCTGCGGGGAAACCGCGCCCACCTGGTGCGCTTCAGCGGCGGCGCGCTGCTGGCCGAGAGCATGGGGGAGCGGTACGCCACGAAAATCTCCGCCATCGGCTGCGAAGGCGTGGAATTTGGGTTCAGCCTGGATTACATGACGGACGCCCTGAAGCAGTTTGAAAAGGAGCCGTCAGTGAACATGAAGGTCAGCGCCGGCTCCCTGGGCCCCATCATCATTGAGGCCCAGGGACGCGGCGACCGGGCCCTGGTCATGCCCGTCCGGCTGGGAGAAGCCAGCAGGGCGGCATAGGAGGAAACAATGGATTTCAAGGAATTTAGCAGGCTCTACCGCAAGGATACCATTTCGTTTTTGATCGCCTTGAATCTGTATCTGGGCTACGGGGCCACCGTGCTCAGCGCAGGCTCCAAGGAGGATCTTTCCGGCGCTGCGGCCCTTGAGATATCCGGGCTGTTCGCGGCGGAAAAGCGGGATCACATCATCGAAACAGCGCGGAAGCTGGCCGAGATGGATCCCAACGATTTGATCCCGTACATCTCCCAGTGCGGCATCCGCGCCGGGGCCAGCAGCTCGGACGAACCCGGCGTCTGCCCGGTGTGCGGCGGCAGGATCAAGTACGACCACGAGGGTTCCTCGGAGTGGAACTTCATCCTGACCTGGCACTGTCTGGACTGCGGCGCTACCGGCGAGGAAAACCATCATTTGGTGTTTGACGCCCACTATAACCTGCACGAGAAGAACGGGGATCCCATTCTCCGAAACTATCAGAAATAGGAGGAAGCTGAACATGAAAATTGTGTACATCCCCCGCGGTGAAACCATGTCCTATGATAACCTTACCACCGAGTGCCTGGTGGTAGAGGGGTGCCTGAAGGTGACCTATGACCTCAGGGCAAAAAAAATTATTGGAAGCGGCTCTGTTACGGCCAGCAGTATTTCGGCGGACGACATTCGCGCGGATGAGCTGAGTTCGGTAAGAGTGTCCTGCCGGCGTTTGATTGCCAAGCGCGTAGAGACCTCTGAGCTGTTTGCGTCGGAAAGCGCCGCCGTGTCGTGCCTGTTGTCCGCGGACTATGTGCAGGCAAGCCAGCTGTCGGTAGTGCTCAGCTACGTCCATGACGTGGACGCTGACGAGATCATCAACCTTAAGCAGAAAAAACGGAGCCTGTTCCGCTTTCTGCTGGCGTCCAGCCTGCGTGCCTGGTGGCTGCGCTTCACCGCTCCCGCTGAGGACGTGGTGGACGCGGAGTACGAGGTCAAGAACCCCACGCCGGTTGTCCACCTGGAAACTGAGAAGGAAAACAAGCCCGCCGCTTAACTGCGGGCGAACCGGAGGCAGGAAGCGGCCGTTTCCTGTCCTCTCAATTTTAAGGAGGTCATGAAAATGTCCCACAAATCACAGGAAAAGAATATGCGCAGGCTGGCCAAGCTGTTTTCTCAGGATCTGTCCTACATCTGGGGCGAAAACGAGAGCGGCCCCAACGGCGCGAAGAAGCAATTTTTGAACATGGGCCGGACGTTTCTCCGGGCACTGGGCAAGGACCTGGGTCTGAGGGACGCCGAGGCGCGATCCAACCCCGGCGGCATCGCCGTGTCCGGGGACTGCTCCCTGATCGGGATGTGGCAGACCAATGGGCTGTATGTTCAGCTGTCCCAGCCCTGCTGTGACCGGGAGCGGGTGCTGCTCTACCGCACCGTCCGCCACAGCAAGGATTACACCGGCGGGCGCAACCTGTATCTCACCCGCCGGGATTTGGCGGAGATGAGCTATCCCGACCTGCTGTTCCTGTTGGCGGCGGTGCGGGAGGAGGGTGGCTATGGGCGGGCAGCCTAACGCGCCCCAAACCGAACCGCGCAGCTATGCCCTGGAGGGGCTGCGGGGACTTCAAAGCGAAGTCCCCCGGCTCACCCAGACCATGGTGCTGTGCCGGGCCAGGGTGGAGCGGCACCGAAATACCGATCTTGCCGCTGCGCGGGACGATTACAACGATCTGCAAAATACAAGGCAACGGCTGGCGGAGGCATTGGGCGAGGCCCAGCTCCTGCTGATGGAGACGGAAGAATACCAACTGGCCGCCAACGCGGGCCAGCTGAAGGAGGGCCTGCTGGGGTTTAACCTGCTGAGCAATACCTACCGCCCGGTGTATGACGCGCTGAACGGCTTCGCCGCCCAGCTTCCCGTGGATGGAACCACCAACGCCAGGGTGGTGGGGCGGCTGATGAACAACATCAAGCTGGGGTACTACCCCACCGACCCGGACAACATCGCGCTGATTTTGAAGGGCATTCAGTTCCCGGAGGGGGTCACCACCAATCTGCTGGACCCCTGCTGCGGCTGCGGCAAGGCCCTGCGGCAGATCGCCGACGGGAACAACTGCTACACCTACGGCGTGGAACTGGACAACGCCCGGGCCGATGAGGCCCAGACCCGTTTACATCGGGTGGGCTTCGGCAGCTTCTTTTTCAGCCAGGTCAGCGCCAACGCTTTCCATCTGCTGTTCCTCAACCCGCCCTACCTGTCCGTGCTCAATGAGAGCGGCGGCAGGGCGCGGCATGAGAAGCGGTTCCTCATTGAGAGCCTGGGCGCGCTGGCTATGGGCGGCCTGCTGGTATACGTCGTCCCTTACTACCGGCTCACCCCGGATATCTGCCGGGTGCTGGCGGACAATTTTGAAAACCTGGGCCTGTGGCGGTTTACCGACGCCGAGTTCAAAAAATTCAAGCAGGTGGCCATTTTGGGCACGCGGAAGCAGCGCGACACGGAGCCCCAGGACACCCGCTGGCTGGAATGGTTTGCCGCGCACCCTGACTCGATCCCCTGCCTGACCGAACTGCCCGAGGGGCGCTACCCCCTCCCGGCCAGACTGCTGGAGGTAAAGACCTTCCGGGGGGAGAAGTTCAACGAGAAGGAGCTGGAGCGGCAGTTGAGCCATTCGGACAGCTTCCAGCGGATGATGGCCCGCAGCGAGCTGGACAGCGGGGTGAAGCGCCCGCCGCTGCCCCTGTCCATCAGCCAAATCGGGCTGATCGGCGGCTCCGGGATGATCAACGGCCTGATTGAATGCGACACGCCCCACATCATCAAGGGCCGGATCGTGAAGGTGACCCGCAAGGAGACCGAGGAACAGTTTGACCCCAAGGGCCGGCACACCGGCACCGAACTGCACGAAACCATTACCAACAAAATGATTTTCAACATCTTGACGCCAAACGGCTTCAAGGCGCTGACGTAGGAGGATTCTTTATGAGTGTAATTGCTGTAAACCCCCGGTTCCATCCGGGCAGATTGATGATCACCCGCAACGCGAAGGATGTGCTTCCCCACATGGAGGTAGACGCCGCCATCAAGCGGCACCTGCAGGGCGACTGGGGCGATGTGTGCCAGTCGGACGGGGAGCTCAACGAGGAAGCTCTGCTCAATGGCGACAGGCTGTTCTCTGTCTACCATACCCAGGACAACGTAAAGTTCTGGATCATCACGGAATCCGACCGCTCCGCCACCACCGTCCTGCTCCCCAGCGACTACTGAGGGGGTGGCGGCATGAAGCTGGACTTGGATCTGCTGGTCATGCGGCTGATACTGGAACAGGAGGGGACGGTTTTGCCCCAGGCCAGCTGCAACGAGTATTTGATAAGCCAGGTGCTTCTCCCCCTTTTGCGGGGGGAGCCAGTACCCTTGCGCGCCATCGACTACGGCGCCTTTGACGAAGACGACATTTCGGCGCTGGCTGAATACAACGACGCCGTATATCGGATTGCCCAGGCTTTGGGGCAGACGGCGGAGCGCATCGGCGCCATCGCGCCTGTCGCTCGCTCTGCCCGGCAATTTTGTTGAGGTGCGCCATGGATATATTGGACGACAATGTATTCCAGATTCTGTGCACCGCCAAGCGTCTGGCGGACAATGGTTTTCTGGAACCGTTTCTCGAACGGTGCGGCAGTTACGATCTGGGCCGGGAGGAGTTCTACGATTTTGCGTGGGAAGCGGTCGGCTGTGTTTTTCCTGATTACACGGGATACTGGAATCAGGAAAATGAAATAGACACCATCGTTATCTTTGACCCCCTAATGGATGAATTCTGCCGCCTGCTGGCACAGTACGAGACGGCGTGCGGCGCTGCGCCAGGTGAGAGCGATTTGCGGCATGAGGCCGTCACAGACGTCTTGCGCGCGTTCGACCTGGAGGGCTGTTTGGATGGCTACTACATTTACGACTATGATTTTCGCATTTGTGACACCGGGCATGGCCGCAAGCGGCTGGTGTTCCTGTCCGGGATAGAGTTCTGCGGGATCCAGGGACTGCCCGGAGCCATGGCGGATGTCCGCTGCACGCTGGAATACCAGGTTCGGCGGCTCCGCCGCGCGCTGGGCATGGAACAGGAAACTGAGACAAAGGAGGCGGCTTGAATGGGATGCAATGGCGATATCGTCCTGCGCATTTCGCCCGAGCGGCTGGAGATCGCGCTGGAACAGCAAAAGGAGGGCGGCGTAGTCGCCCGCAAGAACATTTCGCCGGAAGCCCTGGCCGCCTGTATCCTGGGCAGCCGGTATGACGAAAAGGCCCGGGCCACCGGCCTGCTGCCGGAGGGCTGCGTCGCGGCCATTCTGGAGGAGGTAAATACCACCTACTTCATCCGATACCCGGAATTGTACGCCGACATCAGCTATTACGGCACGGAATATCTCCATTTTCCCCTTCCCCGGCTGGTGTTTGCCTTCCAGCATCTGGCCAAAACGGGCAAGGTGGGCAAGTGCCGGCTGTGCGTGGTGAAGGATGAGCTGCTGACCCCGGACACACCCACATATCACTACCCATTTTCCAACGTCAACTGTGAGAACGGGCAGATCTGCACCGGGAACAACGCCCTGCCTGCCTACCCAGACCCGTTCAGGCTCCACACGCTGATGGGGTACATCCTTCGGCTGCCCAACAACAACGACTACTTCATGGCCGCGCATAACCGGCCCCACGCCGGGTACCGGGATCTGCTGGAGCTGATGAAGGACAAATCCCCCGGCTTCTACTACTCTGATATTTTGGTGGAGGACGGCAAAACGCTGAACGCCTTTATGAATGGGAGGTAATGGCATGGAACGGAAAGACCCGAGACAGATTCAGGCCGAGCTGGCCATGCCCTTCGCGCCGGAGGATCTGGAATGGCGGCTGCAAAGGACGTTTGAGTACCAGGGTGAAACCAAGGGCATCGCCGTCCCCTATGTCACCAACCGGGCCATCATGGGCCGGCTGGATGATGTGGTGGGCCCGGAGAACTGGTACAACGACTTCAAGCCCTGGCACGGGGCCAACGGCAAGGAAGCCCAACTGTGCGGTATTTCCATCCGCTACGGGGAAGGCTTCATCACCAAGTGGGACGGCGCCGAGGATTCGGACATCGAGCCCGTGAAGGGCGGCCTGTCCGACAGCATGAAGCGGGCCGCCGTCCAGTGGGGCATCGGCCGGGTGCTGTATAACATGGACGTGGTGTTTGTAGAAGTGGAAAAGCGGGGCAAGACCTGGATCATCAAAAAAGACCAGCAGGAACAGATGGACTGCGCCTACCGAAAAATGCTGGGCAAGCTGGGCCTGACCCCAGCCCCCGCAGGCGGCCTGCGGCCCCAGCCGGAGTCCGCGCCGGACGGCCAAAGGCCGGACGCTGGGCAGGAAAAACCCGGGGATACCTCCTCCGGGAAGGCGGCGGACAAATCCGCCGGCAAGCCGGGAAAGGACAGCATCTCGTATATTGTCCGCAAAGCCAGGATCAACAAAGGCATCAACTCCAGCAGCACCCAGCTGCGGCTGGAATCCTCCAAGGGGGACAGGCTGGACGCCTTTGTCCGGGGAGAGCACCCGGAGCTGGCCGCGGGCATCGTTTTGGTGGATGTGAAGCTGGAAAAGAGGCAGCAGGATACCGTCGTCTACTATATGCTGGAAAAGTTCAAAGTGGCGGACATCCAGCCCCAGGCGGCATAGTGAGGAGCAAATCATGGAAAAAATCAAAAGTTTTCAGATCACCGGCATGACCATCGCCGGGTTCAAGTCCTATGGGGAACCCACAAACCTGGTGTTCGGAAATCCCACCGTCATCACCGGCGGCAACGGCCGGGGCAAGACCAGTATCGCCGACGCCATCGCCTTTGCTGTCACCGGCCTCCCCTTTTTCGGGGAGCGGGGCATTGACCGGCTGCACAACGAGGCCCAGCCCGACGTGTCCATCACCATGAACTTTGTGGATGAGGCGGGCACGGCCCATGTGCTCACCCGTACCCGGCACAAAAGCACCATGTCCATCCTCTATGACGGCTACACGATCCGCCAGATGGATCTCACCGAGCTGTTTGGCGAGAAAGACGTGTTCCTGTCCATCTTCAATCCTCTCTATTTCATTGAGGAGCTGGGGGAGGACGGCAAAAACCTGCTGGAGCGGCACCTGCCCCTGATTTCCCATGAGGCGGTGCTGGCACAGCTCTCCGACGCCACCCGGGCAGCCCTGGAAAACGAACCGCTTCTCTCCCCGGACACCTACCTGAAGAAAAAGCGGGCGGATATCCGGGAGCTGGAGGAAACCATCATCTACTTCCAGGGGCAGAAGGATCTGAGCGAAACCCAGGGGGAAAACCGGGAACAAAGCATTGCCGCCCTGACCGCCCGCCACACGGCCCTTGCCAAGGAGGTGGAGGAGCTGGAGGCCAAGCGGTTCGACGGCCTGGACACAAAGGCCATGGAGCAGCAGCTGGTGGAGCTCAGCGCCCGCTACCATGAGGCGGCTCAGGATGACTCTCCCCTGGACGCTGAGATTTTGGCGCTGGAGCGGAAGCTGGCCGCCCGAAAGGCGGAGCAGTACCAGTCCCCCTACACCCAGGCCATTGCCGAGGCCAACGCCCGGCTGGCGGAGCTTGCCGCGCGGTTCAACCAGGACAAGCAGGCGTTCCATGCCTGTATCCCTGGCGAACCCTGCCCCACCTGCCGCCGCCTCATCACCGCGGAGACGCTGGTGGAGGTGCGCTCGGCACTGGAAACGTCCAGCAAGGCGACCATTGCCGCCGGCCAGGAGCAGCGGGCCCAGCTCAATGAACTGAACGAAAATGACGCGAAGGCCAGGGCGGTCTTTGACCAGTTCCAGGCCGATGATGTGGCCGAGCTGGAAGGGCAGTTGGCCGGCCTCAAGGCAAAAAAGTCCGAGGACAGCCCGGCGAATGATCTGCGGGCCCAGATCCAGCAGCTCACCGCCGACTTGGAGTACGGCAACCTCTCTGAGGTGGAGTACGCCCGGCTGAAGGAGTGCCGGGAGGAACTGCGGGAGTGCGCTGCCGATTTGAAAGCGGCCCAGGCCGCGGCGGATCAGAAGCCGGAGGACTTTGACGGAAAGATCAAAGCCGCCCAGGACAAGATCACGGCGCTGAAAAAGCTGATCGCCGACGTTGCCATCTATGTGAGCGAACGGGCGAAGCTAACCTTCTCCGCGCTGAAGATGAACCGGGTGGAGATTTCCCTCTACGATGTGGTGAAAACTACTGGGGAGCGGAAGGACGTGTTCAAATTCACCTACGGCGGGCGGCGCTATGACCGGCTCTCCCTGTCCGAGAAGATCCGGGCGGGGATGGAGGTGTCCGAGCTGATGAAGCGGCTCACCGGGCGCAATTACCCGGTATTCGTGGACAACATGGAGTCCGTGGACGACCTCAACAACGTGCGGCCCACCGGGCAGGTCATCATGGCAAAGTGCGTCGGCGGTACGCCGCTGGCGGTGCGGCCGGTGCGGCCCATCACCCTGGCGGAGCGGCAGGCTGCATAGGAGGTGATCCCGTCTGGCCGTGAAGCAGTATGACAAAATTCCCATCGTGGACGCGGCCAGACGGTGTGGTGTGGCCCTCGCCTCCCGGACGCTGAAGCACCGGGAGGTGGAGGCCACCTGCCCCTTCTGCCACGACCACGGGCCGGGAAAGTATCACCTCAGCCTGAACACCAGCACGGATCTGTACCGCTGCAACCTGTGCGGCGCCCACGGCAACAGCGTGACGCTGTATGCCCGGCTGATGGGCGTGACCAACCGGGAGGCATACCAGGCGCTGACCCGGGAGGGTAAGGTCTATCCCATGCCCCGGCAGGCAAAGGCCCGGACAGAGACAGAGCGCCAGCCCATGCCCCTGGAGCGGCGGCACGAAGCCTATACCTCTATGCTGGAGCATCTCACGCTGCTGCCCCGGCACCGGGAAAACCTGCTGGAGCGGGGGCTGTCCGAGGAGCGTATCGCGCGGAATCAGTACCGCAGTATGCCGGAGACGGACGCGGGGCGGCGGCTTTTGGCCGCCCTGCTCCGTTCCAGCGGCCATGAGCTGCTGGGGCTGCCGGGGTTCCGCACCTACTACGGCGACTGGACGATTTGTGGGCCGAAGGGCTTCCTGATCCCTGTCCGCAGCAAGGACGGGCTGATCCAGGGCATGAAGATCCGACTGGACGATGCGGATAAGCCCAGCAGGAAATACCGCTGGCTGTCCAGCCGGGATAGGCCCAACGGCACCCGGAGCTATTCCTGGGTTCACGTCACCGGCGACACCACCCAAAAGCGAGCCTTCCTGACGGAGGGCCCGCTGAAGGGGGACGTGGCCAGCTACCTGGCCCATGACACGCTGTTTGTGTGCGTGGGCGGCGTGAACGCCATCCGCGGGCTCAAGGGCACGCTGAAGGATTTGGGCGTCACCCAGGTGGTGGAGGCCATGGACATGGATCAGATGACGAACCCCGATGTCCGCAACGCCGTGCTGGCGATGCGGAGGGAAGTACAGGCCATCAAGGGCCTAAAATACACGAAATACACATGGGATCCGGCGTACAAGGGAGTGGATGACTACCTTCTCAGCCGGGCGGCGGTCATGTAAAAAGATAAGGAGGGCAAAGTAATGGATAACGTATTTGATATGCACGATTTCATCGGAACGTCCCAAGGCGATAAAGCCCATATGTTGGGTAAATTCCTCTATTTCTCCCTGGCAAACCTGCTGGTGGACAAGGTGGAGCTGTCCAAGCTGTGTGAGGACATGGGAATCCCCTACGCCGGCGGCACCCGGCTGTCCGTGGGCGACGCGTTCCGCTCCGCCACCGGAGACATCCGGGAGCGCGTCCCGGTGACGGCGATGGGGGAAACCAACATCTACCTGGCCTACTGCCGGGACAACAAGCGCACCAGCGCCGATATTTTATCCCGGGAGCTGGTGAAGGAGACGCTGAACCAGCGTACCAACAACTACGAAAAGCTGGCGAACATCAGCTATGATAAGAAAGACGGCGTGTTCCGGGCGGAAAACCTGGCGCCGGATGACGCCATCGACGTGCCGGCCTGCTGCCGCAAGGCGGAGGAGCTGTTCGAGCTCTATCAGAAGTGCGCCAACCGGAAACAGATCGAAACCATCTGTGTCAACTATTTGCGGGGGCTGGAGGCCACCAAGCTGAGCATCACGGGGCATATGTACTTCGTGCCCCGCACCCACATGGACAAGGTGGACGTGTTCGAGGAGTTCATCGGGCTGTTGGGCGGGCTCAACCGCAGGGAGACACCGCTGATGGTGAACAGCTTTTACATCATCGACGATGAAAAACAGCGGTCTAAAATGACCGAGGAATTCTATGCGGCGGTGAAAAAGGAGATCGCCACCTACCAGGAGCGGGCGGACTATCTCATTAAGTCCGGCAGTCAGAGCCCGGCGGTGATGGATCGCTGGGTGTTGAAAATCCAGGCGTTGGAGGAGAAAAAGAAGCACTATGAGGATGTGCTCCGCCGGGAGCTGGACGGGCTGGACGATGAATTTTCCACGCTGAAGTTCCTGGGGCAGGAGCTCCAAATGAGGGCACAGAGTATTCGCTTTCAAAAGGCGGCATAAACGGGAATAAGCGTGCGGGGGAAGGTTCAGCCTTCCCCCGCATTGTTTTCTTTATTTGTTGCGATGCCTCTTATGCAATTAAATAGAAAGCCTTTCCCATAGCATGAGCCTGGAGCCTGTCTCTTAACGAGATGTGGTCTGTTAGCTGGCCGTTCCGTCTCCTAATATTGGGTATCGTTCTGCTCCAGCTTCTCTGGCAAGCAGCAGTGGACTGCCAGACTATAATAAAAATAATGGTTTGTATGCAACTGGCAGGCTGTGCTCTGGCACAAGAACGGCTGACAGCTCAATGTGCTTCCTCAGAAGCTGGAAGTGCTGACAGCGTGACCACAAACGTAGTTCCCACGCCCACCTGGCTGGACGCTTCAATTTTTCCGCCATGAAGGTCAACAATTCTTTTTGTGAGTGAAAGGCCCAGCCCATTCCCAGCTGTTTTATGGGATGTATCACCTTGATAAAATTTTTCGTATATTCGTTGGAGTACCGCTTGATCCATGCCAATCCCGTCGTCTTGGATTACAACTTGAATGTCAGTTCCTATCTTCCTGAGCAGTACACGGATTTTTCCGGCTTGCTTGACAAATTTAATTGCGTTTCCAAGCAGGTTTTGCCAAATCTGTAGGAGTAGATCACGGTTGGCATAACAGTCCACTGGATCTAGGTCAATATCCAACTCAAGATGTTTTCCGTTCCACTGCGGTTCCAACATTAGGATAGCCTCCCGCAGTTGCTCATCCAGGGAGAACCACTCCCTCTGAATTTCAATCTCTTGGTGTTCCAGCCGCGACAAAAGTAGAATATTACCGATCAGTGTGGAAAGCCGCCGTGTGTTAAACAGGATGCGCCGAGTATATTCAGTCCGTTTTTCTTCGGAAAGCTCTTTGCGCTGCAGCAGTGTGGCGTATCCCTCAATCGCCGATAAAGGTGTCTTGAATTCATGGGACACGTTTTCAATAAAATCATTTCGGAGAATTTCAGTCCCAGCTAACTCTCGGGTCATTACGTTGAAATTGTGGGCCATCTCCCGGATCTCAGAAGCTGGTATATCCTCATTCAATTCGATATTGAAATTTCCTTTTGCCACCTCTTGAGTGGCTTTGCTGATTTCAAGGATCAGCTCTAGCGGGCGTTTTCCAATCAGCCTAAACAAAATTGTTCCAATGACGATGCTGACCGTTGGGGTAACGAACAGCCCCCGCAGAAGATGCTGAGAATCCAAAAAACCGATACGAAACAGCAACACAGCAAAGGCGGTGGAAAGGGTCATGGTTATGCTCAAAACCAAGAAGAGTAGAATGGAAAACATTGCGGCTGTTTTTATAGTCCGCTGATGCAGTTTCATTTCTTCACCACCTTATAACCCAGTCCTCGGATAGTGATAATATCAAAGTCTGGATTTCCACGGAAACGCTCTCTAAGTCTGCTAATATGTACGTCTAGAGTATGGGGGTCCGTTTCGCTGTCCACTCCCCATATATCGTCCATGAGCTGACGCCTCGTAAATATGTGGTTGGGAGAGGCCGCCAGCTTGAACAGGAGGAGGAACTCCTTCTGAGGGAGCTCTGTTTCCTCGCCGCCAGTATGGACGGTCAACGTGTCGCAGTCAAGAATTGTATCGCCCAGCTTTGTCCTGCGCTGACTGGCGATTTGGGATCGGCGCAGCAGGGCCTCCACTCGCCATACCATCTCATTGACATCAATTGGCTTGACCATATAATCATCTGTGCCGATGCGGAAACCTTCTCGTTTATCCGCCGCACCGGATCTTGCTGTAATCATCAGAACAGGCGTGTTGTAATGTGCTTCCCGCAACGCTTTAATCAGCTCAAACCCGTCCATACGCGGCATCATAATATCCGAAATAATCAAATCGACATACGTCTCGTCCAAAATATCAAAGGCCTCAATTCCGTCTACAGCCGGAACCGCAGTGTATCCATTTTCCGTCAGAACCGCACAGAAAAGATCCCTCAGCTCATTATCGTCCTCTACCACCAGGATTTGAAACATTTCTACCACCTCTTTTTCACAGTATAGCAAAGATATCAATATTGTGGAAGCATTTTAAACCAAAAATCTCAACTGAACCTCAACGACATCAAATTGAGGTTCAGTTGAGATTTGGTTGAGTTTTAGTTGAGAAAAACAGCGTATGATCTCGTTACTAAACGGCAACAGGAGGGAAACCTATGCTGCAAATTCAAAACATAAAGAAGCAATATAAAACAGGCTATCTGATCCAGCAGGCCCTAGACAATGTCAGCTTGAGCTTTCGGGACAGCGAATTTGTTTCAATCCTTGGCCCCAGCGGTTCTGGTAAAACCACGTTGCTGAATATCATCGGCGGACTGGATCAATATGATAGTGGCGAATTAATGATCAACGGCATCTCCACCAAAAAATATAGGGATAAGGACTGGGATTCCTACCGAAACCACACCGTTGGCTTCGTTTTCCAAAGCTACAATTTGATTCCTCACCAGTCCATCCTCGCGAATGTGGAGTTGGCGCTGACTATCTCCGGCATCTCTCGCAGGGAGCGCCGCCAAAGGGCAGAGCAGGTGCTGACTCAGGTGGGGCTGGGGGATCAGCTCCATAAGCGTCCCAATCAAATGTCTGGGGGACAGATGCAGCGAGTGGCCATTGCAAGGGCGTTGGTCAACAATCCAAGCATCCTTCTGGCCGACGAGCCCACCGGAGCACTGGACACCGCCACCAGCCTCCAGATCATGGAGCTGCTGCGGGAGGTTTCTAAAGAACGTCTGGTTGTCATGGTGACTCACAATTCTGAGTTGGCGGAGCGGTATTCCACTCGTATTGTCAAACTGCAGGACGGTAGGATTACGGACGATTCCGCGCCTTATACCCCGGAAGTGGGGGAGCTCCCGACACCAAAGTATCAAAGCATGGGCCGGGTGTAAACAGACAATAAAAGTATACCAAATTCCGCCATGCCTACTGGACCATTTTCCGCCAAACTGAGCCAATTTTCGCCAGTTAAGGGTACCAGTTAAAGAAACCGCAATTTTGCAAGATAGTCAATAAAACCTCGCAAAAGCGGTTGAATATCCCTATATTTGACCGCTTTTGCGAGGTGTCACAGCGCCGCAGCGCTGTGTATTCCCTTACTAGAGGGCTGGTATACTCTGTGGCGGATTTTGGCCCCTTTTGCGTGTCTGCTTACACCGGGCTAAAATGTCGCTCCTCACAGCATTGTCGCTCAGCTTTAATAATTTGCGCACAAAAAAAGGGCGGACGCTGCTAACATCTATTGCTGGCTCCATTGGCATCATCGGCATTGCATTGATCCTGGCCCTTTCCTCCAGTGTAAACCGCTATATCGCAGATATGCAGAAGGACACAATGACCTCTTATCCCATCACAATCAGTGCGGAAACCTTTGATATGTCTGGCATGATGGCTGGCGGGCAGCGGATCGGCGGGCCAAACACGCGATCCGAACTGCGGGATGGCGTACACGCGGATTACCGGGATATTGAACTGAGCGAAACTGTATTCGCCAGTATCATAGAAAATAACCTGACAACGTTCAAGAGCTATTTGGACGACCCAAACAGCGAAATCCATCAGTATCTGGGGGAAAATGGATTTGTCTACACCTATGATGTGTGCTTTGATGTTTATTCTTATGACGCGAACGGAGTGTTGATTAATAGCGGCGCAGATGTTGGGACCTTAATCAGTTCCGGCGGGGGATTCAGTTCCATGCCAGGCGGAATCGGAGATATGTCAATGATGATGGGCGGATCTGCTGGGGCCGAGAATTTCTCCGAGCTGATGGCAAGTCCTGACGGCAATATGGTCAGTCATATCGTCACCGACAGCTATGAAATGCTTTACGGGGCCTGGCCAGAGCATTTTGACGAGGTGGTGTTGGTTCTGGATGAGAACCGATCCCTTTCTGCCGGCACTCTCTATCAACTGGGTCTGCTGACAGCGGAGGACTATGAGGAAGCCTCCGAGCAAATCAAAATGGGAGAAGAAGTGACCGCAAAGGACTGGAGCTATGAGGAAATCAGCGGCCATCGTTTTTATCTTGTTTTGCCCAGCAGTTATTATGCCGAACATGAGAACGGCACGTTTTCCTATATTGGCGATAAGGCTTTGAATGCAGAGCAGCTTTTGGAGGATGCTCTGGAACTGAAAATCTGCGGTATCGTCAAGCCGCGGGAGGATGCTGCAAACGCCGTTATTTCCACTGCTGTGGCCTATACCTCCCAGCTGACAGACTATGTGATCCAACAGACAGATGGAAGCGCTGTGGTCCTTGCCCAAGAAGCAAATCAGGAAACCAATGTCCTCACAGGGATAAAATTTGAGACGCTGGATGATGCTGAAAAAATTGTGGAAGCCTCCACCTATATCTCGGCGATGGGCATATCGGATAAGGCATCCCTTTATTCTATGATTTTGTATTACAGCTCCGCAGATGCACAGGGAACCGCTCCCGTAGAGCAGCAAAGCGAGCTTCAGCCCATGCAGGGGGCAGGCCAGACAGGTACTGCAAATATGGGCAGTGCAAATATGGATGAAGCCGCTATGGCGCAGGCGTTGGACGTCTGGCTGGCGGAAACGCCGGACAATGAGATCTTGCTGTCCGTTTACAACGAGTATATCGACGGGGCCTCATATGCAGACAACATGAAAAAGTTCGGCAAAGTCAGCTATGATGCGCCCGCATCCATCAGCATTTATACCGACAGCTTTGAGGATAAGAACGCGGTTTCCGCCTGCATTGAGCGCTATAATGACAGCGCTGACGAGGCTGGCAAGATTACCTATACCGACTATGTGGCCCTATTGACCAGTTCCATTACATCAATGGTCGACGTGATCTCGTATGTCTTGATTGCCTTTGTGGCGGTGTCCCTGGTTGTCTCCTGTATTATGATCGGCATCATCACGCACATCTCCGTGATGGAGCGGACGAAAGAGATCGGCATCCTCCGGGCGTTGGGAGCATCCAAGCACAATGTTTCCCAGGTATTTAATGCCGAGACATTTATCGTTGGCATCTGTGCAGGCTTGCTGGGTGTAGGGGTGTCCGCGTTGCTGACAATTCCCATTAATGCCGTACTGGAAAGTCTGCTGGGCATTGGAGCGCTTACGGTAGCCCTGCCCGCCGTATATGCAGTAGTTTTGGTCGCGTTGAGCGTGGTCATCACCATGATAGGCGGGCTGCTGCCTGCGAAAAGGGCGGCAAAACAGGACGCTGTCATTGCGCTGCGTACAGAATAGGAGGGATTGTCATGTTGAACTGCTCATTTTGGAAAAATGCTGTATATACGGCAAAGAGGATCGCTGTTCGGGGGATTGCCGGCGCACTGCTGTGTGCGGTGCTGATATTGTTCCTTGCTCCGGCCTATGCCGTAGGCTGCGCAGATCCTCTTGCCACTGAAACGGGAAAAGCGGAAATTCATGCGGGAGATGTGGTGTGCTTTGGCATATGCGATGATGCCTGCGGCTTTGACGGGAAATGGCTGGTTTTGGATACGGAGCATACCAATACCGGCGAGCCGGGCATATTCCTTATGGCGCTGAATCTCATTTCGGATGAAAAGGGAGACAGCCTTCTGTTTCGCGACATTGGTGGGGATGTATCTGTCTCTTTTGCGGACAGAGGAGACACCTTTGCGGCGGAACACCCCGGATCGACTGACTATCGGAACAGCGATATTCAGATCTGGTGTGAAGACTTTGCACAATCCCACCTGACCCAAGCGGAATACGGTGCGCTCCTCCCTACGCTGAAATCAGATGCAGGCGTTGCGATTCCGGGCTTTGGAATCCCAATTCCCGGGGTTTCTACCGGCACGGTGGATTTTGACCCGGTTGATGAAATCCTGAACGGCGACAGGTTATTCCTGCTTTCCGCTGAGGAAATCACGAATCCGCAGTATGGTTTTGTGGATGCCCGTTCCCGTGTTGCCCAGTATAAGGGAACGGAGGAAGGCTACTGGCTCCGTTCCCCCCATATCCCTACATTTCCGTTGGATGTAGGATTTGTATTCAGCTTTGGAGCGGTGATGGATTTCCCCGTGAACGGAAATTTTGCATTTGAAATGAATTCCTATGCCCGTCCGGCCTGCAATCTGGACAGCAGTAAAATCACGGATGCGGAAGTTTTGGCAGTGTGCGGCGAAAAAACGATCTGGCGGCTGAGCTTCCAAGATGGCGAGCACAACGACCGGGAGTATGATACCAGCCTTCCGATTATCGGCGAGGTTATGGATTTGACGGCGCTACTGAAAAAGGCGCTGGTGATTACCGCCTGCGTGTTGATCCTTCTGATCGTTGTCATAGTGGTGGTAATTCGGAAAGTGCTTCGTAAACGGCGAGCGAAACGGATGGCAGAGAAAAAACAGGAGGAAGGATCGATCGGTGGAGAATAACTGGGAATTGTATTGAGAACTGCACAGTCAGGTGGACAGTGAATAATTAAAGAATTTTCAACTACCGGCACCTGTTGGGGTGCCGGTAGTTGCATGAAGAAAAAATCTCCCTATGAAGTAATATGATGAGCTCCCCCCAAAGCACCGAATTTAAGCGATTAAACGAGACAAATGGCTTCATACCATTTGCCTCTTTTGCTGTTGTAGTGTTGTGAAGTTTAATTTGTCCCTATAGAATATTTTGATTCTCCAACACAAAAGGTTATGCCGTAAAATGGCAAGGCTGTGCGGTTGCCCTTTCTTATCATATGACAATATGTATAATTGTTGCAGAATAGGCTGCGAATATTTCTGCAAAATAGCGCAGGCCGGTTTGAGGAGGAGAGTATATGATAAAAAGGGAATGGCTTACACGAGGTACTGCGTTGCTGATCTGCGCTGCCTCTATGTTCTCGTTGCTGGCCGGATGTAACAGTGAGGATAACATTATACCCGCTCCTTCTGCCTCAGTGGAGGTAGAAAACGTTGTCCCGGATCGGGGCATGGCAGACCGTTCGGATCTTATGTATTTGGATAGCATTGAAAGGTATAAAAAGACAGACTGGACCGCCAATTGGATCTGGACTGAGGGCTGCGCAGAGGACAGCTATGTGGCTTTCCGCAAGACCTTCAACCTGGATCAGGCCGTCCCCTCTGCTACCGCGTTTATTTCTGCTGTAGACAAGTACGTGCTGTGGGTCAACGGGGAGCTGGCCGTGCTGGACGGTTCGCTGAAGCGGGGCCCCACTCCTTACGACAGCTACTATGATACAGTGGAGCTCACCAATCTGAAGCAGGGGGAGAACACCATCGCACTGCTGGTGGCTTTCAACGGCCGCTCCGGGGACGGTTCCATTGTCCCCGTCCTTCTGGACGAGGAGGGGGACGAGTACACCCAGGCGGGGCTGATCTTTGAACTGGATGCCGGGGGCGTGGCCGTCTGCTCGGATAGCTCCTGGAAAGCCGCCCGGCATAACGGCTACAAGAACCGGGTCACCGCCGGGGCGGATTACCCAGGCTATACCCAGTCCTCCATGCTGGCGGAACGTAACGTCTACTTTGATGCACGGGACGACCTGGGTGAGTTTATGAGCGAGGGCTATGATGACAGCCAGTGGGAGAACGCCACGCCGATCTCCAAGGCCGGAGACTTGCCCTTCGGCGACCTCTACTCCGCCATGATCGCACCCGTCAAATTTGAAGAAATTACTGACTTTGCCAACTCCACGGACTATGTAGGCAAGGCGTTGGCCCAAGATACAACCCTGGTGCTGGAACTGCCGGGCAACATCCAATTCACTCCCTATTTTGAGTTGGAGGCTCCGGCGGGCAAAAAGTTGACCTTCTACACCGACACCTACACCGACAAGCAGGATATGCCCAACTTCAAGGACACCTATGTCACCGCCGAGGGGATCCAGCACTATGAGAATTATCCCTGGCGTAGCGGTTCCAAGCTCATCATCGAGGCGGAGGCCGGGGTGACCTTTACCCGGCTGGGCTACCGCGCCAGCGGCTTCAACGGGGAGTGGGCGGGGGCCTTCGTCTCCTCGGATGCCGGGCTGGACCAGCTGTGGCAGGAGTCACTCAACACCCTGGCAATCTGTATGCGGGATACATACATGGACTGCCCCGAGCGGGAACGGGGTCCCTACATGGGGGATGCCTCCAACCAAATCGACGCGGCGCTGTACAGCTATGACCAGGCGGGGCTGGACATGACGAAAAAGGCCATCCTGGCCTGCGTGGCCTGGACGCGGACGGACGGGGCCATCCCCAGCCGCGCCCCCAGTGCGAAGCCCCAGGAGATCCCCAACCAGAGCCTTATCTTTATGACCAGCGTGTACCACTACTGGCTCCACTCCGGGGATAGGGAAACGGCGGCGGCCTATTGCACAGCTTTCCTCAACTACCTGAAGATGGTGGAGATGGAAAACGGCCTGCCGGTGTACCGGGACGGCTCCTGGACGTGGAACGACTGGGGGGACTGCATCGACACCAGGCTGCTTCAGGCGGGCATCTACTACTACGCCCTCACCGTCACTAAGTCCATAGCCGACGACCTGGGCATCACCGAGGGGACGGAGTTCCTCACCGAGCGGATGGACTCCATGAAGGAAAACTGGCGGGCCGCCTACTACACCGAGGAGGGCTTCAAGAGCCCGGACAGCAAGTATGTGGACGACCGCGCCAACGCCATGCTGGCCCTGTCCGGTTTGGCCGGGGAGGAGGACTACGCCCTCATCACCGATGTGGTCATGAGCACCTGCGAGGCCAGCCCCTTCATTGAGAAGTACGTGCTGGAGGCCCTGTGCGTCATGGGCCGGACCGACCTGGCCCTCCAGCGGATGCGGGACCGCTACGCCCCCATGCTCCAGGACGGGTACGACACCCTGTGGGAGACCTTCGACGGGGAGACCGGCACCGTCAACCACGGCTGGACCGCCGCACCGCTGTACATCCTGTCCAAGTACGCCGCCGGCGTCCGCCCAACTGTGGCAGGGTTTGAAGAATACGAGATCGCCCCCTGCGCCGCCCTGGACAGCTTTGACTGCACCGTCTGGACGCCTAAGGGGGAGATCGGCGTGAAGCTGGAGACCACGGCGGAGGGGAAGACCCTCACCGTCAACGCCATCGACGCCGTGGGCACGGTTATCGTGCCGGAGGGCATGGGCACGGATATCACCGTCACCGGCGGGGACTGCCCCGTGGACGGCGGGCGGGTGACCATCACCCAGGCCGGGGAGTACGTCATCACCATTCAATAGGACGCACAAAAAGGCGGGACCGCTTATGCGGCCCCGCCTTTCATGCTATGCAGTTATATCACTGTTTTTTCCAAGGGGAAAACGAATGGTGAGGAAGAACATATTGTCGGCCACCCTGATGTCCATCGTGCCGCCGTGCTGCGCCGCGATATACTGGATGCTCTTTGTGCCAAAGCCGTGGCGGGAGCTGTCCCCCTTGCTGGTGGCGGGCAGGCCGTGATCCAGCTTCAGACCGCCGCTGAAATAGTTGGACTCCTCAATGACCAGCACGTCCCCTTCCTCCCGGCAGGAGAGGGAGATCACCCGCTCCTCCAGCGGGAGGGGCTTCACGGCCTCCACCGCGTTGTCGATGATGTTGCCAAACAGGGAATAGGTCTGCACCGGGGTGAGGAAGTCCAGCCTGCCGCCATCGGCCATGCAGGAAAAGGAGATGCCGCTTTTCTGGCAGGTCATGGCCTTTTCGCACAGCACCACGTCCAGCACCTCGTTGCCCGTTTTGATGTTGGCGTCGTAGAACTGGATGGCCTCCCGCAGGGAAGCCGCCTCCGCCCCGGTGAGCTTGCCCTCGATTTTGTCCAGGATGTGTTTGAGATCGTGGCACTTCATGTTGATGACGTCCATGTTGGCCTTGACGGACTCGAACTGCGCCCGGTCCTGCCGCCAGAGCTGGTGGAGGATGCCGATCTGCTCCTCCTGCTCACTTTGGGAGAAGATACCCGCGCAGATGGTGAGGATGGTGAAGCTGAACCCCACATAGAGCACTTTGGTCACGATGTTGAGCATGGGGCTTTCCCCTTCATATACCCGGGAAACGCAGATCAGGATATTCACCAGCGTCACTGTGGCAATGGACAGGACAATGACATTGCGAGTGGTGCGCCGGTTGTGGACCAGCCGGTTTTTCGGCGTGAACAGCGCGGCCAGCACGACAATGGACAAGAGATGAAAAACATAAAAGAGCGCCCAGTCCAGATCTGAGATGCCTGCATCTCCCGGATGGAGCAGCGCGAGCGTTTCCCGGTCGTTGATCCCCCGCAGATTTTGCAGCAGAGGATAGAGCTTGTTGGTGAACTGATAGGCCGCCATACCGGAGCAGAAGGCCAGCAGCATCTCTTCAATATCGTCCCTCCAGCAGAACATGAGCGCGGTAAAGTTCAACACGGTGATGGCGGAGTAGCACAGCACCCGCACCAGGAGAGAGTCTGCTTCCGTATACCAAATAGCCAGGAGATAACAGACCACCATTCCCTCCAACAAGGTGAGGGCGATTCGGACGAAGAAAAAATCCCGCCGTTCAAACCTGCGGGCAAACAGGGCAATGCAGATATAGCACTCCCAGTAGGTCAGCATCAGGTTGACGCTCTGCATGGTGTAAGGAGTAGTAAAAGCCGCGATCAATTCATTCATAGCGCCGTGTCTCCATGAAGCGGACGAAAGCGTCGGTAAACGTCTTCCGTTTGGGATGGCTGATCTGGAGCGGTTGCCCGCCCACGATCGCATTCATGCCATCAATGCGATCCACGTGGGCCAGGTTGACCAGCAGGAAGTTGTTGCAGCGGACAAAGCCTTGCCCCGCCAGGGCAGATTCCGCGCTTTTCATGGTCTGATACTGGCGGTATTCCTCCCCGCTGGCGGTGTGGTAGATACAGTGGTGCCCTTTGACCTCTACATAGCGAATGTCCCTGGGCGAGAGACGCACAAAGCTGGTGTCTGTGCGGACAAGCACGTCAGGGGGCATCACATACTCCAATCTGGTCAACACCTTGGTGAATTTGAGTGCAAATTCCGGGTAGGATATCGGCTTGACAATGAAATCGGAGGCGGCCACCTCATAGCCCTGGATGGCGTACTGGCGCATGGTGGTGACGAAAATGAGGATCACCTTTTCGTCCTTCTCCCGCAGAAGCTTGGCCGCGTCCATGCCGTTGAGGAGGGGCATCTTAATGTCCATGTATACGATGTGGAATGGTGAGTATTTCTCCAAAAAAGTAATGGGTTCATAAAAAATTGAAACGGAGACAGACAATTTGTGGTCAGCGGCGTAGGTCTTGATATGGCTTTCCAGCGCCGCGGCCTGCTCCCGGTTGTCCTCCACAATGGCAATATCGATCATGTCTGTCCGCCTCCTTCTGCCTATTCAATATAGCAATTTTAACAAGGAAAGTCAAGGTTGGGCTGTCCGTGTTTGTAAGGTTGTGCGGCCAGAGACAAAGGTTATGCGGTTCCCATTGAAAACTTTGGGCATATCGAATAAATTGGGGGTGCGAAAAGGGGGAGAGCCCCTGACAAATATAAGAGGAGGATATTTCGATGAAAAAGCACACGAAACTGGTTACCCTGTTCCTGGCCGGGGCGATGGCCCTGTCTCTGGCCGCCTGCAACGGCGGAGGTGGCGGCGGGAGCAGCGCCAGCGGTAAGGTCACCGGCGTCTACCTCAGCCCCGCCAACCTGAGCTATCAGAATATGCGGCCCCAGTATAACTACTACCTCACCACCTTCACCCACGAGGAGCTCACGCTGATGGATAACAATACCTACTGCCTGGTGCTCTCCTCCTCCACCTTCTCCGCCCTGGAGCTGGCCGAGAGCACCAACGACGCCAAGGGCAACGAGCGGGCAAATTCCATTTATAAGCTGTACGGCGCCTGCACCAGCAAAACCAACGACTTGGACGACGACCTGCTGGACGTTACCCTCTCCGCCCCCACCCGCGTGGTGCTGAGCAATGACCAGACCTACTGGCTGGACACCGATAACTGGAACGACAGCATGGGCAAGGTCGTGGTTCCGCCCACCGGCTATGACGACAACGGCAATCCCATCTACGACCAGAACGCCGAGCCCTGGACCGCCCAGCAGTACCTGGAGGACATTGCGTTCCCTGAGATGACGATCCAGGTCAACCAAAAGACGGCCAGCTTCGATTACACGGACTTCGGCATTTACAATTTCAGCGTTGATATGCCGGGCTGATACGCCTTGTGTAATCGGGAGGACCACTTCATGAAAAAAACATACATATGGCGGGGACTTTGCACCCTCCTGGTGCTGGTCTTCTCCCTTACCATGTTCGGCCAGAGCCTGGCCTTCACCCGGGAAGGGGACGTGAACCTGTTCCTGGGCACCCTTCCCCCTGCCGTCCAGGTCACCGGCGACACCAACTACTACCCCTCCAGCTATGCCTCCATGGACGAGATGCGCGCCGCCCTGAAGGACTACCTCATCGAGAGCCAGGAGGAGGGCAGCGTACTGCTGCGCAATGAAAACGGGGCGCTCCCCCTGGCCTCCAACGCCAGCGTGACGCTGTTCGGCTTCGCCGCCGCCACCCCTGTCTACCACGGCGGCTCCGGCGGCCCGCCCAACAACGGCATCAACCTCTACGACGCCATGAAGGAGGAGGGCTTCCAGGTCAACGAGACGGTGTACAACGCCATCGTGGCCGCCAACGGCGCCCGCACCAAGACCGGACTCATCGGCGAGATCTCCGCCAGCGCCTACGCCGGGACGGAGAGCTCCTACGCGTCCGGCTACAACGACGCCGCCATCTACGTCATGAGCCGCTTCGGCGGCGAGGAGGGCGACCTGAACCACGGCCTCCAGGGCGACTGGCAGGAGGGCCCCGCCGGTGTACCCGAGCTGTCCCTCCACCAGGACGAGATCGACACCCTCAACATGATCCGGGATTCCGGCAAGTTCGACAAGATCATCGTGGTGCTCAACTCCGGCTACGCCATGGATCTGGGCTGGCTGGCGGACTACGGTGTGGACGCCTGTTTGTGGATCGGCTACCCCGGCAACTACGGCATGACCGGCGTGGCCCGGGTGCTGGGCGGCCAGGCCGACCCCTCCGGCCGCAACGTCATCACCTACGCCGCCGACTCCCTCAGCTCCGCCGCCATGCAGAACGCCGGCGACTTCACCTTCGACAACCTCACCGGCCAGTATAAGAACAAGTACCTGGTGTACGCCGAGGGTATCTATGTGGGCTACAAGTACTATGAGACCCGCTACCAGGACCAGGTGCTGGGCGTCAACAACGCCAACGGCCCCAAGGGCGTGTACGCCAGCAAGGACGGCGCTTGGAACTACGCCGACGAGATGGTGTTCACCTTCGGCGCGGGCAAAAGCTACGCCGGCTTTACCCAGGAGCTGCTGAGCGTGGACTGGGACAAGTCCGCCCACACCGTCACCGCCCAGGTGAAGGTGACCAACAACGGCGCGGCCAACTACTCCGGCAAGAGCAAGGACGTGGTGCAGCTCTACGTCCAGCTCCCCTACGAGGCGGGGCAGGCGGAAAAGAGCGCCATCCAGCTGGCCGACTTCGCCAAGACCTCCGCCCTGGCGGCGGGGGAGAGCGAGACCGTGACCCTGGAGTTCTCTGACTACATCTTCGCCACCTATGACAGCAATGCCGCCAACGGGGCGGACAGCTCCAAGACAGGCTGCTACGTGTTCGACCCCGGCGAGTACTTCTTTGCCATCGGCAGCGACGCCCACGACGCGCTGAACAACGTGCTGGCCGCCCGGGGCGTCACTGGGATGTTCGACGCCGAGGGCAATCCTGTGGAGGGCGATGCCGCCAAGGCCCACAAGGACGAGCTGGCCAGCCTGGACAACACGACCTACGCCGTCTCCCCCTATACCGGCGAGGTGGTGTCCAACCACTTCGAGGACCGGGATATCAACTACTTCATCCCCGGATCCGTGACCTACCTGACCCGTTCCGACTGGAACACCTTCCCCGACACGGTGGCAAGCCTCACCGCCACCCCGGAGATCCAGGACCTGATGGAGAACTTCCAGTACGAAAAGCCCTCCGACGCCCCGGACATCTCCACCTACCAGTACAAGCAGGACAACGGCATCTCCTTCATTGAGATGAAGGACACGGCCTTCGACGACCCCAAGTGGGAGGAGTTCATCGACCAGCTCACCACCACCGAGCTGGCCCAGATCACCGGCGACAAGATGGGCCTGGATATGATCGAAAGCATTGACCTCCCCGCCTATGCCGGCGGCGACGGCCCGGACGGGCACCAGGGCGGCGTGCTGTTCAACGCGGAGATGGCGGCCGCCTCTACCTTCAGCAAGGAGATGCTGGAGCAGCGCGGCCAGTTCTTCGCGGAGGAGAGCTACTGGATCGGCTTCCGCCAGATCTACTCCCCCGGCGGCAACATCCACCGCACCCCCTATTCCGGCCGTAACTTTGAGTACTACTCCGAGGACGCCAACCTGAGCTACATCTGCAGCGAGGTTCAGACCAAGGCTATGGCGGAGGGCGGCTGTGTGGGCACCTTTAAGCACTTCTGCGGCAACGACCAGG
>CAJTTS010000001.1:0-92368 GCA_910579155.1 uncultured Oscillospiraceae bacterium | reverse complement strand
ATGGCGGAGGGCGGCTGTGTGGGCACCTTTAAGCACTTCTGCGGCAACGACCAGGAGACCAACCGACACGGCGTAGCCACCTTCATGACCGAGCAGACCTACCGCGAGGGCCCCCTGCGGGGCTTCGAGGGCGGGCTCCAGGCCGGGCACAGCATGGCCACCATGACCGCCTACAACCGCATCGGCTGCGTGCCCACCGCCAGCGACTACGAGACCATGACCACCGTGCTGCGGGATGAGTGGGGCTTCACCGGCATCAACATGACCGACAGCTCCAAGGACTCCGCCAGCTACATGGGCACCGCCGACGCCATCCGGGCGGGCACCTGCCAGTTCAACAACGACCCCGGCCGCGTGCCTGAGGCATCCAACCTGCTGGTGAAGGACAAGGACGGCTTCATCTGGGGCAAGCTCCGGGAGGTGGCCAAGTACTACCTGTATACCATGAGCCGCTCCAACCTGGTAAACGGTTTGAGCAAGACGGAGACCGTCCAGAACTACACCCCCTGGTGGAAGCCCGCCCTCACCGGGCTGAACGTCGCCATCGGCGTGCTGACCGCAGGCACCGCGGCGCTGTATGTCCTGTCCGAGATCAAGTCCAGGAAGGGGGGCAAATAAGATGAAGCGCTTGTTCCAAGACGCGAAACCGGGCTTTTGGTTGAGCGCGGCTGCCGCAGTTATTGCCCTGGTAGGGGCTGCAGCTTATGTGATCATCTACATGGCCACCGCCGCCGAAACGGTGGACCGGGTGTTCTCCTGGCTTACCTTTGGACTGGCGCTGGGCGGTGCGGTCATTACCCTGGCGGGTGAGACGTTGCGGCTCCCCTTCACCCCCATCCTGGGCGGGGCCTGCTTCTCTGTGGCCCTGGCCAACCATCTGGTGGAAACCGCTTACCCCCTGGCCGATGTACTCACCGGCGTGCCCTTCTTCGGGGGCAACCCCACCTTGGCCATTGCCTTTTCCGTGGTGTTCGGCGCGGCCGCGGTTCTCAATGTAATCGCCGCCTTTATGGCCCACCGCAACTAACTCAGGTTTCTGCGTATCCCTGGGCAGGTTGCCTGGGGATACGGGAAATACACAAAGACTATTGGAGGAAAACGTTATGAAAATGAAGAAACTCTTGGCCGCCGTCCTGTCGGCGCTGATGCTGGTCTCCCTGCTGGCCGCCTGCGGCGGCAGCCCCAGCAGCAATTCCCAGGCCCCCTCCGAGGAGCCCTCCCAGCCCACCGAGGGCGGCAGCAAAACCTACCAGTTCTGGGGCACCTATGAGGAGTCCGGCGAGAACGCTTCCATGCTGAACGCCGCCTTCCTGCTGAACCTGAACGAGGACGGCACCGCCGTTGCGGACAAGTATATGTTCGCCAACTTCGACGCCTCCGACGCCGCCACCAACCCCACCTTCACCGCCAGCTATATGTCCGGCACCTGGAAGGAAGTTGAAAAGGACGGCGTGGCCTGCCTGCAGATCAAGCTGGCCTATGTGGACGAGGCGGGCACTGAGTCCAACGCCCAGACCGCTTACGCCTATGACGTGGCCGGTGTGTACTCCTTCGATCTGACCTTCCCCGTGGTGCCCGGTATGTCCTACACCCGCGTGGCCCCCATGGAGGGCAAGGAGGGCCAGACCTACGCCGACGCCAACGCCTTTATCCAGGCCTATAAGCAGGACTTCACCGCCCCCGAGCACGTGGGCGCCTTCACCGACGCGGACAACAACGGCACCGCCTACCTCCAGGCCGACGGCACCCTGCTGGTTTACGCCGGCTACGACAAGTTTGCCGACGGCACCTGGACCCTGGCCGACGGGGCCATCGCCATCACCCTGGGCGGCGAGGCCGTGGATGTGACCATGGACGGCAATAAGGCCACTTTCACCGCCGAGCGCAATCTGGGCGACGGCAACGCGGTTACCTACACCTTCGTCTGCGAGGACATCTCCGCCCTGTCCGCCCCCGAGGCTCCCGCCAACGGCGGCGAGGAACCCGCTGAGGAGGGTATCGCCTCCTACGAGGCCGGCGGCCTGGTGCTGGTGCTGCTGGACGACACCAACATGAAGGTCAAGTACCCCGAGTACGGCATGGAGCGGGACGGCTTCACCTACGTGCTGGACGGCGACACTCTGACCGTTACCGCCCCCGGAGAGGACGTGCTGGGCGCGTTTGGCCAGATCTGGACCGCCATGGGCGGCGAAACCTGGACCATCGACGGCAGCACCGCCACCAAGGCCGGGTAAGCGGCGCATAGAAGAAAGCCGAAACCCAACGCAAAAAAGGCTCCAGGCCAGCTCGCTCGCCTGGGGCCTTTTTTAGAAAAGGAGCGTTATTGATGAAGAAAAAAGGCAGCCTGCTGTGGACCATCCTCACAGTAATCACCGCCCTGCTACTGGTGGTGTGCATCGTGGCCATCCCTGTCACCAACGCATTTGCCACTGCCATCAACGTGGCCCTGGGGGCTAAGACCCAGGAAGTCATCCCTGACCCCGATGCCAAGATCTATTTCTGGAGCGATTACGAGAACGAAGACGACCTTGTGGCCTTTGAAAAGCAGCTGTGCCATGACATCGAGGCGGAGGGCGCGGCCCTGCTGGTCAACCGGGACAACACCCTGCCCCTGGCCGCGGGCACCAAGTTTACCCCCTTCTCCCAGTCCAGCTTCAACCTGCTGTACGGCGGTACCGGCTCCGGCCAGGTGTCCGCGGACGATGCCATCTCCCTCAAGGCGGCGCTGGATGGGGCATTCGGTGAAAACTCCGTCAACCCGGAACAGTGGAAATTCTACGCCGGGGCGGGGTACAAGCGGGTGAACGCCGACACCACCGGCGGCAACCAGGGCCAGTACCGCATCAACGAGGTGCCCTGGAGCGAGTATTCCGATGCCCTGAAGGGCACCTGGTCCCAGTACGGTGACGTGGCCCTGGTGGTGCTGGCCCGCTCCGGCGGCGAGGGCGCCGACCTGCCCAGTGGCCTGCCCGAGCTGGAAGCCTATATGACCGACGGCGATTACCTGCGCCTGTGCAAAGAGGAGATTGAGATGCTGGAGAACCTGGAGCAGCTCAAGGAGCAGGGTACCTTCAAGAAGATCGTGGTGCTGCTCAACTCCTCCAACACCCTCCAGCTGGACTTTGTGGACGACTACGGCATTGACGCGGTGCTGTGGATCGGCGATGTGGGCATGACCGGCATCACCGCCGTGGCCGATATCCTGGCTGGTACGGTGAACCCCTCCGGCCGCATCGTGGACACCTTCCTCAAGGACAACCACTCCTCCCCCGCCATGCAGAACTTTGGCGCGTACCCCTATACTAACGGCGCGGATTACGACGTGGCTACCGCCCAGAACAACACCGACCCTGGCATCGGCAAGTGCAACCGGGACTACGTGGTGTACCAGGAGGGCATCTACGTGGGTTACCGCTACTATGAGACCCGGTATGAGGACTATGTGCTGGGCCAGGGCAACGCCGGGGAGTATGACTACAGCGCCGACGTGGCCTTCCCCTTCGGCTACGGCCTGAGCTACACAACCTTCGAGTACTCCAACTTCTCCGTTCAGGAGCAGGGCAATACCTTCCAGGTGGAGGTGGACGTGAAGAACACCGGCGCGGTGGACGGCAAGCACACCGTGCAGATCTACTTCCAGTCCCCCTATACCCAGTATGATATCGACAACCAGGTGGAGAAGGCCGCGGTGGAGCTGTGCGGCTTCGACAAGAAGTTCATCGCCGCCGGGGACACCGAGCACTTCACCATTACCGTGGAGAAGGAGGATCTGACCTCCTACGACCACATGAACGCCAAGACCTACATCCTGGAGGACGGCGACTACTACTTCACCGTGGGCAAGGACGCCCATGACGCCGTCAACAACATCCTGGCCGCCAAGGGCGCGGATCAGGGCCGCATGACCGCCGCCGGGGACGCCGGGCTGGCGTCCAAGTGGAACAACCCCACCTTTGACAAGACCACCTACGCCGTGTCCTCCGTCACCGGCAAGCCCATCACCAACCTGTTTGAGGATGCCGACCTGAACAAGTACGAGGGCGACGACGGCCAGGATATCACCTACCTGAGCCGAAGCGACTGGACGGGCACCTGGCCCTCCACCGTCTCGCTGAAGATCACCGACCAGATGTGGAAGGACGGCCTGTCCCACAACGAGGCGGACCGCGCGGCCATGGTGGAAACCGCCAAGAATCGCTATTGGTCTGATGCCACGATGCCCAAGATAGGTGTGTCCGGTACACTCAGCGCCAGTATGTTTGCCGAGACCGAGGCGGACGACCCCTCCTGGAACGACCTGGTCAGCCAGATCCCCTACAGCGAGATGACCAACCTGATCTACAACGGCTTCCACCTCACCCAGCCGGTGCCCTCCATCAGCCTGCCCGGCACCAACGATGAGAACGGCCCCCAGGGCTTTACCAAGAGCCTGATGGGCGGCTCCTCCGCCATGGCCTACACCTCTGAGGATGTGATGGCCGCCACCTTCAACCTGGAGCTCATTGAGAACATGGGCAAGTGCATCGGCGAGGACTTCCTCCACGCCACCGACGAATCCGGCACCGTGTTCTCCGGCATCTACGGCCCCGGGGCCAATATCCACCGCACCCCATACTGCGGGCGCAATTTCGAGTACTACTCCGAGGACGGCTGGCTGTCTGGCCGGGTAGCCGCCGTGGAGGTGGCCGCCATCCAGGATCGGGGTGTGTACGTGTTCACCAAGCACTTTGCCCTCAACGACCAGGAGGAGGGGCGCTACGGCATCTCCACCTGGTCCAACGAGCAGGCCATCCGCGAGCTGTACCTGGAGGGCTTTGAGGGCAGCGTGGCCCGGGGCGGCGGCATGGGCGTGATGAGCTCCTTCAACCGCCTGGGCGTTACCTGGAGCGGGGCCCACCACGGCCTGATGACCGGCGTCCTCCGGGACGAGTGGGGCATGAAGGGCGCTGCCATCACCGACTGCTCCGTCATGGCGGCCTACATGGACTACCGCCTGGGCGTGCTGGCGGGCCAGGATCTGTGGGACGGCTACAGCATGGGCATGGAGACCCTGGACGGGCTGGATAAGGACCCCGCCATCGTCTCCGCCGTGCAGACCGCCGTCAAGCACATCGCCTACTCCATCACCCACAGCCACGCCATGAACGTGGGCAACGCCACCGTGCGGGCCATCACCCCCTGGTGGCAGGTGGCCATCTATGCCGCCACCGGCGTGATGGCAGTGCTCACCGCGGGCAGTGTGTTCATGCTGATCCGCAGCAAAAAGAAAGCAAAGAACGGCTGATCTACCGCAATCCGGCGGGCCGAGGGCTGAGACCTGTGCCCGCGGCCCGCCTATTTCTTTTATTCAGGAGGGCAGCTATGAAAAAGAGGAACTTTTGGAAGATCCCCATGGCGGTTTTCGCCGTGTTCACGGCGATCTGCGTGGCCGCGATCCCCATCACCAACTATTTCGCGCCCATGATCAACGTGGCGCTGAACGCCGAGACCCAGCGCATCATCCCCGACCCGGACGCCCAGATCTTCTACTGGACCCGTTACGACTCCGAGGAGGAGCTGGTGGCCAACGACTGGAACGTGTGCCGCCAGGTGATGGCGGAGGGGGCCTCGGTGCTGCTCAACCGGGACAATACCCTCCCCCTGGCCGCCGACACCAGGTTCTCCTGCTTCTCCCAGTCCTCTGTGGACCCGGTGAAGGTGGGAACCGGCTCTGCCTTTGTCTCCACCGGCGAGGGCGCCAGCCTGTACTCCGCGCTGGAGGACAGCTTCCAGCCGGGGTGTGTAAACACCGATCTGTGGAAGTTCTATGTCACCAGCGGCTATAAGCGGGAAAACGCGGCCCTGTCCGGCGGCGACCCCTCCCAATACCGCATCAACGAGGTGCCCTGGGAGAAGTACACCGACGCGCTGAAATCCACCTTTGCCGACTATGGCGACGCCGCCCTGGTCACCCTGTCCCGTTCCTCCGGCGAGGGCGCCGACCTGCCCAGCGGGCTGGAGGCGCTGGAGCCCTACATGACCGGCGGCGACTATCTCCGGCTGTGCAAGGAGGAGATGGAGCTGCTCCAAAACCTGAAAGATTTGAAGGATCAGGGTGTGTTCAAAAAGATCATCGTCCTGCTCAACTCCTCCAGCACCCTTCAGCTGGACTTCATCGACGAGTATGACATCGACGCCGTGGTGTGGACGGGCAACCTGGGCATCAATGGCCTGCCCGCCGTGACGGACATCCTGGCGGGCAAGGTGAACCCCTCCGGGCGGATCGTGGACACCTTCCTGAAGGACAACCACTCCTCCCCCGCCATGGTGAACTACGACGCGTTCCCCTATACCAACGCCGCCCAGCTGGACCTGGCCTTTGCCCAGAACAACACCGCCCCCGGCATTGAAAAGTGCAATATGAACTACGTGGTGTACCAGGAGGGCATCTACGTGGGCTACCGCTACTACGAGACCCGGTATGAGGACTACGTGCTGGGACAGGGCAGCGCCGGGGAGTACGACTACAACGCCGATGTGGCCTTCCCCTTCGGCTCCGGCCTGAGCTACACCACCTTCGAGTACTCCAACTTCACCGTGGAGGACCAGGGCGAAGCTTTCCAGGTGGGGGTGGATGTGGCCAACACCGGCAGTATGGACGGCAAGCACACCGTGCAGATTTACTTCCAGTCCCCCTATACCGACTATGACCGGGAGAACGGGATCGAGAAGGCCGCCGTGGAGCTGTGCGGCTTTGACAAAAAGGAGATCAAGGCCGGCGAGACCGAGCACTTTGATATCCGCGTCCTGAAAGAGGATCTGACCAGCTATGACGCCAACGCCGCCAAGACCTACATCCTGGACGCCGGGGACTACTACTTCACCGTGGGCACTGACGCCCACAACGCCGTCAACAACATCCTGATGGCCAAGGGGGCGGACGCCTCCCGCATGATCGGTACCGGCGACGCGGCCCTCACGGCCAAATGGAACAACCCCGCCCTGGATACCACCACCTATGCGGTCTCCTCCGCCACAGGGAAGCCCATCACCAACCTGTTCGACAACGCCGATCTGAACAAGTACGAGGGCGCGGAGGATCAGCAGGTGGTCTACCTCACCCGCAGCAACTGGACCGGAACCTTCCCCCAGGCCGCTGTGAGCCTGCGGGCTACAGACGCCATGTGGGACGACGGCCTGACCCATGAGGACGCCGGCAGGGACGCCCTGGTGGAGCAGTACAAGCAGCTCTATTGGTCCGACGTGAGCCAGGCTCTCGCCGCCGGGACGGGCGGCTCCCTCAACGCCATCGACTTTGTGGACAAGGGCTATGACGATCCCGCCTGGGATGAGCTGATCGGCCAGCTCTCCTACGAAGATATGCTGAACCTGATCTATAACGGCTCCTACCAGACCCAGGTGCTCCCGGCCATCAATCTGCCCGCCACCCAGGAATTTGACGGCCCCACCGGCTTCACCAAGAGCATCGTGGGCGGGGCCAACGGCATGGCCTTTACCTCCGAGGATGTGATGGCGGCCACCTATAACCGAGAGCTGATCCAGGAGGTGGGCAAGTGCATGGGCGAGGATATGCTCCACGCCCAGTCCGGGGACAACGCCGCCGCCGTAGCCGGTATTTATGCCCCCGGCGTGAATATCCACCGGAGCCCCTATCTGGGCCGGCACAATGAGTATTACTCCGAGGACGGCTGGCTGTCCGGCGAGATTGCCGCCGCCCAGGTCCAGGGCCTCCACGACCGGGGGATGCTGGCCTTTGTGAAGCATTTCGCCCTCAACGACCAGGAGCAGGGCCGGTATGGGATCTCCGTTTGGGCCAACGAGCAGTCCATCCGGGAACTGTATCTGGAGAGCTTTGAGGGTGCGATCCGGGGTGGCGCTTCCAACGTCATGAGCTCTTTCAACCGCATTGGCGTGGTGTGGTCCGGTGCCCACCACGGCCTGATGACCGGCATCCTCCGAAACGAGTGGGGCATGGAGGGCTCCGCCATCACCGACATGGCCATCAACGCCAAGTGGATGGACTATCGTCTGGGCGTGCTGGCTGGCCAGGACTATTGGTGTGGACAGAAGGGCGGCATGGGTACCCTGGACGGGACCGACAACGATCCGGCCATCGCTGCGGCGGTCCACAACGCGGCCAAGAACGTGGTGTTCAGCATCACCCGGACTAACGCTATGAACATGGGCAACGCTACCGTTGTCAGTGTGACTCCCTTGTGGCGGATTGCGCTGTACGCCGCCACCGGCGTGTGCGCCCTGCTGGCTGTGGGAAGTGCGTTCATAGTGGTGCGGACGAAGAAAAAGCAGAAGCAGGAAAAGTGACCACCTGTGCACAAAACGCAAAAAGCTGTCGGTGAGCCGACTTTTGATCGGTTTGTCCGGTAGCTCAAAACAGGAGGGTAGATCTCAGATGAACAAGAAAACGATGCGGCTTGGAACACTGCTACTGATGGCGGCACTCTTTTTGAGTGCCTGTGGAGCAGGGGCCGGTAAAAGCTCAGACGCGCCTGCTGGCGGGAGCGAGGCGAGTGTCGCTCAGGTCTGGAAGCTCACCATCGTGCAACCGCCGGAGAAGCTGGAGTATGAGGAGGGCGAGACCTTTGATCCGGCCGGGGTTGTCATCAACGCCAAGTTGAAAGACGGCTCAATGCTGGAAAACGTGGCCTATGAGGGGATCATCGTAGACCAACCGCTGACGCGGACGTCCCTGTTTGCTAAATTTGTCTATGGAGGGGAAACCGTGGAGCAGAACATCAAGGTCACGCTGAAGGGAAACCGGGAGGAATACTCTGTCGCAGGCACACGGGAAACCGCCGGTAGCCCCCTGGCGGGAAAGGTCATCTTCTGGCTGGGCTCCTCTGTCACAGAAGGGGCCAGTTCCGGTCAGGAATCTATGGCCGACTTCCTGGCAAAAAAGCATGGAGCCCAGTGTATCAAGGAGGCTGTGTCCGGCACCACGCTGGCGGACCGGGCCAACAGCAGCTACGTAAGCCGTCTGGATCAGTATCTGGCCTCTGATGAAAGGGCAGGCCATGTGGACGCGTTCATCTGCCAGCTGTCCACAAACGATAAGGGTTTCCCTGATGGTTTTGGCGCTGTGACGCCGGCGGATGTGCGCGATGCCGCCGCCTTTGACACCGCCACCACCTTTGGGGCAATGGAGTACATCATCGCCACGGCCAAAGGCACATGGGACTGCCCCGTGTATTTCTACACCAACCCGCCCATGGATGACGAAAACTATGAAACGATGGTGCAGGCGCTGGAGGAGCTCGCGGAAAAATGGGGCGTGACCATCATTGACCTATATCGTGACCAGGCGTTCAACGACATCAGCGAGGAAGAACGGGCGCTCTATATGGCAGACAACATCCATCCGACAAAGGCCGGCTATCGGGAGTGGTGGCTGCCAAAATTTGAAGAAGCGCTGTCGGGGATTTAAAAATGTAAAAAGGGAGGGAAACATCCATGCCGATCAAAGCAGTCCAGCAGTTCATGCTGGGCACGGTGCTGAATAATGAGGCCCAGGCCCGGGATACGCTGCAAAAAATGAAGGATGCCGGGTACGATGGGATCGAGCTGTGCAGCTTTATGATCCACCCCAGTGGCCTTTTAGTCCGCCTCATCACTAAAGCTGCCGGTATGCCCGTGGGCGGGGGCGGCAGGCTGGACTGGCCCCGACTGGTAAAGGGATCCGGGCTCCGGGTGGTCAGCCTGCACACCGACTTGGACAGCGTGGAAAAGGACATCCCCGCCACCGCCGCCGAGGTCAAGGCACTGGGGGCGAAGTACGCGGTGATCACAGGGATGTACCGCTTCCCCTACGGCGACGAAAGGGCGGTCAGGGAGCTGGCCGCCCGCCTGAACCGGGCCGGGGAAGCGCTGGCCCGGGAGGGCGTCAGCCTGCTGTATCATAACCACAACTGCGAATTGCAGTGGGTGAACCGGGGACAACGGGCCTATGACATCCTGCTGTCCGAGACAGATCCGGCGACGGTAGGTTTTGAATTCGACAGCTACTGGTTCACGGAAGGGGGTGCCAACGCCCTGTTCTGGATGAAGCAACTGGGGGGACGCATGAAGCTATGGCACATTAACGACCGAGGGACGCGGCTGTCCGGGCCAGCCATGACCCCTATCCTGAAAAGCGACAGCATGGAGCTGGGCTATGGAAATATGGATTTGCTGCCCCTGGTAGAGCAGGCCAAGTCTGTGCCTGTGGAGGCTGTGATTCTGGAGAGCCACCGCAACTGGGTGGACAAATCGCCGGTCAAAAGCTTTCAGCGCAGCGCTGGCTTTTTGGAGAAATACATTTGAGTAGGTGAGGCAAATGAAACTGCGAACACGGATCAATATCAATGAAGGCTGGAGCTTCACCGGGCCAAGCGGCGGGACACAGCGTGTGAATCTGCCCCATACCTGGAACAGCATCGACGGCCAGGATGGCGGGAACGACTATTGGCGAGGAACGTGCATCTATTGCAGAACCTTTTCCAAGCCGGAGTTCACCGCGGAGCAGCGGGTATACCTGGAATTCCAGGGGGTAAACGCGTCGGCCAAGGTAGAACTGAACGGGACGTTTGTTGGGATACACAACGGCGGTTATTCTACCTTTCGATGGGATGTCACAGAATTGATCTCAGACAGCAATGTCCTGATGGTCCACGTGGATAACGGCATCAACGATCGGGTGTACCCCCAGAAAGCGGATTTCACCTTCTACGGCGGCATTTACCGGGATGTCTCGTTAATTGTGGCCAACAAATGTCACTTCGACTTGGATTACCTGGGTGGGCTGGGCATCATGGTCACGGCCAAGCCCGTCGAAAACTACAGCAAGGGCGAGGTGCAGGTAAAAACCTGGAGGAACTGCGAAGACGGCCAGGTGCATATCTCCATTCTGGATGGGGCGGGAAAAGAGGCCGCTGCTATTGATGCGGACAGCGGCAAGCTGGATTTGCCTGATGTACATCTATGGGATGGGATAAGGGATCCTTATCTTTACACTGCAGTGGCAACCCTCACCATAGGGGATAAAACGGTAGATCAGGTCAGCGCCCGTTTTGGTGTGCGGGACTTTCGGGTAGATCCCAGAGAGGGGTTCTTCCTCAACGGGCGCAGCTATCCCCTGCGGGGCGTCAGCCGCCACCAGGACTGGAGGGGAATCGGCAACGCCATCACAAAGCAGCACCATGATGCCGACATGGCGCTGATCCGGGAGATGGGGGCCAACACCATCCGCCTGGCCCACTACCAGCATGACCAGTATTTTTACGACCTGTGCGACCGGTATGGCATGGTGGTGTGGGCGGAGATCCCCTATATCTCGGAGCATATGGCCAGCGGCCGGGACAATACCATCAGCCAAGCCAAAGAATTGGTCATCCAGAACTACAACCACCCGTCTATCGTCGTCTGGGGGGTGTCCAACGAGATCACCATTTCCACCAAGGATAAGGTGGATATGCTGGATAACCACCGGGTGCTCAACGACCTGTACCACCAGCTGGATCCCACCCGGCTCACCACCCTGGCCTGCTACGCCATGTGCGGGCCGTTCAACAAGACCGCCCACATCACCGATGTGGTGAGCTGGAACCTGTACCTGGGGTGGTATGTACCGGGGCTGTTCCTCAACGACCTGTGGATCGACTTCTTCCACAAATGCTACCCGGACAGGCCGCTGGGCTACTCCGAGTACGGCTGTGAGGCAATGCCCAACCTGCATTCCTCCAAGCCCCGCCGGGGCGACCATACTGAGGAATACCAGTGCGTCTACCACGAGTATATGCTGCGCTGCTTTGAGCACCGTCCCTTCCTCTGGGCAACCCACGTCTGGAATATGTTCGACTTTGCCGCCGACGCCCGGGACCAGGGAGGCGAGCCGGGGATGAACCACAAGGGCCTGGTGACCTTTGACCGCAAGACGAAAAAAGACAGCTTCTACCTCTACAAAGCCTGGTGGAGCGATGAACCCTTCGTCCACATCTGCGGCAGCCGGTATGTCGACCGGCCCGAGGCAGTCGCCAAGGTCAAAGTGTATTCCAATCAGAGCAAAGTGGCGCTGTACGTCAACGGCAAGCTGGTGGAGGAAAAGACCGGGAAAAGGGTGTTTGAATTCAAAGTCCCCCTGGAGGGCAATGCGGAGCTAAAGGCCGTGGCCGGCAACTGCACCGACCAGTGCGCCATCCGCCGGGTCAGCGCACCCAACCCGGACTATCAGCTCCACGGGAAAAGTTCCAACAGCGCCAACTGGGTGTGAGAAAAAGGAGGTTGGGATTTTATTGAAGCATGAGGATTTGATCCGGCAAATGACCTTAGAAGAGAAGTGTTACCTGCTTTCCGGCAAGGACTTCTGGCAGACGCGGAGCGTGGAGCGGCTGGGGGTGCCCAGCATGACCCTGTCCGACGGCCCTCACGGCATCCGCAAGCAGGAGGGCGAGGGCGACCAGCTGGGCCTGAACGGTTCGCTCCCGGCCACCTGTTACCCTACCGCCGCGACGATTGCCAACAGCTGGGACCCGGCGCTGGGCGAGGAGATTGGTGAGTATTTAGGAATTGAAGCCGCATCCCAAGGTGTATGCGTCCTGCTGGGGCCGGGGCTGAACATCAAGCGCTCCCCCCTCTGCGGGCGGAACTTCGAGTATTTCTCCGAAGATCCGTATCTGGCGGGCAAGATGGCGGCCAGCTATATCCGGGGCATCCAGAAAAATGGCGTGGCCGCCTGCCCCAAGCACTTCGCCGCCAACTCCCAGGAGCTGCGCCGCATGGCCTCCGATTCCGTCATGGACGAGCGGACGCTGCGGGAGATCTATCTCACCGGGTTTGAGATCGCGGTGAAGGAGGGTGGCGCCAAGTCCATCATGTCCTCCTACAACCGGGTCAACGGCGTGTATGCTAACGAGAATCCGCATCTGCTCCAGGAGATCCTCCGGGATCAGTGGGGCTTCGAGGGCTTCGTGGTGTCCGACTGGGGCGGCTCCAATGACCACACGGCGGGGGTGGCGGCGGGCTCCCACCTGGAGATGCCCACCACCGGCGGCGACTCCGATTTGGAGCTGGTGGAAGCCGTAAAGTCCGGCAAGCTCAGTGAGGAACTGCTGGATCAGCGAGTTGATGAGTTGCTGGACGTTGTTTTATCTACACGAAAAGCTGTAGATCAGTGGAAGGGCAAAGAGTTTTTCAAGGATGCTCACCACGCTATAGCAGCGAGAGCGTCGGAGCAGTCCATTGTCCTGCTGAAAAACGAGGAAGGCATCCTGCCGCTGAAAAAGGGCACGAAGGTGGCCGTTATCGGCGAGTTTGCCCAGAAAGCCCGGTATCAGGGTGCGGGTTCTTCGGTAGTCAACCCCACTAAGTTGGATCACACCATGGACGTGATCAAGAACTTCGATTTGGACGTGGCAGGCTTTGAGGCGGGCTACCCCCGCTCCGGCAAGGGCGACCCGGCCATGCAGGCCAGGGCCGTGGAGCTGGCGAAGAAGGCAGACATCGTTCTGCTGTATGTCGGCTTGGACGAGATCAGCGAAAGCGAAGGGTTAGACCGCTCCCACATGAAGCTGCCCCAGAGCCAGATCGACCTGTTGGAAGCGGTGGCGGCGGCCAACCCCAACGTGGTGGCCGTCATGTCGGCGGGCTCCGCCGTGGAGATGCCCTGGCTGGACAAGTGCAAGGCGCTGGTCCACGGCTACTTGTGCGGCCAGGCGGGGGCGTCCTCCGTCCTCAAGGTGATTATGGGCCAGGTGAACCCCTCCGGCAAGCTGGCGGAGAGCTACCCTATCAAATACGAGGACGTGTCCTCCGCCCCCTACTTCCCCGCCAAGGAGCGCACTGCCGAGTACCGGGAGGGCCTGTACGTGAGCTACCGCTATTTCGAGACCGCCAAGGTGCCCGTGCTGTTCCCCTTCGGCTTCGGGCTGAGCTACACCACCTTTGAGTACTCCGACCTGTCCGTCACCGGCAAGGAGGCCACCTTCACCCTCAAAAACACGGGCGGCATGGACGGTGCGGAGGTAGTCCAGCTATACGTCTCCAAGACGGACGGCGAGGTGTTCCGCCCGGCCAAGGAGCTGAAGGGCTTCGCCAAGGTGTTTCTGAAAGCGGGGGAGAGCAAAAAAGTGACCATCCCCCTGGACGACAAGGCGTTCCGTTACTTCAACGTGGACTCCAACCGGTTCGAGGTGGAGGGCGGCCAGTGGACTATCTTGATCGGCGCGTCCTGCGCGGACATCAAGCTGTCCGGCACGGTGGAGGTGCAGGGCACCAACGCCGCCAGCCCCTATGACAGGCAGAAATTCGCCAAGTATTTCTCCGGGGATATCAAGAATATCTCCGATGGGGAGTTCGAGGCGCTATTGGGCCGCCCCATCCCCGACGGCCACTGGAGCGGGATGCTGGACATGAACGACGCGTTGTGCCAGATGTACTACGCCAAAGGCGCCGCGGGGCGGCTGGCCTACAAGATCCTCACCCACTTCATCAACAAGAGCATCGAGAAGGGCCAGCCCAACCTGAACCTGCTGTTCAACTACAATATGCCCTTCCGGGCCATCGCCAAGATGACCGGCGGCATCTGCACCATGGAGATGGCCCAGGGCATCCTCACCATCGTCAACGGCCACTTCTTCAAGGGCCTGGGGGCCGTCATCGGCGGGTTCTTCCGCGCCGGCAAGAAGCGCAAGGCGGCAAACGCCATTCATTAAGGAGGAATCTTTATGAGCCAAGAGCCCAATACTACGCTGAACCGTGCAAAGCCGTATCAGTTAATGCTGTTCCCACTGAACAACGGCGCAACCAACGTCTATTTTGTCCTGATCCTGTCCTATGTGGCCCAGTTCGGCTCTAGCATTTTGAAGCTGGGTATGTTTGCCTCCATCATGGTCACCGTGATGCGGGTGTGCGACGCCGTCACCGACCCCATCATCGGCGCCATGATGGACCGCACCAGCACCAGGATCGGCAAATTCCGCCCCTTCATGATCCTGGGCAGCGCCGTCATGGCGGTGAGCGTTATCGCGCTTTATGTGCTGCTGCCGTTCATTCCTGAGAGCATGATGTGGCTGCGCTACGTGGCTTTCGTGGTAGTGTATTTCGTCTGGGTCATCGGCTACACCTTCCAGACCTCCTGTACCCGGGCGGGCCAGACCGTGCTCACCAACGACCCCAACCAGCGGCCCATGTTCACCATCTTCAATACGGTGGGCTCCCTGCTGGGCATGGGGGTCATGCAATTCATGATCCCGCTGGTGAAGGGGATGTACGACGTGAAGGACGCGGCGGGCAACGTCATCACCTCCGGCTACGCTGATCCCATGGTGTACCGCATCATCACCCCCATCGGCATCGCCATTTCCGTGTTCCTGACTATCCTGGCCATCATCGGCATTGCCGAGAAGGATAACCCCAAGTACTATGGTATCGGCGGCGAAAAGCAGGAGAAGGTGAAGCTCTCCGAGTACGTGGAAATCATCAAGAACAACAAGCCCATGCAGCGGCTGATGGTGGCGGGCGCGGGGTGCAAGCTGGCCCTGGCCATCGCTACCAACACCACTGTCCTGCTGGCGCTGTACGGCATCCTGATGGGCAACTACAACTCCCTCTACCTGCCCATGATGGTGCTGGGCTACGTGTGCGCGGTGCCCTTCTTCCTGCTCAGTATGCGCACCTCTCAGAAGCTGGGACAGCGGGCGTCCCTGGTGCGCTACGTCTCCGTAGCCCTGGGCTGCTACGTGGGCGTGCTGGCGCTGCTGCTGTTCAGCGACCACGGCACTCCGGCCCGTATGCTGTCCTTCCCCTTCCAGGGCGGCGGTGCCATCAACCTGTACACCATCCTGTTTATCATTTTCTTCGGTATCGGCTACGGCGCGTACTACGCCACAGCGGATATGCCCATTCCCATGGTGGCGGACTGCTCCGACTACGAGACCTACCGCTCCGGCAAGTACATACCGGGCATCATGGGTACCCTGTTCTCCCTGGTGGACAAGCTGGTGTCCTCCCTGGCCCAGACGCTGGTGGCGTTTATTTTCCTCATCTGCGCGGGCCTGCACGAACTGCCGGACGACGGTACGCCTTACTCCGGCGGCATCAAGGTGGCGGTGATCGTGATGTTCTGTATCATCCCCATGCTGGCCTGGGCGGCCACCCTGCTGGCCATGAAGGGCTACTCCCTGACTGGCGAGAAGATGAAGACCATCCAGGCGGTGAATGCCGCCCGGAAGGAGGCTGTTGCAGGCGGCATGAGCCTGGGGCAGGCCATGGAATCTATCACAGACGAAACAGTGGGCAAAAAATGATGAGATCACTTGGATAAATCAACAGCTCCACATTTTTTGAGGTGCTTACGCGCAATGCTGTAACAAAATATTTCTCAATCATTCGCCTCTGAAAACACGAAATAAAATGATACAGTATGTTGAAAAAGGGTGGCTTTTTGTCATTGTGGAACACACCCGAATCCCCTATTATTTATTGTAGGATTTGTACAAATCCAGGCTCTGATTGATTGTGACCGTCAAGTAAAATGACAGAGGGAGAGATTGTTATGGTAAAACGCACCAGAGTTAAAAACCCGGATGCCGTTACGCTGCGAGACTGTTTCGGCACCACCGCGCTGTCCACTGTAAATGGGCTTTGCACCGTGTTCATGTCCAGTCTATTCATGCAGTATATGACCGACTATGCGGGGCTGGGCGCCATGGGAGCCACGCTGGCCACATCGCTGCTCCTGTTCGCCCGCATCTTTGATGCGGTGGACGATCCGATTCAGGGATTTGTGATGGATCGCGGGAAGCGGACCAAGATCGGAAAATACAAGCCCTTCTTCCTCCTCAGCATCCTGCTGACCGGCATTGGCTGCATCCTCCTCTACTCGCTCCCGTCTGCCTTTGCGACAAAGCCGGTGCTGATTGTCGTGTGGGTCATCTTCTTCTACCTCATGTTCGACGTTGGCACGTCTTTCTACAAGGATAACCTCCTGTTTCGGACGATGACCAATGACCCCAATGAACGCTCCAAGCTGGTCATCGGCCCCCGGGTGTGGACCATGATGCTGGGTGTTGTTACCTCCGCCTTTACGGCCGTGCTGGTTACGGTGAACGAAACGGTTGGGAACTATCACGACTCGTTTGCCATCCTGATCACCGTTATTGTTGGCGCGGCGATGGTGATTGCCCTGATCGGCTGGTTCTTGGTCAAGGAAAAGCACAGCGCGCAGGGAAATGAGGCAGAACCGGTAAAATTTAAGGACTTCTTCCTTCTGTTCAAAGAGAACAAGCCCATGGTGATCTATTATTTAAAGGGCATCTTTGCCGGCTTTATCTGGTCCCTCATTTTCGCCACCCCTGCGTACTACATCAAATGGGGCTTCTGTACTGACCTTGCCACCGGCGTCACCAACATGGAGCAGTATGGTGTCCTCAACGGCATTTCCTCCATGATGATGCTCATCCCGCTGCTGTTTGGCGCGGTCATTGGCCGCCCGATCCTGAAGCTCTTTAAGAATAACCCGATCAAAATGACCTGCTCCCTGCTGGTCATGCAGTCGGTGGGCGGCCTGATCCTGTTCATTGCCCAAATGACGGGGCTTCTGGCGAAAACTCCCGCGCTGTTCTTCATCACCATGTTCATCATGGCGGTGGGTGTGGGAACCGACTTTGTCCCCCAGTCCATGGTGGAGATGGAAATCATGGACTACAACATTTACAAAACCGGCAAGGATCGCTCCGCCCTGACCATGGTGGCCGGCGGCTTCATCGTCAAGGCTCAGGCGGCGCTTTCTGCGGCAATCATCGGCTCTGTGCTCATGGCGATCGGCTACAACGTAGACCCCGTCACCTCTGATTACCTGGGCGAGCTGTCGCAGATCCCCACCATGCTCAACTGGTTCATCGTCATTATGGGCCTGGTCCCCGCAATTCTCGGCGTGATATCCGCCCTGATCCTGCGTAAATACCCCATTAAGGAAGACGAGCGCAGGAAGATCCGCGAATGCCTCGATCAGCGCAACGCAGGATAAAGCTCAGTCCTCCGAAGCGTGCCGGCGGTACTCCAACGGTGTGAGATGATACTCCCGCTGAAATACTTTGTAGAACTGCGTCCTGTTCTCGTATCCCAGCGATGCTGCGATCTGGCTGACCGGGAATTCCGTGTTCCTCAGCAGACGTGCAGCCTCAGCCAGCTGCACCTTCTGGCAATACGCTTTGAGGGTGTACCCGGTGTGCCTCTTGATGATGCGGGAGATATGCTCACAAGAGTAGTTGAGCGCCTCCGCAAGCTCAGTCCGGCGGATGACCCCGTGTTGTGCCTCGATCAGCTTCTTGGCCTGCTCCACGGCCATCAGCTCCCGGCTGTGCCCCAGCGAAACATGGGTGGCCTTATAGACATCGGGGCTTTCCAGCGCGGCAAACAGCCGAAGTAAAGAGGAATAGATGTCAAACTGATAGCCGATCCGCTTCACGGAAAATGCGCGGATCAGTTCCTGGGTCAGCTGCGGGATCGCGTCCGTCCCCAGAAGGGTAAAGTCCAGGTAGTCCTTTTTATAGGCGGCGCGCTCCGAAAGGTTGTCACTGAAAAACTGATTGAGGATGCTTTTGTACTGGAACGGCGGCGGAAATGATTTGGGCCACTGCGTCAGCAGCGCGGGGTCGATGCCGATGTAAACGATATCCGCGTTTGACATATCTGTTTCCCGGTGCATGGTATTTCGGTTGAGGAGGCAGAGGTTCCCCTGAGTATAGGCGGTCTCTGCCTCCTCAATCATGACCCGGACGTCCCCCCGCTGCACATACATCAGCTCGAAGAAGTTATGCTTGTGCATATAGGTTTCATGAAAGAACTCGCTTCTTGCCGGAGTGTGGACGCAAAAGGACCACGTATCCATATAGTTGGAAAACAGGTACTCCTGGGGCGTATGGATGCTGGTCACCACCGACAACGGAGAAAAATAGTCCCGCTCGGCCGTATGGTCGCGAAGATAGTTCGGGCCATGGCTGTCGGTTTGATCCCGCATCTCATCAATGCTGTCAAAATACAGATGTGTCATGTTTTCCATGCTAACGCCCCCTTGAGGGCAGTATACCACAAAAATGCGCGTTTTTAAAGGAGGAACCACCATTGAAACGGCAATGCTACAATCCCTATCTCCCCAGCTGGGAATACATCCCCGACGCTGAACCGAGGGTGTTTGGCGACCGGCTGTACATCTATGGGAGCCACGATCTGTTTGGAGCCAAGGAATACTGCGAGGGCAATTACGTCTCCTGGTCGGCCCCGGTGGGCGACCTTTCCGACTGGCGGTACGAGGGCGTGATCTTCAAAAAAGAGGATACCCCGTGGAATAAGGAAAAGCTGTCCTACTATGCCCCGGATGTGGTGCGCGGTACGGATGGGCGGTATTATCTCTACTACTCCGTGGCCAATACGTCCATCACCTCCGTCGCCGTGTGCGACACCCCCGCGGGGAAATATCAGTATTTGGGCGACGTCCATTTCCCGGACGGGCGGGTCTATGGCTCAAAGCCGGAAGACTGGTTCGTGTTTGACCCCGCCGTACTGGTGGACGATGACGGACGTGTTTTCCTCTATGTGGGGAGCGGTCAGCCGTCAAACGGGAACTTTGGCCACGAGATCAAGGGCCTGTTTGTGATGGAACTCGCGCCTGACATGCTGACCATTATCAGCGAGCCGACGATCATCATGCCGGCGGATTTTGACCCCAAGAAGCCGAACTATTGGGAGGGCCCCTCTATCCGCCACATCGGTGAGTGGTACTATCTGGTCTATCCGGCCACCGACATCACCGGTCTCAATTACGCCATGAGCCTGTTCCCCGACAAGGGCTTTATCCACAAGGGGCCAATCCACTCCTCCAGCGATATCGGTTTGAACGGCAGAAAGCTCATGAACGCCGCCTATCCCATGGGCAACAGCCACGGCGGCATGGTGTGCGTCAACGGCCAATGGTACATATTTGACCACCGCACCACCAACGGAGTGAAAAAGAACCGGCAGGCCGTGGCCGAGCCCATTGAGATCCAGGAGGACGGCACGATTCAAATGGTGGAGGCCACAAGCTGTGGATTGAACGGCGGCCCCCTGAAGGGGATCGGGACCTATCCGGCCTACATTGCCTGCGTCCTTCATCACGCCGGGGTGTTTGGCATCCGCAACCCTATGGGCGGACCTGAGATCACCCAGGACGGCCCGGACTATGAACCGCCGGAGCCAGAGGACGGCGAAGTGACGATGGACACGGAGCTTACCGCGCCAACGGCCTATATTTCCAAAATGAAGAATGGCAGCGTCGCCGGGTTCCGATATTTTGACCTGGAAGAAACCACGCGCATCGACGTGACGGTTCGCGGCGGAGGCGGCGTACTGGAGCTTTTGCCCGGGGAAAAGGGTGTCGTCATAGCTTCCATTTCCATTGCCGCCGCGGACAAATGGACGGCTGCCGGCACGAAATTCAACGCCAAGCGGCTGGCGCTGGAGAGCCGCCGGCCCATCGGCTCCTGCCCCCTGTATTTTCGGTATAAGGGCAAAGGCGCCCTTGATATTTTGAACTTTACGCTCGCATAACGAAGGAGGATAACCATGGACTGGACACCAATTTGGCATCAAGCCGCCGCCCCCGCATTCGCTATGGGCCTGTTGGCAGGGAAAAGGAAAACGGTGGTGTTTCATGTAACGCCCCAGGTTTCCGGTGAGAAGCTTCGGGTTCGTTTCTCAAATCACTATGGGAAGAAACCCTATGCCATCGGCGGACTGACGATATGGGCGCAGGGGAAGATGCACCCCGTTACGAGCAGCGGCAATGGCTCTTTCTCTGTTCCCGTGGGAGAAAGCTGCTATTCTGACGAGATTTCGTTCCCGGCGGCCCAGGGTGAGGAGCTGGAGATCAGGCTCTATTACGCGTCAAAGGTTATGGACAGCAATATGACCGAGGAGGCCGCCGTGGTCTACCCGGGCGATCACACCGGGGACAAGGAGCTTCCCCCGGTTCGCAGGGAGGGCTATAAGGAGCAGTACAACCTCTATGAAGCCATTCCTGGGATGGATCAGATTGATGTGCTCACCGGCCAGCCGTCGAAGATCATCGCAGCCTTCGGGGACAGCATAACGGCCATGAACCGCTGGGTGAAGCCGCTGCAAAAGCGCCTGTCCGACGCCTACGGCGGCAGGTACGCGCTGATGAACGCAGGTATCAGCGGGAACTGCCTGCTCTATGATATTCCGGGGCTGATGGGGGCTTCCTACGGGGAAAAGGGGGTATCCCGTTTTGAACGCGATGTGCTCCGCTTTGACGGCCTCCACGGGGTGATCCTCGCGCTGGGCGTCAATGACGCGGCTTATTACTCCAAAAAGACAGAGGCGCTTATCTCCCTGGAAAAATACGCGTCTGCCGTAACAGACATCGTGGAGCGGCTCCACAAGATGGGCGTCCGGGTGATTGCCCAGACCCTCCCGCCCCGCATCGGGTTTGTGAAAAAGGGCTATACCCCGGAGATGGAGGCCCTGCGGGTCAGTATCAACGGATGGATCAGGGAAAGCACGATGTTCGACTACATATTTGACGCGGATGCCCTGCTGCGGGACCAGAACAATCCCTCGGTCACCGACGAGCGCTACCATCAGGGCGATCACCTGCACCCGAACCAGGCCGGCGGTATGCTGCTGGCACAGGCATACGATTTGAAACAGCTGACCGGGGAGGCGTAGGCATGGGCAAGAAGTATTTTACACTCAGCTTCGATGATGGGCTGGAGCAGGACAAGCGGGTCATCCGGCTGATGAAGCAATACGGGCTTAAAGGAACCTTCAACCTCAATGCCGGCCTGTTCGGCGTCCGCGGCGAGGTGAAGGGGATCGGAACCTTCTCCTTCCAGGACTGCCCCGAGGGGGTAAAGCACAAGTGGCCCTTCTCCTATGTGCGGCACAACCGAATCCCGCAGGACGAGGTGCTCCAGGTCTATGAGGGGATGGAAATTGCCACCCATGGCTTCCGGCATGAATCCCTGGGCGCTGTCAGCGAGGACGAAATGCGCGCGTCGGTGGACGCGGACAAGGCCGCCCTGGAGGGGCTCTTTGGCGTCCCCATCGTGGGCCATGCTTATGCGCAGGGCTCCACCTCACCGGCGGTGCAGGCGTATTTGAAGGAACGGGGCTACCGGTATGCCAGGGCAGTGTTCCCCTCCGGCGGCTATGAGTTCCCCGAAAACCCGCTGAACTTTCGCCCCTCCACCTCCATCATTTTGAAGGACGCCATGAAGCTGGTGGAGCGCTTCAAGCGCGAGGAGGCCCAGGATCGGGACTTGCTGCTATACCTCTGGGCGCACAGCTATGAAATGGACTACGGAAAGGGCAATGCCAGCTGGGATGCCCTGGAACGGCTTTTTGAGGCCATCGCGGGGCGCAGCGATATCGTATACTGCACCAACAGCGAGGCATTCTCACATATTTGAGGGGGCGCAGATAGATGAAAAAACAAAACTTTAACACGGGCTGGCTGTTCAGTGCCGTGGGCGGGGAGCAGGCTATGAAGCCCGTTACGCTTCCCCATGACGCAATGCTGTACGAGAAACGCTCGAAGAATGCCGCTACAGCGGGGGCCTGCGGATATTTTCCCGGCGGCGCCTATGTCTATATCAAACGGTTTCCCGTGCCCGAGGAGTGGCGGGAGCAGTCCGCTGTCCTGGAATTTGAGGCGGTCTATCAAAACGCCCAGGTGTTCGTGAACGGCACCCTCGCCGCCGAGCAGCGGTACGGCTATACCAACTTCTTTGTGGCGCTGGATCGGTATCTGAAATACGGCGAGGAAAATGAGATCAAGGTGATCGCCGACAACTCAGCGGTGCCCAATTCCCGCTGGTATTCCGGGAGCGGGATCTATCGGAACGTAAACCTTTTCCTTGGGGATCGGAGCCATATCATCCCCGACGGCCTGTTGATCTCCACCTCTGGGAACGACACGGCCCATGTGAAGGCGTCGGTCACCGGCGGCGACACGGTTCGGGTTTCCATCCTGGACGGCGGAAGCGTCGCGGCGCAGGCCGAGGCGCCGGTAAAGGACGGGGCAGCTTCCGTGGACATCCCCGTTTCCCAGCCCCGGCTTTGGGACGCAGACCACCCCGAGCTGTATCTGTGCCGGACGGAGCTGCTGAAGGACGGCGAGGTGGTGGACACGGCGAAGGAGCGGTTTGGTTTCCGCACCCTCAGCTGGAACGTCAAGGGCTTCTTCGTGAATGGGCAGGAGACGCTGCTTCGCGGCGCCTGCATCCACCACGACAACGGTATTTTGGGCGCGTGCTCCTTTGAAGCTGCTGAACTCCGCCGCGTCCGGCTGCTCAAGGAGGCCGGCTTCAACGCGATACGTTCCTCCCATAACCCGGCGTCCAAAGCCTTGCTGGATGCCTGTGACCAGCTGGGTATGTATGTCATGGATGAATTCTGCGACAACTGGCTGGTGCATAAAAACCCCTACGACTATGCGGACAAGGATTTCCGTGCGTGGTGGGAACAGGATCTCACTGCCATGGTGATCAAAAACTACAACCACCCCAGCGTAGTCATGAATTCCATCGGGAACGAGATCTCCGAGCTGGCCATCCCCGAGGGACAGGAGTACTGCAAAAAGCTGGCCGTCCTGGCCCGGAAGCTGGATCCGGGGAAGGCCGTGACCCTGGGCGTCAACCTGATGCTGTGCAGTATGTCGGCCAAGGGCGGCGGCATATACGGCGACAAAAAGGACGGGAAGGAGAACAAAAACGGCAGCCAGACCATGGATAATGTCCCTACCAGCGCGTTTTTCAATATGCTGATGAACATGGCTGGGGGGATGATTGAAAAAATGGCCGCCAAGCCCGCCGCGGATAATGCCACAAAGGTGTGCTTCTCCTACCTGGATATCGGCGGATATAACTACGCCGCCTCCCGGTATGAGAAGGACGGCACACTTCATCCGGACCGGGTTATCGTCGGCTCCGAGACCTTGCCCAAAAACCTCTATCACAACTGGCAGCTGGTGAAAAAGCTCCCCTATGTCATCGGCGATTTCATGTGGACCGGCTGGGACTACCTGGGGGAGTCCGGCATTGGCACCGTCCGCTACAAAAGCTTCAAGAATCCCGGCCAGGACGCGCCTATCATTTCCGGCGGCTGCGGCGTGATCGACATCTGCGGAAAGCTCCGCCCCGAGGTGCAGTGGAACCGGCTGACTTGGGGACTGGATCACACCCCCGGTATCGGTGTGGAACCGTATACCCACGCCGGGGAGACGGGCTCTGTATCCATGTGGCGTGACACAGACGCGGTGGCAAGCTGGTCTTGGGCCGGCTGCGAGGGGAAGCGGAACAAGATCACCGTGTATTCCGACGGTGACACGGCGGAACTCATCATAAATGGGCGTTCCTATGGGAAGAAAAAGACAAAGGAGTATAAGGCCGTCTTCAAACACATTGCCTATGAGCCCGGAACGATCACCGCGATCAGCTATGACAGTGCCGGGAAAGAGCTGTCCCGCACCTCCATGAAGACTGCCGAGGGCGCCAGCGAACTGCGCGTGGCTGCTGATCGGAGCGCCTTGAAGGCGGGGACGCAGGATCTGGCTTATTTGAGCATCGACCTGACCGGCGCGGACGGGATCACAAAGTCTTCCGAGGACACCGCAGTTACGGTGGAGGTCAGCGGCGCCGGCGAGCTGCTGGCCCTTGGCTCTGCAAAGCCCAATATGGGGGAGAACTTCTTCTCCAATACCCATACCACCTATTATGGGAAAGCGCTGGCCGTTGTCCGCGCCGGAGACGCCCCCGGCGGGATCACGGTGACTGTGCGGGCAGATGGGATGCAGGCCAGGACGGTCGAACTGAACGCGATCTAAGCGGAGCAAAGAAGGGACGTTATGGACAAAAAAGAAACTGGCTTCTGGAACACCCCCCTCACCAGCTCGCTGGTGGGATCCCAGAGCGTAAAGCTGCCGGAAATGCTGCTGGGCTACTTCATCGGCCCCTTCGGGGCGCTGCTGTCCTCCGGCATCTTCACCAGCATCCTGCAAAACTACTTCACCGATGTGCTCAAGCTGGATTTGAGCTTCCTCACCGGGTTACAGCTGTTTTCCACCATCCTGATCGTGGCGGCCAACCTTGTGGTGGGCCAGCTTATTGAGCGCACAAAGGCCCTGGCGGGCAAGGCCCGGCCCTGGGTGCTGCTGTCTGCGCTGACGCTGAGCGCGGCCAGCGTGCTCATGTTCATCGTCCCCTTCCAGAGCCCCACGGCAAAAATGGTGTGGATCGCCATCGCCTATAATCTCTACTACGCGGTGGCCTATCCCATCTACAACACCGCCAACTCCACCCTGATCCCTGTGTCCACCCGGGACAGCAAACAGCGGGCCACCCTGGCTTCCTTCACCAACGTGGCGGGCCTGGGGGTCATGGGTGTGGGCTCCATGGTGTTCCCCATGCTGGTGTCCTTTGCCCTGAAGGAGAACCAGGGGCTTTGGTTCATGACCATGCTGGCTGTGGCAATATTCACCGCCCTGACCATCTTCCTCCAGTTCAAGTTCACCCGAGAGCGGGTCACGGAGGAGAGCATGGGCACAGCCGGCAGCGACGCCCAGGACAAAACGGCCACCCTGGGGGAACAGCTCAAGGCTGTGGCCAGCGAGAAGTGGTGGTGGATCACCATGATCTTTTACATGGGCTTCCAGTGGAGCGGGGCCATGAAGAACGGCTCCATGGCTTTCTTCTGCAAATGGGTGCTGGACAACACCTTCTTTGGCTCCGCCGACGCCTGGGGCGCGTCCCAATCCCTGCTGGCGGTGCTGGGGGCCATCCCCATGGCGGTGGCGGCGGCGCTGGTGGTGCCGTTGGCCAACAAATTCGGCAAGCGCACCGTCACCATCATCGGCATGGTGGTCGGCGTCATCGGCGGCGTTATTGCCGGGCTGGGGCAGGGCCAGATCGTCCCGGTGGCCGCAGGCGTGGCGATCAAGTGCCTGGGCTCCGCCCCGGCGTGCTACCTGATTTTGGCCATGCTGGCGGACGTGATCGACCACATCGAATTTAAGAGCGGCATCCGCACAGACGGGCTTACCATGTCCATCTACAGCTCCATCATGGTGGCCGCCACCCCCATCTGCAACGCGATTTTCAGCGCCATCCTGAACGGTAGCGGCTATGCCCAGGGGGCCGACGTGGCCCTGGGCACCGCGGGGCAGACCGCCGCGGCCCAGGGGGCCATCACGGTGAGCTATATCTGGATCGAGACCATCGCCTACGCCCTGTGCGCGGTGCTGATGCTGCTGTGGACGGTGGAGAAAAACCTCCCCGAGGAGCAAAAGGCCATCGCGGAGCGCAAAAAGTGAGGGGGCGCGGCGTGAAAACAAAGCAGGCGCTCAACCCCTATCTCCCCAGCTGGGAGTATATCCCGGACGGCGAGCCCCATGTGTTTGAAAACCGGGTCTACGTCTACGGTTCCCACGACAGGTTCAACGCGCCCATCTTCTGCGTCAACGACTACGTGTGCTGGTCCGCCCCGGTGGACGACCTGTCCGACTGGCGGTATGAGGGCGTGATCTACCGCAAGAACCAGGATCCGAAAAATAAGCTGGGCCTGCGGCTGCTGTTCGCCCCTGACGTGTGCCGGGGGGCGGACGGGCGGTATTATCTCTACTACGCCTTCGATTTTATGGGGATCATGGGGGTGGCCGTCTGCGACACTCCGGCGGGGCATTATCAATTCCTGGGCCATGTCCGCTACCCAGACGGCACGGTATGGGGCCGGAAAAAAGGCGACCAGTTCCCCTTCGACCCCGGCGTGCTGGCGGACGACGACGGGCGGATCTGGCTGTACTCCGGGTTTTACACCCCCACCCCCGCCGCCGTCACCGGCTTCAAAAAGCTGAAAAACGACGGTGGCACGGTGGTGGAGCTGGAGCGGGATATGCTCACCATCAAGGGGGAGCCCCAGGTGATTTTTCCCAAGGAGGGCCCCGGCTCCTTCCCCAACCACGAGTTTTTCGAGGCCAGCTCCATCCGCAAGGACGGGGACAAGTACATCTTCGTCTACTCCTCCCGGCACAACCACGAGCTGTGCTATGCTGTCAGCGATCGGCCCGACGGCGGTTTCTCTTTCGGCGGCACACTGGTGAGCCAGGGTGACCTGTTCCTGGACGGCAACGAGGACGAGCGAAAGGGCCTGAACTACCTGGGCAATACCCACGGCGGGCTGCTGAACATCGGGGAGGACTGGTATATCTTCTACCACCGGCAGACCAACCGCCACTCCTATTCCCGTCAGGCCTGCGCGGAAAAGCTGGTTCGCAGCCCCGACGGCTCCTTCCGGCAGGCGGAGGTGACCTCCTGCGGGCTGAACGGCGGGCCGCTGCGAGGCATTGGGCGCTACCCGGCCTATATTGCCTGCAACCTGTGGAGCAGGGACGGGGTGGGGCGGTACGACTGCCCCACCCCCCGGAGGGCATTTGCCACCCACCCCTTTTTCACCCAGACCGAAAAAGACCGGGAGGGGGATGGCGGCCAGTACATCGCCAATATGCGGGACGGCGCTGTGGCAGGCTTCAAGTATTTTGACATCCGGGAGATCAAAACTGTATCGGTGGAATTGAGCGGCGCGGCGGAAGGGGAATTCCTGCTTTCCGGCAGGCCGGACTTTCAAACGGTATCAGCGCGTATCCAGCTAAAGCTGACCGGCGGACGGGCGGAGTTCCGCGCTCCCTGCGCCATGGCTGACGGGGAGCGGGCGCTGTATTTCAAATTCTGTGGAGTGGGATGTGTTGACTTCCACTTCTTTTCCTTGAAGGGAGCAAAAGATGAAAGCAAATCAATTTAATGACCACTGGCAGGTAAAGCACTTGGGGGAGCGGGCGCCTGGCGTTCCCATCAGTCTCCCTCACGACGCCATGCTGTCTGAGCCCCGGACGGAGTTGTCCGCCGGCGGCGTCAACACCGGCTGGTATGAGGGACGGGACTATCTCTACACCAAGGCTTTTACGCCGGACAGAGCGCTGACGGATCAATGCGCTGTGTTGGAGTTTGAGGGCGTGTACCACAACGCCGAGGTGTGGCTCAACGGGGAGAAGCTGGCCTTCCGGCCCTACGGCTACACCAACTTTTATGTGGAGCTGACGGGGAAGCTGCGGGTGGAGGCGGAAAATACCTTGGAGGTCATCGCCCGCAACGCCGACCAGCCCAATTCCCGCTGGTACTCCGGCGCGGGCATTTACCGGCCTGTTGTCTTGTGGACGGCGGATCGGGAGCACATCAAGCTCAACGGGGTGAAGATCCGCACGCTATCCCTGGATCCGGCCCAGATCGAGGTGCGGGTGGAGACGGAGGGTGCGGGGCCGGTGTCCGTGGCCGTCCTGGACAACGGACGGGAGCTGGCCGCCGCCTCCGGGGAGACCAAGGGGCAGGTTACATTTACCATGACCCTGGAAGGGGCTAAGCCCTGGAGCTTGGACAATCCTCAGCTCTATGCGTGCCGGGTAAGGTTTGGGACGGATGAGGTGGTGGAAACCTTCGGTCTGCGCACCCTGGAGTGGGGCCGCCGCGGTCTGCTGCTCAACGGGGAGCGGGTCATTGTCCAGGGGTCCTGCATCCACCACGACAACGGTGTGCTGGGAGCCTGCTGCTACGAGGACGCGGAGTGGCGCAAGATCCGCATTTTGAAGGAAAACGGCTACAACGCCATCCGCTCTGCCCACAACCCCTGTTCCAAGTTTCTGCTGGATGCCTGTGACCACCTGGGTGTGCTGGTGATGGACGAGTACATCGACCATTGGTACATCCATAAGACGGAACATGATTATGTGGATTACTTCATGGAGTGGTGGAAGCAGGATTTGAAGGACATGGTGGACAAGGACTACAACCACCCGTCGGTGATCCTCTATTCCACCGGCAACGAGGTATCCGAGACCGCCCAGAAAAAGGGCATCAAGCTCACCGCCGACTTGACCAATTATCTTCACCAGCTGGACGATACCAGGCCCGTCACCTGCGGCGTGAACATCTTTTTCAATTTCCTGTCCTCTGTCGGCTTTGGCGTCTACAGCGACGAGAAGGCAAAAAAAGAGGCCGAAAAGGCGGAAAAGCTGAAAGCCGCCGGGGCGGCGCCCAAGAAAAAGAAGGCGGTGGGCAGCGAGTTTTTCAACAACATGGCGGGGCTGTTTGGGGACAACTTCATGAAGCTGGGGGCCACCCTCCCCCCCTGTGACTGGCGAACCCGGGACGCCTTCGCCAATATGGACGTGGCGGGATACAACTATGGCATCTTCCGCTATGAGGGCGACCTGAAAAAGTACCCGAACCGGCTGATCCTGGGCAGCGAGACCTTCTGTTCCGATGCCTACCGGTTCCGGGAACTGGCAAAAAAAGAGCCCCGCATCGTGGGCGACTTTGTGTGGGCAGGTATGGACTACCTGGGCGAGGTGGGCATCGGCTCCTGGGAGTACCAGGACTACGCGCCGGACTTTGGCCACGGCGTGGGCTGGGTGTCCGCAGGCTCGGGTCGGATCGACCTGACGGGCCTGCCCTTGGGTGAGGCGCTGTACACCCGGGTGGCCCTGGAGCGGGACAAGGGCCCATACATCGCCGTGTGCCCGGTGAACCACACCGATGACAAGCACTCCCCCTCCGCCTGGAAAATGTCCAACGCCATCCCCTCCTGGAGCTGGCGGGGCTGCGCGGGCAAGCGCGCCAACGTGGAGGTCTACGCCCGTGCCCACAGCGTGGAGCTGCTGGTGAACGGCAAACGCGTGGGCAAAAAGGAGCTGAAAAATGACTGTATGGCCAAATTCCGCTGCATCTATGAGGACGGCACGGTGGAAGCGGTAAGCTATGACAGCCATGGGCACGAGTTGGGGCGCTGCTCCCTGCGCACCGCATCTCCGGAAACACAGCTGCGGGCCGTACCCGAGGAGGGCGACGTGGAGCCGGGCCGCCTGTGCCATATCAGACTGCAATACACCGACGAAAGCGGTGTCGTCAAGCCGCTGGAGCGGGGTATCCTCAGCGTGAAGGTGACAGGCGGCAGGCTGCTGGGCCTGGGCAGCGCGTGCCCTTACAATGAGACCGGCTACATCACAGACCGTACCGACACCTATTACGGTGAGGCTCTGGCTGTCGTACAAGCGGGAGAAGGTGCGGAACTCACCCTGGCTGTTACAGACGGCAGATACGCAGGGAGTGTTACCATCCCTGTGATCCGCTGAAGGAGGATGACAATATGCTCTATATTGGCATTGATCTTGGCACCTCCGCCTGCAAGCTGCTGCTGGTGGACGGGAGCGGCGCGGTGCTCAGCGAGGTCACAAAGGAATACCCCCTGTCCTTCCCCCACCCCGGCTGGTCGGAGCAGAACCCGGACGACTGGTGGCGGGCGGTGACCGAGGGCATACCCGAGCTGCTGCGCGGCTTCGATGCCACCCAAGTCGCTGGCATTGGCGCTGGCGGCCAGATGCACGGTCTGGTGGCGTTGGATGAGAACAATGAGGTCATCCGCCCCGCCATCCTGTGGAATGACGGGCGGACGGCCAAAGAGGTGGACTATCTCAACAACGAGATTGGCAAGGGCAAGCTGAGCCGTTATACCGCCAACATCGCCTTCGCGGGCTTCACCGCGCCAAAACTGCTGTGGATGCGGGAGAACGAGCGGTCAAACTTCGCCAAGATTCGCAAGATCATGCTTCCAAAGGACTACATCAATTACAAGCTGACAGGTATCCACTGCACCGATTATTCCGACGCCTCGGGTATGCTCCTGCTGGACGTGGAGGACAAACGGTGGAGTTGGGAAATATGTCAAATTTGCGGCGTCACCGAGGAACAGCTCCCCAAGCTGTACGAGAGCTGGGAGACGGTGGGAACCCTGAAAGCCGATGTGGCGAAAGAACTGGGGTTACCCGAGAGAGTCAAGGTCTGCGCCGGGGCGGGGGACAACGCCGCCGCCGCTGTTGGAACGGGCGTCGTGGGCGCGGGCGGGTGCAATATTTCGCTGGGCACGTCCGGCACCATCTTCATCAGCTCGGACAAGTTTGGGGTTGACCCAAACAACGCCCTCCATGCCTTCGCCCACGCGGACGGCGGCTGGCACCTGATGGGCTGTATGCTGTCCGCTGCCTCCTGCAACAAGTGGTGGTGCGGGGACATTTTGGGTATCAGCGATTACCAAACCGAGCAAAAGCCCATCGGCAAGGATAAGTTGGGCCGAAACCGGGTGTTCTTCCTGCCCTACCTCATGGGCGAGCGCTCCCCCATCAACGATACCAATGCCCGGGGCACGTTCATCGGCATGAGCATGGACACCACCCGCGCCGACCTCACCCAGGCGGTGCTGGAGGGTGTGGCTTTTGCCATCCGGGACAGCTTCGAGGTGGCCAAGTCCCTGGGCGTGTCCATCCCCAAGAGCATGATCTGCGGCGGCGGAGCCAAATCGCCCCTGTGGCGGACCATCTTCGCCAACGTGCTGGGCATTCCGCTGACCCTGCCACAGACCGAGCAGGGCCCCGGCTACGGCGGCGCGGTGCTGGCCATGGTGGGCTGCGGGGCGTTTGAAAGCGTCCAGGCCGCCTGTGACACGCTGATCCACGTGGCCCAGACCGTGGAGCCGGACGCAGAACTCACCGCCCGGTACGAGGAGCGATATCGAAAGTTCCAACAAATCTACCCGGCCCTAAAAAATGTGTTTCCAGCGTTGAAATGAGGAGGTCAAGCATGGAGATCAAAAGCATATTTGACGCAGAATTTTCCCCCTATGGGCAGGTGCATAAGGGCTATAAGCTGGATGGCCTGCTGGCGGCCATGAAAGCCATCCCCTTGCCGGAAAGTGGCACCACCTACCAGCCCGCCATTCCTGAGCTGGAGGCCCTGCCCATCTTTGAACTGTTTGGCGCCAACGCCTACGGCGGGATGCCCGTCCAGCTGGGGATGTGCTGGGGCCGCAACACCAAATTGAACTGCCTGGAGTACCACCGGGACAGCGAGTTTAACGTGGGCACCCATGACTTCATCCTCCTGCTGGCCAAGCAGGACGAAATCGTGGACGGTATGCTGGACACCGCAAAAGTCCGGACGTTTCGCGTCCCCGCCGGGGTGTTGGTGGAGGTGTACGCCACCACTTTGCACTATGCCCCCTGCCACACCGACGAGACCGAGGGCTTCCGGGTGGCGGTGGCGCTGCCCCGGGGCACCAACGAGGCAAAACCCGCCATCAAGGCCATAACAGAGGAGGATCAACTGCTCTGGGCCCGGAACAAGTGGCTGCTGGCCCATGAGGACAGCGCCGAGGCCGGACAAGGCGCCGCCGTCCGGCTGTCCGGCGACAACAACGACATTGCCAACGATATTTGATATAGGAGGAAAACATCATGAAAAACATCCCTGACGTAAAACTTGGCCTCATCGCTGTCTCCCGGGACTGCTTCCCCATCGCCCTGAGCGAGAAGCGCCGCGCCGCCATCAAAGCCGCCTATGCGGGCGACCTCTACGAGTGCCCTGTCACCGTTGAGAACGAGCTGGATATGCTGAAAGCCTTGGCCGATGTGAACGAGCACGGCTGCAACGCCCTGGTGGTGTTCCTGGGCAATTTCGGCCCCGAGACCCCCGAGACCCTCATTGCCAAAAACTTTGACGGCCCCTGTATGTTCGTGGCCGCCGCCGAGGGGGACGGCGACCTCATCAATGGGCGCGGCGACGCCTACTGCGGTATGCTCAACTGCTCCTACAACCTGGGGATGCGCCATCTGAAGGGCTACATCCCGGAGTACCCCGTGGGCACGGCGGAGGACATCACCAAAATGATTGCGGACTTCGTGCCCATCGCAAGGGCGGTCATCGGTGTGAAAAACCTGAAGATCATCACCTTCGGCCCCCGTCCCCAGGATTTTTTCGCCTGCAACGCCCCCATCAAGGGCCTGTACGAGATCGGCGTGGAGATCGAGGAGAACTCCGAGTTGGATCTGCTGGTGAGCTACAAGGAGCACGCAGGCGACCCCCGGATCCCTGCCATCTGTGCGGAAATGGCCGAGGAAATGGGCGAGGGCCGCTACTATCCCGATTTGGGCGAGCGCATGGCCCAGTTCGAGCTGACCCTCCTCGATTGGGCGGAGAACCACAAGGGCAGCCGCAAGTACGTGGCCTTCGCCGACAAGTGCTGGCCCGCATTCCCCAGCCAGTTCGGGTTTGAGCCCTGCTACGTCAACTCCCGGCTGGCGGCCCGTGGCATTCCCGTGGCCTGCGAGGTTGACATCTACGGCGCACTCAGCGAGTACATCGGGGCTTGTGTGTCCGGCGACGCCGTGACCCTGCTGGACATCAACAACTCCGTCCCGGCCCAGATGTGGGAGGAGCAGATCAAGGGCAGATACGACTACCAGCTCACCGACACCTTCATGGGCTTCCACTGCGGCAACACCCCCGCCTGCAAGCTGTGCGCAGACCGGGCGGTGAAGTACCAGCTCATCCAGCACCGCCTGCTGGAGCCCCAGGACAGCGACCCCGACTTCACCCGTGGTACCCTGGAGGCGGACATTGCGCCCTCTGACATCACCTTCTACCGCCTCCAGTGCGACAGCGAGGGAAATCTCCGCTCCTACATCGCCCAGGGCGAGGTGCTGCCCGTCAAGACCGGCAGCTTCGGCGGAATCGGCGTGTTTGCCATCCACGAGATGGGCCGGTTTTACCGCCATGTGCTGATCCAGAAGCGCTACCCCCACCACGGGGCGGTGGCCTTTGGCCACTACGGCAAGGCGCTGTTCGAGGTGTTCAAGTTCCTGGGGGTGCAGGATATCGCCTATAATCAGCCCAAATCCCTGCCCTATCCCACCGAGAACCCCTGGGGTTGAGCGCCATGGAAAAACTTTGTCTTGGCATCGAATTGGGTTCCACCCGCATCAAGGCAGTGGCCGTCGATGGACAGCATACCCCTGTGTCCTCCGGGGACTACATCTGGGCGTCCAGCTACGAAAATGGCGTGTGGACCTACTCCCTGGACGAGGTGTGGAAGGGCCTGAAGGCCACCCTGTCCGGGGTAGAGCACCGGGAGACCGTCTGCGCCATGGGCATATCCGGCATGATGCACGGCTATCTGGCTTTTGACGTGGACTGGAACCTGCTGACGCCCTTCCGCACCTGGCAGAACACCATCACGGGGCAAGCGGCGGCGGAATTGACGGCCCTGTTCGGCTTCAACATTCCCCAGAGGTGGTCCATCGCCCACCTCTACCAGGCCATTCTGAACGAGGAACCCCACGTTCCCCAGATTGCCCACATCACCACCCTGGCGGGGTACGTCCATTATATGCTCACCGGCGTCAACGCCGTGGGTGTGGGCGAAGCCAGCGGTATGTTCCCCATCAACAGCAAGGCCCTGGACTACGACGGGGAAATGATGGAGAAGTTTAACGGGTTGGTGAAGTCCCGCGATTTGCCCTGGACGCTGGCAAATGTACTGCCCCGGGTTCTCTCTGCCGGCGCGGACGCGGGCGCGCTCACCGAACGGGGCGCGGCCCTGCTGGACAACCTGCTTACTCCTGGCATCCCCTTTGCCCCCGCCGAGGGCGACGCGGGCACCGGCATGGCCGCCACCAACGCCGTGGCCCCCCGGACGGGCAACGTGTCGGCGGGCACCTCCATCTTCTCCATGGTGGTGCTGGAACGGCCGCTGTCCAAGGTCTATGAGGAGATCGACCTGGTCACCACCCCCACCGGGGCTCCGGTGGCCATGGTGCACTGCAACAACTGTACCAACGATACCAATGCCTGGGCTGGGGTGCTGCGGGAGACGGCGGAGCTGTTCGGGGCCGCGCCCCCCGCCGGCGAGCTGTTCACCCGGCTGTACCAAAAGAGCCTGGACGGCGATCCGGACTGCGGCGGCGTTACCGTCTGCAACTATCTGGCGGGGGAGGGCGTCACCCACATGGATGCGGGGCGGCCCCTGGTAGTGCGGATGCCGGAGAGCAGATTCACCCTGGCCAACTTCTTCCGCGCCCAGCTCTACTCCACCCTGGCCACGCTGAAAATCGGTATGGACATCCTGGCGGCGGAGGGGGTTGCTATCGACTCGCTGACCGGCCACGGTGGGCTGTTCAAAACCCCGCTGGTGGGCCAGAAGTATCTGGCCGCCGCCTGCAGCGCCCCGGTGACCTGCATGGACACCGCCGGGGAGGGCGGCCCCTACGGTATGGCGCTGCTGGCCGCCTATCGGGTGTGGAAATCGGACGGCGAGACGTTGGAGGACTACTTGAACAAGCACGTATTCGCGGGCGTGTCCGGCTCCACCGTCGAGCCGGACGGAGAGACGGTGGACGGCTTCAACGCCTACATGGAGCGGTATCAGGCTTTGCTCCACGTGGAGTGTAAAGCGGTGGAGGTGCTGTAAATGCAGGAAGAACTGAAAAAAGCGGTCTGTGAGGCCAATTTATTGCTTCCCAAACACGGTCTCGTCACCTTCACCTGGGGCAATGTGTCCGGAGTGGATCGCGAAAAGGGCCTGATGGTCATCAAGCCCTCAGGGGTGGAGTACGGCGGCATGACCGCCGACGACATGGTGGTGGTAAGCCTGGAGACCGGGGAACGGGTGGAGGGCAGATGGAAGCCCTCCAGCGACACCAAGACCCACATCGAACTTTACAAGGCGTTCCCCGGCATCGGCGGCATTGTCCACACCCACAGCCCCCACGCGGTGGCCTGGGCCCAGGCGGGGGAGGACATCCCCTGCTTCGGCACCACCCACGCTGACTACTTCTACGGCTCCATCCCCTGCGCCCGCCACCTGACCCAGGGGGAGCTGGAGGAGGATTACGAGAAAAACACGGGCGTAGTTATCATCGAGACTTTCCAGGAGCGGTGCATCGAGCCCACCGCCGTCCCCGGCGTGATCTGTGCCAGCCACGGGCCCTTCACCTGGGGCAAAGACCCGGCCCAAGCGGTGTACCATGCGGTGGTGCTGGAGGAGGTGGCGAAGATGGCCCTGCTCACCCGGCAGGTGCGGCCCTCCGCCGCCCCCGCCCCCCAACGCATCCAGGATAAACACTACTTCCGAAAGCATGGCCCAGGAGCTTACTATGGTCAAGGCTGAAAAGGAGATCCTAACTATGACAAAGAATGAGGAAAAACGGCTGCAAATCGCCGCCTGCAAAGTGCGCATGGGCGTGCTCACCGCTACCCATGGGGCCAAGGCGGGGCACCCCGGCGGCAGCCTGTCCGCCTCCGACGTGTTCACCTACCTGTACTTCAAGGAATTGAACATCGATCCCAAGCAGCCAAAAATACCCGAGCGTGACCGTTTTGTGCTGTCCAAGGGCCACACCGCGCCGGGGCTGTATTCAGCACTGGCCAACCGGGGGTTTTTCCCGGTGGACGACCTGCCCACCCTGCGCCATATCGGCAGCTACTTGCAGGGCCACCCCAACATGAACACCGTCCCCGGCGTGGATATGTCTACCGGGTCGCTGGGGCAGGGCGTGTCCTGCGCCTGCGGCATGGCCTTGGGGCTGAAAAAGCAGGGCAGCCCCGCCCGGGTGTACACCCTGCTGGGCGACGGCGAGATGCAGGAGGGCCAAGTCTGGGAGGCGCTGATGTTCGCGGCCCACTACAAGCTGGATAACCTGGGAGTCATTATCGACCACAACGGCCTCCAAATCGACGGCCCCAACGAGAAAGTGATGGGGCTGGGCTCCATCCCGGATAAACTGCGGGCCTTTGGGCTGAATGTGTTCCAGATCGACGGACACGACTTCCAGGCTATGGAAAAGGCCTTTGACGCTGCCCGGCAGATCAAGGGCAAGCCCTCCGCCATCGTGCTGGAGACGACCAAGGGCAAGGGCGTGAGCTACATGGAGGGTCAGGTGGGCTGGCACGGCAAGGCCCCCAACGACGAGGAGTATGCCCGGGGCATGGCGGAGCTGAGCGCTCAGCTGGCGGAACTGGAGGCGGTTTGAAATGGCAGATGTGAAAAAAGTCGCCACCCGGCAGAGCTACGGCGAGACGCTGAAGGAATTGGGGGCAGCCCATCCCGATGTGGTGGTGCTGGACGCCGACCTGGCCAACGCCACCAAGACGGAGATCTTCAAAAAGGCGTTCCCAGACCGCCACTTTGACTGCGGCATCGCGGAGAGCGACATGATGTGCGTGGCGGCGGGGCTGTCTACCACGGGGTATGTGCCCTTTGCCAGCAGCTTTGCCATGTTCGCGGCGGGGCGGGCCTTTGAGCAGGTGCGCAACTCCATCGGTTACCCCCACCTGAACGTGAAGATCGGCGCCACCCATGGCGGCATCTCCGTAGGCGAGGACGGGGCCAGCCACCAGTGCTGTGAGGACTTTGCGCTGATGCGCTCCATCCCCGGCATGGTGGTGATGTCACCGGCAGACGACGTGGAGACCAAAGCCATGGTGTGGGCCGCCTATGAGCACCAAGGCCCCGTCTATATGCGGTTCAGCCGGTACGGCGCGCCGGTCATCCACGACGCAGACCGTTTCACTTTTGAGATTGGGAAAGGTGAAGTCCTGCGGGAGGGTTCCGATGTGGCCCTCATTGCCAACGGCCTGCTGGTGGCGGAGGCGCTGGAAGCTGCCGAGCTGCTGGCCCAGCAGGGTATCAGCGCCCGTGTCATCGACATGGCCACCATCAAGCCGCTGGACGAGGGTCTGGTACTGAAAGCGGCAAAGGAGTGCGGCAGGCTCGTCACCTGTGAGGAGCACTCCATCATCGGCGGACTGGGCGAGGCGGTGTGCGCCGTCATCGCAAAGCACGGCTTGCCCTGCCCTGTGGAGCGCATCGGCGTCAACGACGAGTTCGGACACTCCGGCCCTGCCGGGGCACTGTTGGAGCAGTTCGGGTTGTGTGCGGGGCATATTGCGGAAGCGGCGCATGGCTGATTTGGCTAACTACATAAGACCTTATTGGAGGAGAAAATCGCATGAAAATGACCTGGCGCTGGTACGGCGAGGGCAACGATCAGATCAAGCTGTCCGACATCAAGCAGATCCCGGGGGTGGAGGGCATCGTCTGGGCGCTCCACGACAAGATGCCGGGGGAGGTGTGGCAGCCCGACGAGATCGCCGCCGTCAAGAAGCAGCTGGACGAGTACGGCTTCAACATGGACGTGGTGGAGTCGGTGAACGTCCACGACGACATCAAGATCGGCCTTCCCACCCGGGACCAGTATATCGAGAACTACAAGCAGACTATCCGCAACCTGGCGCCCTTCGGGGTGAAGGTGATCTGCTACAACTTCATGCCGGTGTTCGACTGGACCCGCACCGACCTGTTCCACCCCGTGGGGGACGGCTCCACCGCCCTCTATTACGAGGCGGCAAAAATCAAGCAGGATCCCCGGGAGATGGCAGACTACGTCATGTCCTTCACGGAAAAGTACCACATGACGTTCCCGGGCTGGGAGCGGTCGCGGATGGCGAAGCTGGACGAGCTGTTTGAGAAGTACCGCCCCGTCACTAAGGAGAAGCTGTGGGACAACTTCAAGTACTTCCTGGAGGCCATCATGCCCACCTGCCATGAGTGCGACATCAAGATGGCGGTGCACATGGACGATCCCCCCTGGGACATCTTCGGCCTGCCCCGGCTGCTGGTGGACGGGCCATCCATCGACCGCTTCCTGTCCATGGTGGACGACCCCTATAACTGCCTGACCCTGTGCTCCGGCAGCCTGAACGCAGACCCGAAGAACAACGTGGCGGACATCGTGCGCAAGCACTGCGACCGCATCGCCTTCGCCCACATCCGCAACGTAAAACACTTCCCCAATGGGGACTTCTCCGAGGCGGCCCACCGGGACTGCTGCGGCGACACCGGCATTCTGGACATCCTGAAAGCCTACCACGACGCGGGCTGGGAGGGCTACATCCGGCCCGACCACGGCCGGCACCTGTGGGGCGAGGGTCCGGGCACCTGCCGCCCCGGCTACGGCCTGTATGACCGGGCCCTGGGCGTGATGTATATGCTGGGCGTGTGGGATTCTTTGGATAAATTTGACGAAAAATGATTGCCCGTAGGGGACGGCATCCTCGCCGTCCCGCTGGGATCGGTAGCACCCTGAAAAACGGGCCGCCGAGGACGGCGGCCCTTACAGGCAGAATAATAAAATGGAGGAATCACGATGATGGATTTACCGTTGAAGGTTGACTTTTCCGGCAAAGTGGTGGTCGTCACCGGCGCGGGTGGGGTGCTGTGCGGCATCATGGCCCGGGCCTTTGCCCAGGCGGGGGCCAAGGTGGCCGCCCTGGACTTGAACGAAGAAGCGGTGAAGAAGCTGGCCGCCGAGTGCAGGGCCGAGGGCTTTGTCTGCGAGGGATACAAAGCCAACGTGCTGGAGCCGGAGGCTCTGGAGGCCGTCCACCAGCGGGTGCTGAAGGATCTGGGCCCCTGCGATATCCTGGTGAACGGCGCGGGCGGCAACAACGCCCGAGCCACCACCGACAACGAATACCAGCACGAAGCCCAGGACGGGCAAAAGACCTTCTTCGATCTGGACGCGGGGGGCGTGGACTTTGTCTTTAAGCTGAACTTCCAGGGCACGCTCCTGCCCACCCAGGCCTTTGCCAAGGACATGGTGGAGCGCAAAAGCGGCTGCATTTTGAACGTCAGCTCCATGAACGCCTACATCCCGCTGACCAAGATCCCCGCCTACTCCGGGGCCAAGGCGGCGGTGTCCAACTTCACCCAGTGGCTGGCCACCCACTTCGCGGGCGCCGGCATCCGCTGCAACGCCATTGCGCCGGGCTTCCTTATTGGAAACCAAAACCGCGGGCTGTTATTTAACGAGGACGGCACCCCCACCGCCCGTTCCGCCAAGATTCTGAACGGCACCCCCATGGGCCGCTACGTGGAGAGCGAGGAGCTGCTGGGCGGCGTGTTCTTCCTGTGCGACGACAAGGCCGCCTCCGCCATCACCGGCGTGGTGCTGCCCATCGACGCGGGCTTTTCCGCCTACTCCGGCGTGTGACGAGAGGGCCTGGCATGAGAGCGTTTATGGATCAAGACTTTCTGCTGACCACCCCCACCGCCCAGAGGCTCTACCACGACTACGCAGAGAAAATGCCCATCATCGACTACCACTGCCATGTGGATCCCCGGGAGATCTTTGAGGACCGCCGGTTTGAGAACATCTACCAGATCTGGCTGGAGGGGGATCACTACAAGTGGCGGGTGATGCGCTCCAACGGGGTGGACGAGCGGTACATCACCGGGGACGCCCCGGAGCGGGAGAAGTTCCAGAAGTTTGCCGAGGCGCTGCCCCGGGCCATCGGCAACCCCATGTACCACTGGTGCCACCTGGAGCTGCGCACCTACTTCGGCTATGAGGGCGTGCTCAACGGCGACACCGCCCAGGGGGTCTGGGATCTGAGCGTCAAAAAGCTGGCACAGCCGGATATGAGCGTCCGGGGCATCCTCCGCCAAAGCAACGTGGCCATGGTGGGCACCACCGACGACCCCACGTCCGATCTGGCGTGGCACAAGCGCATCGCGGAGGATCCGTCCATCTCCACGGTGGTGGCCCCCTCCTTCCGGCCGGACAAGGCGCTGAACCTGGAAAAGCCGGGCTGGGCGGACTTCCTGGCCCAGCTGGGCCGCAGCGCCGGGGTGGAGATCACGGATCTGGACAGCCTGGAGCGGGCGCTGGAGCAGCGGATGGAGGCCTTTGACCAGGCGGGCTGCCGGGCCGCCGACCACGGCCTGGACTACGTGCCCTTCCGAAGCGCAAGCCGGGAGCAGGTGGACGCCATCCTGAAAAAGGCCCTGGGGGGCCAGGGCGTCACGGTGGAAGAGGCCGAGCGCTTCAAGACGGCGCTGCTGCTGTTCTGCGCCCAGCGCTACCACGCCATGGGCTGGGTGATGCAGATCCACTACAACTGCATGAGAAACCCCAACAGCGCCATGTTCGCCAGGCTGGGGCCGGACTCCGGCTTTGACTGCATGAACAACGTCAACTGCGCCGGCTCGCTGTACGCCCTGCTGGACGCGCTGTACGCCCAGGACGCCCTGCCCCGCACCATCCTGTACAGCCTGAACCCCGGGGAGAACGAGCTGCTGGACACCATGATCGGCGCGTTCCAGGGCCCCGGCGTCCCCGGCAAGCTCCAGCACGGCAGCGCCTGGTGGTTCAACGACAACAAGACCGGCATGAGGGAGCAGCTCACCAGTCTGGCCAACCTGAGCCTGCTGGGCAACTTCATCGGGATGCTCACCGATTCCCGCTCCTTCCTCAGCTACACCCGGCACGCCTATTTCCGCCGCATTCTGTGCGAGCTGGTGGGGGGCTGGATGGAAAACGGGGAGTATCCCAACGATTTGGAGCAGGCGGGCGCTCTGGTGGAGGACATCTGCTATCACAACGCGAAGCGTTATTTCCGGCTGTAGACGTACAAAGGAGGAACAACATGAACATCAACGAAATCATTTCCGGCATCGGCGTGGTGCCGGTGATCAAGCTGAACCACCCGGAGCGGGACGCCGCCCCCCTGGCGAAAGCCCTGTGCGCCGGCGGCGTGCCGGTGGCGGAGGTCACCTTCCGGGCCGCCGGGGCCGCCGCCGCCATCAAGCTGATGGCCGAGGCCTGCCCGGAGATGCTGGTGGGGGCGGGCACCGTGCTCACCACCCAGCAGGTGGACGAGGCCCTGGCGGCGGGGGCGAAGTTCATCGTCACCCCCGGCCTGGATCCGGAGCTGGTAAAGTACTGCCAGGACAAGGGCCTGGCGGTGTTCCCCGGCTGCACCACCCCGACGGACTACCACACCGCCTACAAGCTGGGGCTGGAGGTGCTCAAGTTCTTCCCCGCCGAGCAGTCCGGCGGGCTGGCCAAGATCAAGGCCATGTCCGCCCCCTTCCCCATGTTCAAGGTGATGCCCACCGGCGGCATCTCCCTGAAAAACCTGGCGGAGTACATCAAGGCTCCCGTCATCTGCGCCTGCGGCGGCTCCTACATGGTGACCGCCGACCTCATCGACAACAACAGGTGGGACGAGATCACCGAGCTGTGCAAGAAATCTGTGGAAATCGTAAAGGAGGCCCGCGGCAATGGCTAAAGTCGTGACATTTGGCGAGCTGATGATCCGGCTCCAGCCCTACAACTATGAGCGGTTCGTCCAGGCCGACCACCTGGAATTCACCTTCGGCGGCGGCGAGGCCAACGTGGCGGTGTCGCTGGCCAACTACGGCCTGGACGCGGCCTACGTCACCAAGCTCCCCGCCCACGCCATCGGGCAGGCGGCGGTGAACTCCCTGCGCCGCTACGGGGTGGACACGTCCATGATCGTCCGGGGCGGCGACCGGGTGGGCATCTACTTCAACGAGAAGGGCGCGTCCCAGCGGGGCAGCGTCTGCATCTACGACCGGGCCCACTCCGCCATTCAGGAGGCCACCACCGCCGACTTCGACTGGGACGCCATCTTCGAGGGCGTGGACTGGTTCCACTTCACCGGCATCACCCCGGCTCTGGGCCCCAACGTGGTGGAGATCTGCAAGGAGGCCTGCAAGGCCGCCAAGGCCCATGGCGTGAAGATCTCCTGCGATCTGAACTACCGGGGCAAGCTGTGGACGCGAGAGCAGGCCCGGGCCGCCATGACCGACCTGTGCCAGTACGTGGACGTGTGCATCTCCAACGAGGAGGACGCCAAGGACGTGTTCGGCATCGAGGCCGAGGCCACCGATATCTACGGCGGCACGCTAAACCACGAGGGCTACAAGTCCGTGGCTAAGCAGCTGGCGGATAAGTTCGGGTTTGAAAAGGTCGCCATCACCCTGCGGGAGAGCCACTCCGCCTTTGACAACGGCTGGAGCGCCATGCTGTACGACGTCAAGAGCGGCGAGTACTGCTTCTCCAAGAAGTACGAGCTGCACATCATCGACCGGGTGGGCGGCGGCGACAGCTTCGGCGGCGGGCTGATCTACTCCCTGCTCACCGGCAAGTCTACCCAGGCGGCGGTGGAGTTTGCCGTGGCGGCCTCCGCACTGAAGCACTCCATCGAGGGCGACTACAACATGGTGACGGTGGCCGAGGTGGAGAAGCTGGCCGGCGGCGATGGCTCCGGCCGCATCCAGCGGTGACAGGCGAGAGGTTTCGCCCAATGAAAGGCCAGAACTGTGGCTGCTGCATGAGAAGGGAGACTGCTGGACGCCTTCGGCATTTACATCTGCGATTTCAGCAGGGTCAGTATGCTGATTCTTTTTAAGGGACGTCTGATTAAGAGCCTATCCCGAAATTAACGATGGACGTGTAAGATTTTACGCCAAACAATGACAGCACAGGCAAATTGAACGAGGGCCAGATAATTGGCAGCTTTCTTTTCAAAACGAACCAAAAGCTTGCGAAAGCGATTGAAAAAAGAGTGCGTGACTTCAACAACCCAACGGCGGGCATGAAATTCTGGATTGCGCTCCAGTTCCTTCTTTTCCTCGCCACGGGGTCGGATATGGGGCGTATAACCACGCTTGTGTACTTTTTCACCACTACCAGTATAGCCAGCATCCAAACACAGATTTTGCGGGTGTTCTTCGTCTGGTTCTGGGCGCAGCACCACAATATGCTCCAGAGTCTCCTCCAACAGCTTGACGTCATGTGTGTTGGCGCCGGAAAGAACTACCGCCAGCGGAAGCCCCTTCTCATCTGTCAGGACACTGCGTTTTGTCCCCATTTTTTCCTCGGTCTGTTGGATTCTTTCCAACAGACTCCAGGGCCAGAGGCGCTTTTATCATACAACTGTCCAGGCTTTGCCATTCCCAGCCGATTCCCTCCAGTTCATCGTATTGTTCCAGACCCCTGGCCCAGATCTTCTCAAAAAAGCCCGCTGCCAGCCACTTTTGAAACGTCCTGTGTACGGTGCTTCCGCTGCCATATTCCCGGGGCAGGGCTTTCCATTGACAGCCTGTCCGCAGCACATAGAATATCCCCTCCAGTGCTTTCCTCGCTGGCATCGGCTTGCGTCCCTGCCCTGGTGCATGAACATATTTCTTTTTCGGGTCTCGTTCCGTTTTCGGAATATCCCCCTTAATTGCTTCCCAAAATTCTTCCGATATTGTCCACGACTGGTAACTCTTCTTTTCGCTCATTTCGTTGCCCCTACTCTATTGTACCTCGTTGCCCTTTATTTTGGGATAGGCTCTAAGTCGGCATGAGCGGATGGCAAGAAAGTCTTTGCCGCAATGAGACGGGGTAACCCAGGAATCATTGTGTTCACTTCAAGGAAACCCAACAAAATTGCGGTGAAAAAATTCGCCAGCTGCCGCAGTCGATTTATTTGGAGGTTCCTTATGCTCTGCCAGCCGAAATGATGTAAGGAGACAGAGGCAATGAAAAACATATGCCACGGCATCGAATTTGGATCTGCCAGCATCAAGGCTGTCACCATCGGCAGCAGTTTCAAGCCAATTTCCTTCGGCGACTACACCTGAGCCAGCAGCGGCGGAGCTCACCATACTGTTTGACTTCAACATCCCCCAGCGGTGGAGCATTGCCCGCCTCTATGTGGAGAGCGAGGAGCTGCTGGGCGGCGTGTAGATGAATAACAACCGCGTAGGCCAATCTAACCCCTTGCAGTTGCGTATAGGAACAGATTTCATGAAACAGGATATCGTGCTTGTTTGCCGCAAAACCGAACACACTATCCATGTATGCGACTTCTTGCGCGATCACTACATTGACTCGGTTATCATAGAAAATGCAGAGGATTTAAAGGCGGAGCTGTCATCGCACAGCCCCGCCTTCTTATTGCTTGATTTTGGTAATAAAGGAAATGAAAACCTTTTCTCAAAACTATCTATTAGCACCATGCGGCCATTGCCATATATCATCATCGCAGATGCCTTTCCCGACGGCGCAGCACGGGCCGCTGTACTCGAACGAGGTGCTGATGCCTGCGTGGAAACACCACTAATTGCCGAGGAGGTGCTGGCTGTTATCAACGCCGTTCTCCGCAGAGAACAGAGAATTGCACGGTTGAAGCTGGGCAGGGCGCTGCCACGCATGAAACACAAAGAATTGGTCATTGATCCGATGCGCAGAACGGTGGAGATGCGGGATGAGCCAGTACATTTGACTGTCAAAGAATTTGATGTTCTCTTTCTTTTAGCATCTAAAGCAGGAACAGCTTTAACCAAAGAGGAAATCTACGAGGCTGTATGGAATGCGGATCGAGACTATATGGGCACCCAGGTATCAGATCACATCTTTACGCTTCGCCGGAAGCTGGGGCTGGACAAAAAGGATCAAGCTTATATTCAGACCGTGTTTGGTGTGGGCTACCGTTTTGCCACGAGCGAATAGTACATATGCGTCTATCAAGTCGATTTGTGTCAATATTTGTCGAGCGATTCCAAAAAAATCCGAAAACTTTTTCACGGTTTGTTCTCATTTTCGGTATAAAATTACAGAATGTTACAGGATAAGGAAGGCACAGCGCAGGAGGTGATTATCGTGCCCGCTTATCAGAGCATAAATATCTGCTTCCGCACATTGCGGGGCCCGCCCAAAGTAATATGCTCATTGGCAGACGCAAATCGGTAATAACAGTCAGCTTTAGACCGACTCGGGATCCGTGCTGGTCTGACGGCAACTGCTCCTATAGGGAAACTGTCTGAAAAGGATCTGAGAAGATGAACGTAGAAACCAGGATGTATGTGGTTGACCTGTTGGAATCGTACCAAAAGCGATCCAAGCAAATTGAGCTTCTGCACTATGAATTGTCCCATCCGGCCCGCGTTTCAGAAAATGAAATCATTGGAGCATTGGCCCTGGCGCACGGAGATGGTGAAGGGGGGCATCCAGGAGGCCATGCCTCCGACAAAACCCTTTACATCGCGCTCAACTACCAGGCACGAGCTAATCACGTGAATAGTGATACTGCGGAAGAAGTTGTCGGGCAGCTTGTGACACTGGAGCGGGAACAGGAGCGGCTGAACTATTATGTGTCACTTTTGGGCCCCCGTCATGCGGAACTGCTGAAGCTGCTCTATTTTGAAGGCTATTCCCAAGAAGAATGCGCAAAAAAGCTGGAAATTGCCACTCGTACTGTGCGGCGAATTAAGGATGACGCGATTGCAGAATTGGTGGAAATGTATTCTTTTACAGGGGGGTGCAAACAGGGCGCGTCCTGAAGCTGTCCTATAAATTTCAAAAAATTGTCCGCGAATTGTCCGCCACATAGTACTTGCAATGTCCATTTACTCTGTGGTATGATTAAGCTGTCAAAAATAGGAGATGCCTCCTGGAGCAGTCCAGGGGGCATCTTCCTTTTACGTCAAAGGAGGTGTTGATGTGATGCGGACAAGAACGATCCGCGAAGCGGCGGCGTACTTCCGGGAGTCAGACCCACAAACCTGCCTGACTGAAACCGCCATCCGAAGGCTGATCTCCTCTGGAGCCGTGCCGTGCGCCCGGGTAGGACGCAAATACCTTGTTACGGTGGAGGCGTTGGAGGCCTATCTCTCGGGAAACTGCCAGCCTACGGCCCAGGCGAAACCTGATAAGGTGTGGAAAATCAAATAAACCGTTTTTTCGGCGTGAGGAAATAAAATTAAACCTTTGTAACCCCTTGTGATTTGCAAATATCCCCCTTATAATGAAGGTACTGTATCGCAAGGCGTTATTGAAAGGAGAACGCCAAATGGCAAAAGCAGCATCGAAAAAGAAGTACAACTATTTGACCAAGGCCATCCAGCTTCCAGACGGCACCCGCAAATACATCCGAGCCAAGACCCAGGCGGAGCTGGACGAAAAGGTTCTGAAAGCCCAGATCCTGGTCAACTCAGGCGTGGACATTTGCAGCGAAGAGACCTTCGGACACTTCGCTCAGATGTGGTATGACCTCTACAAGAAGCCCCACCTGCGGGAAAACAGCCTCAACGCAATCAAGTATGTCCTGAACCAGCATATCCTGCCATACATCGGTGGGTACCGTATGCGGGATATTACCCCCATGCAGATCCAGGCCATCATGGCCTCGCTGTCCAACAAGAGTAATTCCCTCCAATCCAAGGTGCTGATCCATCTGCGCAGCATCTTCAAGGCCGCGCAGGAAAACGGATTGGTGGCGAAATCCCCTGTGAGCAGTATGCTGAAGCCCGGTGGCCGTAAAACCGCTGAGAAGGTGGCTCTCGTGCCCCAGGAGACCCGTCTGCTGGTGGAAAGGGTAAATAACCCCAGGGCCCACACCTTCCTGCTGATCGCGCTCCATACGGGGATGCGCAGGGGTGAAATTTTGGGCCTCATGTGGGAGGACATCGACTTTGCCCAGCGGGTCGTCCACGTCAAGCACAACGCCATCCTGGGCAAAGGGGAGACCTCCATCCACGATACGCTGAAGACCGATGCGGGGCGGCGGGATATCCCCCTCACCGACGAGCTGGAGGCGTGGCTGGCGAATTACAAAAAGCGCAGCCACTCCAAGTTTGTGCTGGCCATGCAGAACGGCAAGCCGCTTACCCAGTCCGCGTACAAGAGTATGTGGAAGCTGGTGGAGCGGGAGCTGCCCGAGACCCATGTGACGGCCCACGTCCTCCGCCACACTTATGTCACCCGGCTGTTTGAGGCGGGGCTGGACATCAAGGAGATCCAGTACCTGGCGGGCCACAGCACCGTGGACATGACCCTCCGGGTATACACCCATTACGACCGGCGCTCCCGGGAAGGGAAGACCGCCGAGAAAGTGAGAGAAGCTATGCGGGAAAACGCGTGACACAAGGGGTCAAAAAAATTTGCAACAGATTTGCAACAACATGCCCCCAAATGACCCGAAAATATCCTAAATTATGGGAAATAAGGCGGTTCAAAACAGCCCTCAAAAGCAAAGCGAAAACCCCTCAAACCGTTGCGGTTCAAGGGGTTTGGCTTGGTGGAGACTACAGAACTCGAATCTGTGACCTCTTGCGTGTGAAGCAAGCGCTCTACCGGCTGAGCTAAGCCTCCATATTGGTGACCCGGACGGGAATCGAACCCGTGTTACCGCCGTGAAAGGGCGGTGTCTTAGCCGCTTGACCACCGGGCCGCGGGTGCCCAAGGCGGGCGGGGTCAGAGCGGGTACCCGAAGAAGCGGCCATCGCCGCTTCTTCGGGATGGTAGCGGCGACTGGATTCGAACCGGTGACAACTCGGGTATGAACCGAGTGCTCTAGCCAACTGAGCTACGCCGCCATTTTTCCTCGTAGGCCGCCCTGACAGGGGCAAGTGATAGTGTACCCTATTTTTTCAAAAATGTCAACCTTTTTTTCGCGAAGAAAGCAAAAAAATCCGGGGACCGCATAGCGCGGCCCCCGGCGTCCATCTGGGAACAGGTCAATTGTCAAAACGCTGGATCCGGTAGTATCCCAGCTCACGGAAGCGGCGGACAAGCTCCGCCTGCTCCTGGTCCAGCTCACGCGTCAATTGTCCATCGGCGGTGAGGCAGGCGCCGGAGGCATGGATCACCGGAAGCTGCCGCCAGCACTGGTCCACCGCCTGCATATAGGCGTCCCCGCTCCAGCCCAACTGGTCGAAGAGCACGTTCATCAGGAAACAGGGGGAGATGTCCGGGCCCCGGCCCACAAAGTCATTACCCAGCGCCTCTTTGGCGGCATCGTTGGCCCAGATGAGGTAGGGGGTGGCCCAATAGTTGTAAAAACTCTCATCGGAATCCTGACTCAGGTCAATGCCCAAGGCGTTATATACGCTGTTTCCGTTGCCCAGCCAGGGCTTGTGGTCGCCGAACACCACCAGCACGATGGGCTCCTCCCGGGTCCGGAATGTGTCCACCATGTCCGTCAGGAAGGACTGTGTGCTCAAAATGGAGCCCAGATAGTTGGACAGGATATACCGGGAGGCGTCGTCCAGATCATAGTTGGCGATATAGTCCTCCGCCTCCCCCCACCAGCACTCATAGTCGCCGTAAGGCCCGTGGCCCTGGTAGGACACGGAGAAGGAGAACAGCGGCGCGTCGTCCTCCAACTGCTCCAGGATGGAGCCGGTGAGCTCGGGGAAGAAGGTATAGTCCCAGGCGGTATCCGCTCCGGACAGGGCCCGGTAGTGGTCCTCCGTAAAGCGGTACTGGTCAAACCCCAAATAGGAGTTGATGTTCAGCCGGTTGTAAAACCAGTTGTTGCACGGATGGTCGCCGGAGGCGTAATAGCCCTGGCTTTTCAGATACCACACATAGGAGGACGTGTTAGCCCGGTAGTCGTAATCCCCCTGGCCCACCCCCGTGAGGAAAGCCCGCTCCGTGTTGACGGTGCCCCCGGCAAAGATGTTGGTGAGCAGGGTTCCGGAATAGCTCTCCGCCTCCAGGGCGTGGAACTGGGCGTACACATCCTGGGTAAATTCAATCTCCTCAAAGCCGGAGAGGTCGGAGAACGCCTCCAGCATAATCCCCACGATGTTCACCTTTTTGTCCTCCGGGATGGCCTCGTCCTCATACTCCGCCAGAAGGGCGGCGGCCTCCGCCTGGTCATAGCCTTCGGGAGGATTGGGCAGCGCGTCCTTGACGCTGTGGAGCAGGGGATAGAGCAGCCCCCGGGAGACGTACTGCTGGGTGGAGGACCAGCGGTTGATATGCCCGGCGTTTTCGTTTTTGTTGTAGAGCGTGTCGCTGCCGTACACCGGGACCAGGGCGACGGCGCAGGCCATGGCGATTCCGGCAATCAACCCCCGGGAGGCCCCCCGGGGCCTCCCCCGGGCCAGCAGGGCCAGAACCACCCCGCCCGCTGCCGCGCATACCAGCGCCGCGGCCAGCTTGCCGCTGAGGAACAGTTGGTACTTCCCCGCCATGTTCCCCGCCTCCCCCAACAGGAGCAGGTCGGCGGCCACCACCGGGTCGTCCCGGAAGGTGAGCTTGTAGAAGTTGCCGAAGGACAAGCCCAGCACCGGCAGGGCGGTGAGGGCATAGGCCAACCAAGGCCGTCCGGTGGCCCCGTAGAGCAACGCCGCCAGCACCACCGGGGGCAGCAGGTTCAGGGCCACAATGCCGGGGACGGTCAGGTAATCCCAAAACAGCGCCCAGCCGTATTGCGCGGGGGCCAGCACCAGGGACACCAGCCCCAGGCACGCCGCCCCCCCGCCCAACAGCAGAGCGTTCCACAGCCAGAAGAGGGTGCGCCGCCCCCGGGACAGCCCGTCCTCCGGGCGGGTTTGGAACAAAAAGCAGGAAAATAGTCGTTTCATCTCGCGCCTTGGCTTAATAAGCCAGCTTCTCGTCCAGCCAGCTCTTCAGCTCGCTGATGGGCACCCGGACCTGATCCATGGTATCCCGGTCCCGGATGGTGACGGCGTGGTCGGCCTCGGTCTTGTCGTCGCCCACGGTGGCGAAATCCACGGTGACGCAGTAGGGGGTGCCGATCTCGTCCTGGCGGCGGTAGCGCTTGCCGATGGAGCCGGCGTCGTCAAAGTCCACCATGAAGTACTTGGACAGCTCGGCCTGAATCTCCCGGGCCTTGTCGCCCAGCTTCTTGCTCAGGGGCAGCACCGCGCACTTGAAGGGGGCCAGGGCGGGGTGGAGGTGGAGCACGGTGCGCACGTCGTTCTTGGCCTCGTCCACCACTTCCTCGTCGTAGGCGTTGCACAGGAAGGCCAGCAGCATCCGCTCCACGCCCAGGGAGGGCTCGATGACGTAGGGGATATAGTGCTCGTTCTTCTCCTGGTCGAAGTAGGTCAGGTCCTTGCCGGAGGTGTTCTGGTGGGCGGTGAGGTCGAAGCTGGTCCGGCTGGCCACCCCCCACAGCTCGCCCCAGTCGGTGAAGGGGAAGGCAAACTCAAAGTCGGTGGTGGCGTTGGAGTAGTGGCTCAGTTCCTCGGGGTCGTGGTCCCGCAGGCGCAGGTTCTCCTCCTGGATGCCCAGCCCCAGCAGCCACTGGTGGCAGAAGTTCTTCCAGTAGGCGAACCACTCCAACTCCGTCCCCGGCTGGCAGAAGAACTCCAACTCCATCTGCTCGAACTCACGGGTACGGAAGATGAAGTTGCCCGGGGTGATCTCATTGCGGAAACTCTTGCCGATCTGGCCGATGCCGAAGGGCAGCTTGCGCCGGGTGGAGCGCTGGACGTTGACAAAGTTGGTGAAGATGCCCTGGGCCGTCTCGGGGCGCAGATACACCGTGTTTTTCGCGTCCTCGGTGACCCCCTGGAAGGTCTTGAACATCAGGTTAAACTGCCGGATGTCCGTCCAGTTGAACTTTCCGCAGGTGGGGCAGGCGATCTGATGCTCGTCGATAAACGCCTTCATCTCGGCCTGGCTCATGGCGTCCACGCTGTGGCCCAGCTCATAATTGTTCTCAGCGCACCAGTCCTCGATGACCTTGTCGGCGCGGAAGCGCTCGTGGCACTCCTTGCAGTCCATCAGCGGGTCGGAGAAGCCGCCCACGTGGCCGGAAGCCACCCACACCTGGGGGTTCATCAGGATGGCGGCGTCCAAGCCCACGTTGTAGGGGTTCTCCTGGACAAACTTCTTCCACCAGGCCTTTTTGATGTTGTTCTTCAGTTCCACGCCCAAGGGGCCGTAGTCCCAGGTGTTGGCCAGCCCGCCGTAGATCTCGGACCCGGCGAAGATGAAGCCCCGGCCCTTACACAATGCCACAATCTTTTCCATGGATTTCTCGCTGCTTTTCACAATATAACGCTCCTTTTCAATAATTTCCGGCTCAAAACGCAAAAACAAACGCCCCGAGCCAGCCGGCTCAGGGCGAACTGTTGCAAGTCCGCGGTTCCACCTGAATTTGCGCCTGTCCGGCGCACACTCTTGACCCGGTAACGGCGGGGGCCGCCGGGCCATTTCCTGCCCGGGCTCGGGGACGCCTTCCCGCCGGGCCGTCGGAGGATTTTCACCAGCCATCCTCTCTCTGCGCGCCGGGCCGCGGGGTACTGTTTCCCTTCATCGCTTGTTGACACACTGTATCATTTTTTCTCCGTTCTGTCAAGGAGAGGGGCGGTGAAAAAGTGTCCTGATTTTATACTTTTTTCATTTCCTTTTTTGAGATGATGTGATATAATATACCATGAAACTTTATGCGGGAGGGGACCGCCATGCAAAACCGCGTCACTGTGACCGTGGGTGGATTGAAGTATACGCTGCTGGCCGTAGAGGACGAGAACTATGTCCACCGGGTGGCCGCCTATGTGAACGAGAAGCTGAAGGAGACGACCAGGGCCGGGGGCGTGTCCCAGATGGACGCCGCGGTGCTCACCGCCATCAACATCGCCGACGAGCGGTTTAAGGAGCAGGAGGCGTCGGAGAACCTGCGCCGTCAGATCAAGGACCTGCTGGAGGAGAACGCCAAGCTGAAATCGGAGCTGAGCGAGTCGAAGAGAGAAATCTTCAAACTACAGCAAAAACGCTGATTTCCAGAGAAACGAGAGAAAACCTATGGAGATACTATCCCCCGCCGGCAGCCCGGAGGCGCTGCGCGCGGCGGTGTGCGCCGGGGCGGACGCGGTCTACCTCGGCTTTGGACAATTCAACGCCCGCCGGGGGGCGCGGAACTTTACCCGGGACGAATTTGCCTCTGCGGTGTCCTACTGCCACCTGCGGGGGGTGAAGGTGTACCTCACCCTGAACACCCTGACGTCCGACCGGGAGATGGCCGACGCGGTGGACTGCGCCGTCCAGGCGTCGCGCCTGGGGGCGGACGCGGCCCTGATCCAGGACATGGGCCTGGTGCGGGCGCTGCGGCAGGCCGCGCCCGACCTGTCACTCCACGCCTCCACCCAAATGACCCTGCACAATCTGGACGGGGTGAAGCAGGCCGCCGATTTGGGCATAACCCGCGCCGTGCTGGCCCGGGAGCTGTCCCGGCACGACATCGCCTACATCTGCGAGCGCTCCCCCATTGAGATCGAGGTGTTTGTCCACGGGGCGCTGTGCATGTGTTACTCCGGCCAGTGCTTCATGTCCTCCGTCATCGGGGGGCGCAGCGGAAACCGGGGGATGTGCGCCCAGCCCTGCCGCCTGCCCTACGGCTGGGGGGACGAGCTGGCGGCGGGCCATCCGCTGTCCCTGAAGGATATGTCCTTGGCGGGCCACTTGAAGGAGCTCCAGGAGATGGGGGTGGCCAGCGCCAAGATCGAGGGCCGCATGAAACGGCCCGAATACGTCTATATTGTGACCAAAGTGTACGCCGACGCCCTCCGGGAGGGCAGGGAGCCCACCGCCGAGGAGCTGTCCCGGCTGGAGCAGGCATTCTCCCGGCAGGGATTCACCGACGGCTATTTCATGGAGAAAAAGGGCCCGGACATGTTCGGCATCCGGGAGGAGGCGAAAAATCCCCGGGAGCTGTTCGCCCAGGCCAAGGCGGCCTACGACAAGGACGAGGGTCCCGGAGTTCCGGTGAAGTTCTACGCCATGATCCGGGCGGGAGAACCCGTCCAGGTGGGCGTGGAGGACCAGGAGGGCCGGGTGGTCACCGCCGCAGGGCACACCCCCGAGGTGGCCCGCCGCCGGGTCACCACCCAGGAGGAGGTGGAGGGCCAGCTCTCCAAAACCGGCGGCACGCCCTACCGGGTTACCGAGGTGCGCTCCCTGGTACAGGACGGGCTGATGGTCCCGTTGTCGGTGCTGAACGGCCTGCGGCGGCAGGTGCTGGACGGGCTGTCCGCCCAGCGCACGGCCTTGCCCCAGCGCCGCCATGGAGCGTACAAGCTGGGGGCGCGGTACGAGAACTACCGGAACGCGCCGGACCTTTACGTCTCCCTGCGGAAGGTGGGCCAGATGACCTTCGAGCTGGTGAAGCAACGGCCCGCCCTCATCACCCTCCCCGTGGAGGAGATCGCCGCCCACCCCGGCGACGTGAAGGCAACCATAAGCCGGGGCGTCCCCGTGGCGGCGGTGCTGCCCCGGATCTGCTTCGACCGGGAGGCGGCGGGGCTGCGGAAGGAATTGGAAGCCTGCAAGGCGGCGGGGGTGACCGATGCCTATGTGGGCAACCTGGGGCTGATCCCCCTGTGCCAGGAGCTGGACTTCAACCTCCGGGGAGACTTCGGCCTCCAGGTGTTCAACAGCCAGGGGGTGAAGGAGTACAAGCGGCTGGGGTTTCAGTCGCTGACCGCCTCCTTTGAGCTGAAGCTGGCCCAGATTCGGGACCTGTCCAAGGCGCTGGAGCTGGAGATCATCGCCTACGGGCGGCTTCCGCTGATGATTACGGAAAACTGCGCCGTCAAAAACCAGTCCGGCAAATGCGTGTGCTCCAACGTGAACCTTCTCACCGACCGGAAGGGGGTCCGCTTCCCGGTGGAGCGGGCCTACGGCTGCCGCAACGAAGTACTCAACGCCAACAAAGTGTTTTTGGCGGATAAGGCCGCCGACTGGAAGAATGCGGGGCTGCGGGCCATCCGGCTGCTCTTCACCACCGAGAACGGGGTGGAGTGTTCCCAGGTGCTGGAGGCGTACCGGGGCAAGGGGAACTACGTCCCCAACAATTACACCCGTGGGCTGTACTATAGAGATGTGGAGTAGCCTCCGGCGGGTTCCCTCCTTGCGCTGCCGCTTGTACCCCTGTCACTGAGGCCGTCCGGCGCCCCACGGCCCGCGCCTGGGCTGTGCAATCTCTGTTCCCAACTGCATCGCCGCCCGGAACAGGGCCTCGTCGTGGACGGTTTCCAGCTTTAAGTTGAGGTCGGCAAGGACTTCCATTGTGTCTTGGCCATCCTCGCCCAAACGTCGGATGATTTCTTCCTGCAACGCGTCCTGACGAGCCATCAATTTCTTTGTCTCTTCATCTGATGATTCATGTTGACCCATCCAATCTTCTACCATATAATATAACGAACGGATAATGTTCTCCATCCGATCAACTCCTTTTTGATAAGTATATCATCAATATAGATAAAGTCAAGAGGTATTCATGAAAAACTTTGCATTACGGATGAAAGAGCTTCGCACGGCGGCCGGCTTCTCCCAAGATACCGCTGCGAAGAAATTAAATATATCTTTGCCCACATATTGCCGCTATGAGTACGACCAGCGGGAGCCAAACGCTTCCACGATTGCCCGCATAGCGCAGCTTTATCAGGTCTCCGTTGATTATCTGTTTGGATTAGATAACCCAGGCCCAGAGCCAACAGTAAACATCATCCTCGCCTCCAATTCCCCCCGCCGACGTGAGCTGCTGGGGCAGATGGGCGTCACGGACTTTCAGGTCTCCGCCCCCAATGTGGACGAGTCGGTGGAGGACGGGCTGTCCCCCGCCCAGATCGTGGAACAGCTCTCCCTGCGCAAAGCCCTGGCGGTTGCCAAAAAGGCCGGACCAAACGACCTCGTCATCGCCGCCGACACGGTGGTGGCCCTGGACGGCGCGGTGCTGGGCAAGCCCCGGAACGAGGCCGGGGCCTTTGCCATGCTCAGCGCCCTCTCGGGCCGGGAGCACCACGTCTATACCGGCGTAACAGTACACCGGGGCGGACAGACGGTCACCGGGCACGAGGAGACCGCCGTCACCTTCCGGGCGCTGGAAGCGGATGAGATCCGGGGCTACATCGGCACCGGCGAACCCATGGACAAGGCCGGTGCCTACGGCATCCAGGGGTTGGGCGCACTGCTGGTGAGCGGCATCCGGGGAGACTATTGCAACGTGGTAGGGCTTCCGGTGTTCCGGCTGGGTCGGATTTTAAAGGAATTCGGCGTGGATCTGCTGGGCAGAAGCGCAGAGCCGTCGTGAGCAGCGCGGATGGAGCGAAGCGAAGGCAAAAGCCCAGCCGCCGCGAAGCGGAGGCTGGTTTTGCCCGAGTCGGAGCGAAGCCGCGCGTCGCGAACAGGCGAAGCGTGACAACGCAGAAGCGCAGAGCCGTCGTGAGCGGGCGGCAAAGACACGAATACAGGAGCATAATCTATGAGGCGATTTTTCCAAAATAACGGCGGCCTGCTGCTGGTGGCCGCCGTGCTGCTTACGGCGGTGGTAGCCCTGGGGGCGCAGATCTTGGGGTTTAACACCCTGAACAACGCGCTGGAGGTGCTGGCCACCCCCTTCCGGGCGGCATCCAGCGCCGTGTCCAACTGGACCCAGGAGCGGTATGACCGGGCGTTCCGGTACGAGGAGCTTGCCGCGGAAAACGAGGCGCTGCGCCAGCGGGTGGCGGAACTGGAGCTGGACGCCATCGCCGGCCAGGACGCCCAGCGGGAGAACGAACGCATGAAGGACCTGCTGGGTCTGGCCGAGGAGCGGCCCGAGCTGCAATACCGGGACGCGGCGGTGGTGCGCCGCTCCTCCTCCAACTGGTACTCCAACCTGACCATCGACCGGGGCACCCTGGGGGGCGTGGAGGTAAACGACTGCGTCATCGACCAGTATGGGCACCTCATCGGCGTGGTCACCGAGGCCAATCCCAACTCCTCCCTGGTCACCACCATCCTGGACCCCACCCTGGAGCTGGGGGGGCGCGTGGCCCGCACCGACGAGGACGCCATCCTGGAGGGTGACTTCACCCTCATGCTACAGGGGCTGCTGCGTCTGTCCTTTGTGTCCGAGAACGCCAAGCTGGTCACCGGCGACCAGGTGACCACCTCCGGGCTGGGGGGAGTTTACCCGGCGGGCCTGGTGGTGGGTTCGGTGCGCACCCTCTATGTGGAGGAGGACGGCATCAACCGCTATGCCGAGGTGGAGCCGGAGGCAGACATCAACGGGACACAGTATGTGTATGTGATTGTGGATTATGGTGAATAGAAGCGCGGAGAAGCGGACAGTGAGAGAGCTTGGGCCGGAACAGGGGGAAAAGCCCCGGTCCAACGAAGTTGGGCCGGGTTTTGCCCGCGTCGGAGGGGCGCTGTGTGCCGGTGGCACACGCTCAGCGCCGACCGAGCCGAAGGCGAGACAGCGACCGAGCGCCTGACCGCTTCGCAGCGTGACAGCGGCGGGGATATCCCCGCCGTGTTTATTAGAGAAAGCGAGCGTGTCAATATGGCAGAGATGACCCCTATGATGAAGCAATACTGGAAGGTGAAGGAGAACCACCCCGACTGCCTTCTGTTTTTCCGGCTGGGCGATTTCTACGAGATGTTCCACGACGACGCCAAGCTGGGCGCGGAGGAGCTTGGCCTCACCCTCACCACCCGGGACCGGGGCAAGCCGGAGGAGGAGCGTACCCCCATGTGCGGCGTGCCCTACCACTCCGCCCAGAGCTACATCGCCCGGCTCATCAAGCGGGGGTACAAGGTGGCCATCTGCGAACAGATGGAGGACCCGGCCACCGCCAAGGGCCTGGTGGACCGGGACGTGATCCGCATCGTCACCCCCGGCACCGCCATGGACGACGTGATGCTGGACGAGAGCCGGAACAACTTCATCTGCGCCATCTATCTGGACAGCGCCGGGGCGGGGCTGTCCCAATGCGACCTGTCCACCGGGCAGTTCTCCGCCGCCCCTTTCCATGGAGAGGGCTGGCTGTCCCACCTGCTCAACCGCCTGTCCGCCCAGCCCCCCAGCGAGGCCATTTTGTCCGATGGGGCCTTCGCGGAGAAGGAGCTGACGGATTTCCTGCAAAACCGGTTGGGCTGCCTGTGCGAGAACGGCGGCGAGGCCCGGTTCCGCCCCGCTCAGGCCAAGGCGGCGCTGGTGTCCTGCGGCGTGTGGCCGGAAGGGGAGGAGCTGCCCGAGGGGCCTGATGGCAATTTGCTGCCGGGCTGGCAGGCGGCGGGAGCGCTGGCGGCCTACCTCAAGGAGACCCAAAAGACCGATTTGAGCCACCTCAGCCGCCTGGAGCTGGACGGGGCCACCCGCCAGCGCTATCTGGAGCTGGACCTCACTGCCCGGCGCACCCTGGAGCTTACCGAGACCATCCGGGGCGGCGAGAAAAAGGGCTCGCTGCTCTGGGTGCTGGACAAGACGAAAACTCCCATGGGCCACCGGCTCATCCGTGCCTGGATTGAGCAGCCCCTGTGCGATCCCGCCGCCGTCTCCATCCGGCAGGACCAGGTGGCCGCCCTGGCGGCGGACGCTGTGGTGCGGGAAGAGCTGGCCCGCACGCTGCGGCAGGTGCCTGACCTGGAGCGCATCATCAGCAAGGTGGTATACGGCAGCGCCAATGCCCGGGATATGCTGATGCTGGCCGACGGGCTGGCGGTGCTGCCCGTGCTGGCGGAGCAGGCCGCGGGCCTGGTCAAGGCGGCCCCCCGGCGTTTTGAGTTTTTGGATCAGTTCACCGGCCTGGGGGATTTGCAATCCCTGCTGAAGCAGGCCATCCGGGACGACGAGGACGACAACCGCCTGCCCTTCACCATCCGGGAGGGCGGCTTCATCCGCAAGGGCTACGACGAGGAGGTGGACCACCTCCGGGACGTGATCGACCACGGGGCGGACATGGTGGCCGCCCTGGAGGGCCGGGAGAAGGAGCGCACGGGCATCAAAAGCCTGAAGGTGCGCTATAATAAGGTGTTCGGCTACTACATCGAGGTGTCCAAGAGCAACTACAGCCTGGTGCCCGGCGACTACATCCGCAAGCAGACCCTGGTGAACTGCGAACGGTTCATCACCCAGGAGTTGAAGGACCTGGAGCACGAGATTCTGTCCGCCCAGAGCCGGGTGACCGCCCTGGAATACCAGCTCTTCTGCCGCCTCCGGGACACCGCCTCCCAGCGGGTGCATCAGGTGCAGGATGTGGCAGGCGGCGTAGGCTACCTGGACGTGCTGTGCTCCTTTGCCGCCGTAGCGATGGAAAACGGCTATGTCCGTCCGGCGGTGGACAACAGCGGCGTCATCGACATCAAGGAGGGCCGCCACCCGGTGGTGGAGCGGATGCTCAAGGATTCCCTTTTCGTCCCCAATGACGTCCACATGGACGGCGGCGAGAACCGCCTTGCCATCATCACCGGCCCCAACATGGCGGGCAAGTCCACTTATATGCGTCAGGTTGCCCTCATTGTGCTCATGGCCCAGATGGGCTCCTTTGTTCCGGCCCGCACGGCCCGGATCGGGGTGGTGGACCGGGTGTTCACCCGCATCGGCGCGTCGGACGACCTGTCGGCGGGGCAGTCCACCTTCATGGTGGAAATGACCGAGGTGGCGGCCATGCTGAAAAACGCCACATCCCGCTCCCTGCTGATCCTGGACGAGATCGGCCGGGGCACCTCCACCTACGACGGCATGTCCATCGCCCGGGCGGTGCTGGAATACTGCGCGGACAAGAAACGGTTGGGGGCCAAGACCCTGTTCGCCACCCACTACCACGAGCTCACCGAGGTGGAGCACACCATCGAGGGGGTGCGCAACTACCACATCGCGGCCAAGAAGCGGGGGGACGGCATCGTGTTCCTGCGCAAGATCGTCCCCGGCGGGGCGGACCAGAGCTACGGGGTGGAGGTGGCCAAGCTGGCGGGGGTGCCAAACCGGGTGGTGGACCGGGCCCGGGAGATTCTGGGTGAGCTGGAGCGGCAAGGCTGGGTTCCCTCCCGCGCCCAGGCCCCCCGGGAGGAGCCGGATCAGGTGTCCCTGGGGGACATGGCCGGGGCGGCGGTGCTGGAGCAGCTACAGAGCGTCTCCGTGGAGACTCTCACCCCCATTGAGGCCATGAATCTGCTGTATCAGTTGAAAAATCAGCTTTGAGGCAAGAGCAGGCCCCCGCCGCATGATGCGGCGGGGGCCTGCCTGTGTGCTTGGGAGGGGCGGCGCTCAATCCCGGTCGGTCTCGTGCTCCAGAATCGTGCCGGTCTGGGCGTCGATCTTGTACTCGTACTCCGTCCGCCCCTGGCGGAACTCAATCTCGTACACCATCACGCCGTCGTCCCGGTCCAGGCCCGCCTTGGTGACCATCACCTGGGATTCGCTGAGCCCCGCGTGGTCCAAGGCAATGGATTTGGCCTGAGTCGTGCCGATGTAGGACGAGCCGGTGCTCATCCCCGGAGTGGACTCAACGGGCGGGTCCTGGACGGAGGTATGGAAGGCCTCCGCGCTGCGGTTGTAGACCGCGCCGGTGGAGGCGGAGATCTCGTACTCATACTCATGGGTGGAGGTGTAAAACTCGATCTCATAGACCTGCACGCCGTCCTCCCAGTCCAGCTTGGTCTTGGTGAACACAGCGCCGTCGGCGGACACCCCCGCGTCGGCCAGGGCGGCGGCCTTGGCCGTCTCCAGATCCACGCCGGGGGCAGTCCCCGTGGAGCGGTCGCCTCCGTAATTTTGGTCGTCCGGGTGATGGGAATCGGCGGGAGGAAGCGTGTCGGACGGCCGAGCCGCCGGGACCTCGCCGGGTGCGGGCTGGGCGGCGCTCTCCGGCGCAGGAGCGGTGGATTGGGTGGGGCTGGGATTGGGCGTAACGTAGGTCTTTACGGATTTGCTGTAAACGTCCCCGGTATTGGCGTTTATCTCGTACTCGAATTGGCTGTCCCCGGCCTGGAATTTGAATTCGTACACCCATAGGCCCTTATCCTGATCCAGCTCCGCCTCGGAGAAGACAGCGGCGTCCGCCGCCACGCCCGCGTCGGCCAGGGCAATCTCCCGGGCCTCCTCCAGCGTCCTGGAGGGAGTCATCCCCGCCGCCCCGCTCTCCTGGGGGGCGCTGACAGTCTCCTTCTCCCGCTTCACCACCGAGCCGTCTGTGGAATCAATGAGGTATTTATATTCCGTCCCATCGGCGGCGAACTCCACCTCATAGACAAACCGGCCTTGCTCCCGGTCGAATTCCACGTGGAGGCCGGTGGCGGAAACCGGGTCCACCCCGGCGTCGGCGAAGGCAAAGTTGGCGGCCTCCTCCCCGCCGATGGCGGAACTCCGGGCGAAAGCGTTGGCGGCGTATACCGTGGCTGTTCCTACGGTGGCCAACAGGACCAAGATGCAGGCCACGGTGACGGCGGTCTTCTTGGGCGTTTCAAACAGGGTTTTCCATTTCGGCATGACAAGCGCGCTCCTTTCCCGCATGTATTTATCATGTTGCGGACGCCGCCTTGCGGCGTATACTAATATTATATCAGACAATTTCCCAAATGTATAGCGGAAAATAATTAAGAAGGGTGGGGGTGAGCGGGTCATATCTTTGACAAATGCTTGACAAAGTTGGCGGCGTCAGGTAGACTGGTTTATGAGTATTTTGGGTTCGGCCACATCCAACATATAAAAAGGAGTCCTGTATCATGCTGAAAAACAAGACAGCCGTCGTCACCGGCGGCACCCGGGGCATTGGCTTTGCCATCGTGAAAACCTATCTGGACAACGGCGCCAACGTGGTGGTGTGCGGCTCCCGGCAGGAGACGGTGGACAAGGCCCTGTCCAAGCTCACCGAGTACGGCGGACGCGTGACGGGCGCCTGCCCCGACCTGTGCGACCCCGAGGCGGTGGGCGCCGCCTTTGCCGCCGCCAAGGAGAAGTTCGGCAGCCTGGATATCCTGGTAAACAACGCGGGCATCTCCTCCCGCACCAGTCTGTACGACTACACCGTGGACGAGTTCGGCAAAATCTTTGACCTGAACGTGAAGGCGCTGTTCGTGTGCGCCCAGGCAGCGGCCCGGATCATGCGGGAGCAGGGCGGCGGCGTCATCCTGAACACCAGCTCCATGGTGTCCGAGTTCGGCCAGCCCTCCGGCAGCGGCTATCCCGCCTCCAAGTTCGCCGTCAACGGCCTGACCCGGTCCTGGGCCCGCGAGCTGGCCAAGGACCAGATCCGCGTCAACGCCGTGGCTCCCGGCGTCACCGCCACCGACATGGTGGCCTCGCTGCCCAAGGAGATGGTGGACCGCATCTCTGCCGGAATCCCCCTGGGCCGCGTGGGCCAGCCTGAGGACGTGGCCAACGCCTTCCTGTACTTGGCCAGCGACCAGGCCGGCTACGTCACCGGCACCGTGCTGAAGGTGGACGGCGCGGCAATGACCTAAAGAAGCGCGAAGAAACGGACAGCGCAAAAGCTCCCCTGCCGCAGCAGGGGAGCTTTTCTATCCCGCCGCCTTTGTCCCGCGACGCGTTTTTTGCGAAGTGCAACCGGCGGTTGCTAAAATTTCCAAGGGCGATTGGTTGCCTCTTGCTTCTGGCGCTAACTGCCGTATTCATCTCACGTTGGACAAAAACCGCATGAGAATGGTGTTCGCCTGCCCACAGGTCAAGAGCGCCTGGGGTGAAAGCGTACTCGCTTAGGATTGCCGAAGCCGCCCGAAGTCTGGACATAGGCAAGCCCCAGACGCACATCACTGGCGGGCATGGCAAAGGTATACCGGTTGCCGGACCCGCTGAGGGATACCGTCCCTCCGGTGTCGAGCCGAGTGACCGATATTTGGCTCAGCGCGTAATTGCCCCACGGGCTGGCCTGAACGGTTACAACCGTGCCCGCAGCGGTGGTATGGCTGACGGAAAAGCTGCCTCCGTAGGCGCTGCCGGGGGTATATATCTGATAGGTGTCGGTGGGGGATATCCCGGAGGAAGCTTGGGTCCAGTGGGCATAAACGGTGGCATTCCCCGTAAATACAGTGGAGGCGGAGACCTGTTCGCCGCCGGATATGGCGGCATACCAGCCACCAAAGGTGTAGCCCTCCAGCTTCGGCTCATCGGGCCAATCGGTCACCACCCCGGTGGCAAGGGTCCTCCTGGTCTCGTCCGCGCCGCCGTTATTCGGGTGGAAGGTGATAATATAGCCGTCATTGGGAATCCACCGGGCATAGAAGCGGGTGTCTTCATAAAAAGCGAAGTCGCTCCGCGGGAAGATGTCGTAGCTGCTGGACCAGCTCCAGCCCTTGAAGACATACCCGTCCCGTGTGGGCGTGGGTCGGCCAGGCAACAGCCCGTTTAAGTCTGTTTGCATTGTGGTGGTATTGCCGCTGCCGTCGTTGTAATCGAAGGTGATGGTATGGGGCCTGACCGGGTTGCCCCAGCGCGCATAGAGGGTGGTGTCCTTGGTGAACGACCGGTCAAACGGGTACTCCTCCCAGTCCGGGTCGGCGGACCAGCCCATGAACACCTTGCCCTCGTAGCCGTAGAGGGCGGAGGTCGGCCAGTCCACCAGCACCCCGTCCAGTCCGGTAACCGAGACCGCGTGGACGGAGCCGTTGGCCGCACTGAGGAAGGTAACCACATAGGCGCCCTCGGGAATCCACTGGGCGTAGAGCTTGGTGTCCTTTGTAAATCGGTAGGGCTGGCCGATGATGCCGGCAAGGTCGCTTCTTCCGGTGCTCCATCCCCGAAAGACACGCCCTTCCCGCACGGGGTCGTCCGGCCATTCCGCCTCCCCGTTGGCGTTGGTGGTCCGCGTCCCGCCGCCTTCTCCGCCGTTGGGGTCAAAGGTGACGGTGCAGAAGCGCCCGAAGGAATATTTCTCGCCGCCGTTGCTGGAAATCACTGTGCTCAGGCCAAACCCATCGGCGGGATATGCCGTGGGCCTGAACTCCGTCGGATTGCTCAGCAGCTTGCTCAAATAGACGGTGGTCCTATCGCAATCATAGAGCTTGCTGGCCTGATCCATGACGATGGGCTGTCCGGCAGGCAGCACCTGCGCCGGACTTCCGATGACGCCTTGCCCCGAGCCGCCGGTGTAAAATTTCGTCGGGTCGCTATTTATACTCAGCGTGCCGCCGCGCATGAGGACGCCGACACCGCCCTGGGCATATATTTCGGTCCTGTAGATGTTTAACCTGCCCTTCTGGGGGTGATAGATGCCGCAGGGGAGGCTTCCGGGGGCCGCGCCCCGGGCGATCAGCATGGCCCCGTTAAGGGCAATCGACGTGTCGCCTGCCGCCCCGTCCTCGCCGCCGGTAATCACAGGGGCTCTCTCACTGGCCAGAACGGCCTCTCCGATGTTTGCCGCCGCCCCGTTGCCCCGCACCAGGACGGCGGAATCCACCGCCTTCACATAGCCGCCGGTGATTTGGGCGGTGGTTTCAAACCACTCGCTGTCCTCGTTTCGGTCGGCGTAGACGGCCACACCCCGCCCCGCCGCGTCGATGGTGCCGCTGAGCAGTTGGAATGTCCGGCCCGGCTGCACATACACCCCGTCCCCGCCGATGGCAATAATGCGACCGGAAGTGTAGGACACGGCAGTGCCCGTCACCACGGGCGCTTGGCCCGCCGTGCTGTCCAGTACGGTCAGGTCCCCAGCACCTCGATGGCCGGGGAGTTGGAGGCGGTAATATTGCGGCCCCGGAGGTCGAGAACCAAGTTGCAATCCTCCGGGATTGTCAGCGCGTCGCCGCCCAGGTCGATATCCCCGGCCAGCCAAACCTCGGTGCGCCCCGCCTTGGAGTCGGTCCCCTCCCGAATCAGCCGCAGCAGGGTTTCCAGGTCGCCCGCTTCCGTGTCGGGCAGACCCGCAGTCTCGGGATGGAGGACCGGCCGGGGATCCCCGGCGTTGGCAAGGGCCGCTGCGCCGCCCGCCGCGTCCCACTCCGCCTGCGTGCCGCCGAAATAGACGTCCCTGAGCTCCTCGCACCCGTTCAACGCCTGTTTGTCGATCTGCTCCACGCTCTTGACATACACGGCGGACAGGTTATCGCAACCGTGGAACACCCCCGGCCCGATGTTGGCCACGGCGACGGGAATCTGGATCCGCGTAAGGCCCTCGCAATCGTTAAACGCGCTGTCGCCGATGTCGCCGGCAAATGTAACGCTGGTCAGCGCCGTGCAGTAGGAAAACGCATAGTCCCTCACAGCGTCCACATTGCCGGAAAACGTGACGCCGGTCAGCTCCTTGCAATTATTGAACGCACCGGGCCCAACGGACTCCACCCCACCGGGAAACACCACGCTGGTCAGGGCGATGCAGTCGGCAAACGCGTCCTCCCCGATGGGGCCCACCTCGCCGGAAAAAGTGAAGCTCGTCACTTGGCTGCAACTGGCAAACGCCCGGTTTCCGATGGATTTGACCCCGGCGGGGATGGTTACGCTGGTCAGGCCGAAGCAACTGTCAAACGCCTGTCCCCCGATGGACTCCACCCCGGCGGGGATGGTCAGGCTGGTGAGCTTTTCGCAACCGCAAAACGCCAGGTCTCCGATGGATTTCACCCCGCTGGGGATAGTCAGGCCGGTGAGGTTCCAACAATTGCAGAACGCCTCGTTCCCGATGGACTCCACACTGCCGGGAATGGTGACGCTCTTCAGCACGGCCCAGTCGGAAAATGCCTGATCCCCAATGGATGCGATCCCCAGCCCCAGGGTAACCGACTCGATCTCAGAGTAGCTGTTGCCCATGGCGCTGCGCACGTTGCTGGCCCGCGCCTTTTCCGGTCTGGCCGGTGCGCCGTTTTCTTTCTCGTGTAAGTAATGACCATTATACCGTTCCGGCCAGGGATTGTCAATCGTTTTGGAGGGACGGCGGCACAAAAAGAAGGCCGCGGGGGAAATCAACCCTCGCGGCCCCTGTTCTCATTCAATATCCTACGGCCCCGGCCAGCAGCATAAACGCCGTGCCCACCGTCAGGTACAGCCCCACCAAGGGCAGGAAATATCTGATCCATTTCGGATAACTCACCCCGGATATGGCCAGGCAGCTCACCAGGGTGCTGGAAACGGGGGAAACCAGGTTGGTCAGCCCGTCCCCCAACTGGAAGGCCAGCACCGCCGATTGCCGGGACAGGCACAGCGCGTCCGCCAAAAGCACCGCCTCTCCGGACAGGGCGGGCTTTCCCGCCCGTCGGACGATATAAGCGCCGGTCACAGGGACCAGGACCGCCAGCAGCAACCAGCGCAGCCACGCCCCGGAATACAGGGGCAGCTCCGCGATGGTCTGGGCGATGCCCACGGAAAACGGGTTATAGATTCCCGCCGCGAAGCCCGCGTTGGTGCCCAGCATCACCATGGCCATGCCTGTTTCCTCGTCATAGCCCAGGGATTTCGCCGCCGCCATCCCCAGGGGGAGAAACACGATGGAGGCGGTGGGCAGCGCCTTCTGCTCCAGCAGCCGCTCCACCCCCTCTATCCCGGCCTGCATCGTATTGGCGGCGTTACCGGTCCGGATGATCCTGGGCGTCAGCCCCCGGTCCCTCATGGCCTGGGCAAAGCCCTCCTCCTTTTGCAGGATGGTGCGGTTTTCCGGCTCATAGGTCAGCAGGGCGATGTCCTCATGGCCCAGCCCGGTCAAATGCTCCACCGCCAGCGCCCCGCTGTGGCGGTAGTCGCACAGAATGGCGTACTCCTCCTCCGGGGCGGTCTTTCCGCCGATGAAAATGGCGGGGGTGGGGCCGCAGGCGGCTTTGATGGGGGCCACATCGCTGGTACAAGGCACCACGATGAGGGCTCCCACCTGGTTGCCCACCATCATGCGGCAGTGGCGCTCCTCCAGCCTGGGATTGCGGTGGCTGCTGCCCAGCATGACGCAGTAGCCCATATCCGCGGCTGCGGCGCTGACCACATTGAACAACAGATCGTAGGCCGTGCTCTCCCCCATGGCCGGCACCACCATGCCGATGGCGCCGGCGCGCTGGAGGTAGAGGTTCCGGGCGGCCACGTTGGGGGTGTAGCCCAATTCCTCGGCGATTTTTCTGACCCGTTCCTTGGTGGCGGCGGAGATGTCGGGGGCGTCCCGCAGCGCCTTGGAGACCGCCACGTGGGACAGCCCCGCGATCTGCCCGATGGTTTTTAAGGTTGGGCGGTTCGGCATCCTGCCCACCTCCGAATCCGTTTCATATCTCCCTCATTATAACGCAGCTCACCGCGAAAAACAAGCCATGATCCCTCCCGGTTCCTGCCCCGCCCGGCTTCAGCCCAGCCAGCCCTCCCGGGCCTTGACGCCGAAATGCGCCTCCAGTTGGTGCATCTGGTCGTCGGTGATGGTAGTTTTCAGGGGCAGATGGGCAATCTTCATGTAGACCTCCGCCGCCTTTTCCGCCGTCTCGATGAGTCCGAAGGTCTCGTCCAAGTCCTTGCCCGCCCCATAGATACCGTGCTGGGCCCACACCACCAGCCGGGCGGTTTTCATCTCCTCGGCGGTGGCCTCACCAATCTCGTTGGTACCGCACAGCATCCAGGGCAGCACGTTCACCCCCTCGGGGAACACCACGATACACTCGGTACACATCTGCCACAGCGTCCGGGTGAAGGCGCGGCTGTCCAGGTCGTGGACGTAGGTCATGGCCAGCAGGTTGGCGGGGTGGCAGTGCATGACGATGCGGTTGCCCGGCTCCACGCTCAGCCGGGCGGCGTGGCTCATCATGTGGGCGGGGAACTCGGAGGTGAATTTCCCCCCGTCGGTGAACCCCCACAGGAGCCGGGCGGTCTTGCCGCCGTCGGTGAGCTTCACCAAGCCCAGGTTCCGGGCCGGGTCGTACTGTACGTTCTTGAAATACTTGCCGGTGCCGGTGACCAGGAAATACTTCCCGTCCAGGGCTGGGGCCTCGAACCCGGTGGGGATGTCCCGGAGTACCGCGTTCACGTCCAGGTATTCGGACACGTCGGCCTCGTCCAGCAGGGCGCTGATATTCCCGCCGTTGCGCTCGTCCCAGCCGTGAGCGTACATATTGGTGCAGGTGCGCACCATCTCCACCAGGAACGGGGCGTTCAGAATGTCTTTCATCACAGATTCCCTCCAAAATTATCGTGTCCGCGCCCCCCCGCCTCCCGGCGAGGCGCGCGCTTTTTACCGTTTTACCGCGTGACGATATCCACCGGCACGTTGAAGATCTTCGCCACCTTCAAAATGGTGTCGATATGGCGGCCGGACGCCGCCGCCATGTGGTGGGTGGGCCCGGCCTCGCTCCATTTGTCGCAGAACGCCCGGGCCCCGCAGGCGAAGCGGGTGCGCATATTGGTGTCGCCGAAGGTGAAGATGGGGCCGTCCTCGTTGACGCCCTCCGCCACCACGAACTTGAAATGGCCGTCCCGGTCCTGGGTGATGCCCAGGTAGGTCACCGGGCCAAGATGGGGGTAGAACTGGGTCAGATACCCGCCGCCGGTCTTGCCGTGGAACACGGGGACGATCTTCATGGTGGGCTTTTGGGCGGAGATATCCGCGTCGCCGGAGCCGCTGTGTCCGATGATGCAGATATCCTCGTCGAAGTCGATGGAGTACATTTCGGAGAGCTGGCCCATCCCGGCGATGGTTTTCAGGATGGACATGGACATGGCGACTTTGATGTCCCCCTCCACCGCGCAGGCCACCCCCTGCTTGATGAGCATGGAGAACGCCGGGATGAGCATACTGTCCAGCACGCCCGCCTTGCCCTGGGCGAAGCCGTCGTAGTGGGAGGCGATAAAGGCGATATTCTCGTCCTTTACCCATTGCTCAAAGGCCACCACGTACTTGGCCATCTCCCACACCTTTTCCACCGTGCCGCCGCCCTCGATGTCGAAGGTGTCCAGGATGTCCTGGGCCTTGGCCCGGATGGCGTCCTCGTCGGTGACCTCGTCGGCAATGGCCCACATCTTCTCCCAGTCGAACTGCTTGGTGTACAGCCACATCCGATGATAGAGGTTGGTCTCGTCGATATACAGGTCCATCATGCCGGGGTAGGGACGGCCGATCTGGGCCAGGTTGGCGTCCCGGAAGCGGCGGCGCACCTGGGCGGCGCGGCACCAGTCCTCAATCTCCGCCCGGGCGTGGGGGTCGCCCCCCTCCACCACCCCGGTGATGACGGCGTGGCGCTTGCCCGCCCGCTCCAGGTCGGCCACCATCTCGCCCACTGCGCCGCAGGCGTAGAGCTGGCCCAGCCAGGTGGCGGTGTCGGTGTTGGCGTAGTCCGGGGCCTTTTTCTTTTGCAGGTTCACCAGCACCACGGGCACGTCCAGGTCCCGGACAGCGGGGAGCATATTGTAGGAGGTGGCGTAGGTCAGCAGTTGGAGGATCACCAGGTCCACGTCGGCGGCGCGGAACTTGTCCCCCGCTTCCTGGGCCAGCTCCTTGGTGGTGACGATGCCGCCGTCGATGAGCTCCACCGTGTCCGGCAGGGTCTTCTTGAAGTGGTTGTACTGGCCCTCAAACTCCGGCACCAGGGACGGGAACTGGGGCAGGTAGGCCCCCAGCGCGATGGCGAACACGCCCACCCGGGCTTTGGTTTCGATCAGCATGAAATAACCCCTTTCCGTACTCCCGCCCCTTCCGGGGCGGGAGTATCAATATTATTGCTCCATTTGAATTTTCAGGTTTCCTAACGCCGTGGCCTCGATGGGCAGGGCCACCACCTGTTTGCCTGTGGCTTCCTGGGTGAGCCGGTTCAAAAACTGGTTCTTCGCCCCGCCGCCCACGATGTAGAGCTTCTCATAGATGCGGCCCGTGTTGGCCTCCAGCTCCCGGATGGCGTCCCGATAGCTCAGGGCCAGGGAGCGGTAGGCGCAGCGGAAATAATCCCCCACGCGCTCCGGCTTGACCGCCAGCGAAGCGTCAAAGGCCGCTTTCATGCTGTCCGGGGCCAGGAACGCCGGGGCGTTGGCGTCCACCGTGCCGTCAAAGGCGCTGGCTTCCGCCTCCGCCACAATGTCCGGGAAGGGCTTGTTCGGACACAGCTCGCTACGCAGGCGGTTTACGATCCACATACCCATGATGTTCTTCTGGTAGCGGTTGTAGCCCACGCCGCCTTCGTTGGAGTAGTTTGCGGCCATGCTTTTCACGTCCGTCAAGGGCTTGGGGGTTTTCACGCCCAGAAGTGACCACGTCCCGGAGGAGATATAGAGCTGCTCCCCGTCCATGGGGAGACCTTCCACGGCGGAAGCGGTGTCGTGGGTGGCGCACAGCACGGCGGGGATGCCCTTGTACTCTCCAACAGCCGTCCCCGGCTGTTGGAGCTTGGGGAACAGGCGAGCGGGCAGGCCCAATTTTTCAGCAAGCTCCAAATCAAATTCCCCGGTTTGGGCGCTCACCAGCCCGGTGGTGGTGGCGTTGGTGTATTCCTTGGCCTTCACCCCGGTGAGCTTCCACAGCAGATACTCGGGTATCATGAGGAAGTCCGTCACGCCCTCCAGCCGTCCCGCTCGCAAATCGTCGCAGAGCTGGTAAATGGTGTTGAAGGGCTGGAACTGGCAGCCGGTGTGGGCGTACAGCGCCTCAAAGGGCAACTTTTTGTGGACAGCCGGAATCACCGTTTCCGTCCTGCTGTCCCGGTAGGCATAGCAGGGCCAAACCTCCTCGTTTCCCCGGAGGAGCACGTAGTCGCACCCCCAGGTGTCGATGGAGAAGCTGTCCAGCCCACCAAATTCCTCCAGCGCCTGGTCGATCCCCGCCCTGACGTGGGCCAGCAGCGCGTTCATATCCCAAACAAGATGGCCGTCCGCCTCCGTCACCCCGTTGGGGAAGCGGTAGACCTCTTTTGTTTGGATTGCGCCGCCCTCAAGGCAACCAACGATGTGTCGGCCCGATGACGCGCCGATGTCAACCGCCAAATAATAACCCATCCGCAAAGCCTCCTTTCTGTCAGCGCAGATCAAAGGACACAAAATCAAAGGTGCCGCCCCTGCCCTCTACGCTAAAGTACAGGGCCTCCTTTTCCCCCAGGCCCTCCGGAAGCTTTCCGGTAAAGCCCTTCCGGGAAGTGCAAGTCTCCACCGGGATGCGGCAAAGAACCTCCCCGTGTTCCTCTGTCCGGACCGTGACGGCGCAGCCGTTCCCGTAGCCCTGGAGGTTGACGGTGATCTCCCTGGTGTTCCGCAGATCGAAATACTTGAAGCCCACCGTGCAGCCGGTGCAGAAGTTGGAAATATACTGGTCCGGCCCCTCCTCCCGGTCGCCCCCCTTTTGGGTGAGGAAGGGGTCGGTCCCTTTGCGGTGCTTCACCATGGACAGGAACCGAGTGCCGTTCCTGCCGTAGACATTGCAGGCGGCGTAGGCGGGATAATGGCCCTCGCCCCGCAGCGGCCCCCCGTTTAGCCCGCAGGAGGTCATTTCCGCCTGATAGAACTTCCCGTCCTCAAACCGGATGCGCTCGGCGCAGGCCTGCCGGGAGGACTGCTTCCGGTTGGAATGCCGGTGGTAGAACACATAACAGTCCCCGCCGATCTCAATCACGCTGCCATGGGTATTCCCGGTACACATACGGGCGTGTTCCGGGTCAGGCACCCCGGGCAGGCCGATATCGCCGCAGCTCACCAGCACGCCCCCAAATTCAAACCCGCCCGTGGGCTTGTCACTCACCGCCCAGCACAGGTTATGGCTGTTCAGGGAGGAATAAATAAAATAATATTTCCCTCTGAACTTCCGCATGGAGCTGGCCTCGCCAAAGGGCTGGCCCTCATAAGCGGTGCCCTTGGCCTTCTCCCCGGTGGGCACGCCCAGATACCGCACCTCGTCCCCGGAGATCACCGTCAGCATATCGCGGGGGTCCAGCTCAAACCACATAGGCCCCTCGGTGGTGGGCTTGGACCCGTCCAGCAAAATGGGGTTGCCGCCAAAGGCAAAGCCGGTGTACAGGTACAGCCGCCCGTCCTCGTCCATCAGGCAGCCCGGGTCAAACTGGAAGGGCTCGTTCCGCTTGCCGATGGGGGTGCCGTCCTGGTACTTCACATAGCCGTAAAACTCGTACTTCCCCGCTGGCTCTCCGCACACCGCCACCGAGATCATCTTGGTGCCGCCCATGAAGTAATAGAGGTAGTACCGCCCATCGGGGCCCTGCACCATGTCCGGCGCGGCCAGGCCGTTGGTGAGCCGGAACCTGGGGGCGGCGGGGTCCTGCTCCCGCCGGTAGATACAGCCGTGATAGGTCCAGTTTCCCAGGTCGTCCACCGGGGCGGACCAGCACACATAGTCCCCCAGGCAGAAGTTCAGCCCGTTGAACAGGTCGTGGGAGCCGTAGATATATACCCGCCCGTCCACGATATGGGGCTCCGCGTCCGGGACATACTCCCAACTGGGCAGATAGGGGTTGAGCGCCTGCGTAGCTTGCATGAAAACTCCTCCTATATTGTTGTCTGATTGCACAAATAATAACACGGAGGCGGCGCGTGTTCAAGGCGTTATGCGCAAACGGTCGGTTTGCAGACGCAAGCCGACCGTTGTAAGATTATGGATTCAAATATTTTCGGATGAAGTAGGCCGGTGTACTGCTCCAGGCGTGGCAGAAGCTGTTGATTGCCCGGCAGCCATAGGGGGAGGCAAAGGGATCGCCGGGATCATACAGCTCCCAGAAGGTGTCCGCCCCCTCTCGGAGCATCCCGCCCCAGTAGCCCTTCATGGCGGACACTGCCTGGCCTGTGAGGCCGTTCTCCATCAACGCCTCGATCAAATAGTGGCAGGCGTAGGGCGTTACCAACGGTATGCCGGGGTTCCGGGCCAAGAGCCGCTCCAGCAGGCGGGCGTTTTCCTCCGGGGCCAGTACCTTGGCCAGCGCGAACCACACCTGGGACGCCCAGGACACCTGCCGCCGGGCCCCGCTGGTGAAAAAGCCCTGTTCCCCATCCCACAGAACGTCCAGGGCGGCCTGGGAGAGCCGTCCGGCGGTACTCCCATAGCCCGCCGCCTTCTCGCCGTCCCCCAGCCACTCCGCCATGGCCGCGCCCTGCTTCAGGGTGTAGATCAGGATAGCCTGGGCCCCGGCCTGCTTGTTCAGCCCCTCCCCCCAGTCCAGGAAGCACCACCAGGTTTCCTTGTCCGTTACGATTCCCCGGCTGTCCAGCTCCCGCAGAGCCAGCTCAAGCTGCCGCTCCGCCGTGGGGAACAGCTCCTCCAGCGTCTCCCGGTCGCCGGTGGCCTCGTAGTAGTCGTGGAGGGTGGAGACAAAAAACAGGGCGTAGTCAAACAGGGCGGTGTCGTCCACCTGAGGCCGGGGCTCCAGAAACAGGCAGGCGCCCACCCTCCCCTCATTCTGGGTCAGGGCGGCGAACAGGTACAGGCACCGCTTCACCAGATCGTTATTTTGGAAGGTCACGTAGCTGGTCTGGGCCTGGAGGCGCAGATCCCCCAGCCACAGCCGGCGGTCCCGCTTGGGGCCGTCCTCAAACACGGACTGCATACAGTCCTCCATGGTCTTGAGGGAGACGCGATCCAGGGCGGCCAGCTCCGGGTCATTGGTGGCCAGCGGAAGGAGCTTCCCCCGGTCAGCGGAGGTGACGGCGGCGCACACCACGTCGCTGACTATCACCTGGTATTTGGGGGACGTGTCCATCACGGCCAGCTCCAGATAGCGGAAGGCATACCGCCGGGGCAGGCGCACCCGGGCAGGGAGCACATCCACATGGATCAGCTCTTCCTGGATCCAGGAGGAGCTGATCTCCCCCTGGTAGTCCGCCAGCCCCACGGTGAGCTCATAGGGGATCTCGCCGAACCGCAGGCGGAGGCAGGCGGGGGCGTCCTGTGGGCTGCCCACGGGGGCGAGGGTGAAAGATACGTACCCCACCCAATGATCCCCGAAGTCCAGACAAACGCTGTCCCCCCGGCCCAGGGGCCGGGACTGTTCAAATCCTCGTCCCACCTGCCGGGCGGCATAGTCCTGCCCGCGGGGGACGATCTCCACCACCCCCGCGGGCCTGATCTCCGTTGTGATGAGGGCGGGGGCCAACGCCTCCGCCTTGTCCAGAAACGGCTGGTTGACCTCCATGTGGAAGTTCTCAATTTTGTTCGTGATCGCCATGGGGCGCCTCCTTGTTTTCTCCCTCCGGGAGGGGGAACAGAATCCGCAGCTCAAACCACCCGTCCTTGGAGCCGATGGTCATGGAGCCGCCGTATTTTGCCGCGATGGCCTGGATGCTTTTCAGGCCGAAGCCGTGATACCGCTTGTCCTGCTTGGTGGAGGCGGGCATTCCTGATTTCAGGTTGAGATCTCCCTCGTAACAGTTCTCCACCCGGATGCGCAAAAACCCCTTCTGCCGGGCCACGGAGAGGTGGATCAGCCGCTTGTCCGGGTCGGACAGCTTCTTCACGCCCTCCATGGCGTTGTCCAAGGCGTTGCCGAACAGGGCGCTGAGATCCATGGGGTGCATGAAGTCCAGCGTCTGCCCGTCCGCCACGCAGGTGAGGGTAATCCCATCCCGCTGGCACTGGAGGCTCTTGGCGGTGAGGATGACGTCCAGCACCCGGCTTCCCGTTTTGTTCTGGGCCTCGTAGGAGCGGATTTCCTGCTCCATCTGATCCAGGTATTCCAGCTTCTCCCTGGAGGTGGCCTCGGCGCGCAGAAGCTGGATGTGGTGCTTCAGGTCGTGATACTTCTGGTTCACCAGGGCCATGCTGTCCTCGGAAATACGGTAGTTGCTATATTGCAACTGGAGCAGGTTCTGCAAGCCGGCCATCTCCAGCCGGGTGTTGAGGGCCTGGAGCTGGACGTGGTAGGCGTGGAGGATAGCCACGCCCCCCAGATCCACCAGGGTGCGGATGATGAAGATCTCGGAGGTGAACCGGCTGCTGAACGGGGTGTTCTGGGAGACATAGCTCAGGTTGCTGGCCGCGAACACCATCAGGCCCAGCACCACCGCGCTGGCGAACTCCCGCCAGGTCAGATCCAGGAGGAGGCCGGAGCGGTGCTTCCGCTCCAGCAGGTACATCAGCCCGAACACCGCCCCGTGGGACAGGATAAGGAACAGCAGGTTGACCCACATCCGCAGGGGCAGCCCCAGCGCCGTCAGGCCGTAATAGAACATCTGCCACTCCAGGGCGGCGGCGAACTCCCCCAGGATGAAGGCCCGCACACAGAGATAGCCGGTTCTCAGCCAATCCAGCCCGCAGCACAGCTTGATGTCCAGCAGGATGAGGGTGACCGTGACGCTCATGCACGGGAGGAACCAGCCCATGGGCACGCCGTCGGTGAGAACCATAAACCCGGCGATAGCAACCAGAAAGCCCCCCTGTACCGCCGCCAGCCGCCAGCCGTCCAGCCGCCGGGGAAGCTGGGCGATGTAGAAGGCGCAACTGAGCCAGTAGGCCAGGGCGTAGTAAATGCCCGGCGTATGGGACAGGTCGGGCATCACTTGCTCACCTCGTTGATATAGTTGTTCAGCGCGTCCAGCAGCGCCTTCTTCCTGGCCCGGCTCACCTGAATATGCTCCTCGCCGATGAGTACGCTGTTGTTATCCACCCGATCCACATACTCCAGGTTGACCAGGTAGCATTTATTGCAGCGGAAAAAGGAATCGGAGCCCAGCAGGGCCTCCGCCTCGGACAGGGTGCCTTTGGCGGACAGGGCCTCCCCTCCGGCGTGGTAGGTGAGGTCGTGATCCTGTACCTCCACATAGGCGATCTGGGACACAGCCAGCTTCCGCATTCCTCCCTTGAAGGGGATGGAGATGTACTTTTCGGCCCGCTTTTTTCTCCGGCTTAGCGCCCGCTGGATGCGCTGGGAGAAGGCGAAGTAGGACACCGGCTTGAGGATATAGTCCAGCGCCCCCACGGAATAACCCTTCATGGCGTATTGGGGCATATTGGTGAGGAAGATGATTACCACCTCATCGTCCACCCGGCGGATGGCCTCGGCGGCACTCATCCCATCCATGTATGCCATGGCGATATCCATGAGGATAATGTCAAAGTCAGCTGTATAGCCCTCCACCACCTCGGCGCCGTCAGAGAAGGTGGAGATGGCAAAATGTTCCCCGCACTCCTGCGAAAAGCGGTTCAGATACCCGGTCAACTCCTGCCGGTAATTGGCGTTGTCCTCTACCAGCGCGATCCGCACCATAGACTGACACCTCCCGCGAATTTGCCGTGCTGAAATGGGCCATGCGAAGATAGTATACCAGATTGCGGGGAAAATTGGAATAGTTTCTGTGAGATTTTCCAAATGACAAAAATTTCAATATCTAATTTGCACAAAACCAGGTGGGCCAATACGCCGTGTAAGGGCGTTTTACCGAATACGGTTCCAAACCTACCGTTTACGTGAAAAATGGTTTTTGACCGCCGGGTGTGCTATACTAGCCTCACTTTCCGCCTGACGCAGCGCGCCGGGCGGGCGGGGTTCCGGCCCCGGCAGCATGAAAAAATAGGGAGGAATAATGATGAGAGCAAAAAGTTTCGCGCCTGTTATGCGGGGCATCGCGGCCATCATGGCTTGCGTACTGGTGCTGACCATGGTGGGCGCCGGCGTGGCGGACACCTTCCGCACCCGGATCGACGACGCCCTGCGCACCCAGAGCTACGTCACCAACACCGACCCCGATTCGGCCCGCTTCAAGAGCGACTACGCCACCATCGACGACATGATGGCCGCCGCCAAGGCCCTGGCTATTAAAGAGGGCGAGGAGGGCACCGTCATCATGAAGAATGACAACGGGGCGCTCCCCCTGGCGGACGGTGGCTCCGTGGCCCTGTTCGGGCTGGCAGCCTACGCCCCCTACCCCTACACTGCCGGCGATCTGAAGGCGGGCAATGAGGACGCGGTGGACCTGCTCCAGGCCCTTACCGACGCGGGGATTAAGGTCAATGAAACCGTCCGGGACTTCTATCTGGAGAAGGTGCTGAACAAGCACACCGAGGAGGTCCCCAACCGCTGGACCGGCGAGCTGGAGACCCAGGTGGCCTATGACAATATCTACGTGGCCGCCCCCGGCGACATGGCGGAGTACCAGATCGTGGAGGTCCCCCCGGAGAAATTCGGCGAGATGGGCGCTCCCGACGACTGGAAGTCCTCCATTGACAAGGCCAATACCACCGGCATTTGCGTCTTTGCCCGGGGCGCCGGCGAGGGCAACACCTACGCTCCCGGTTCCGCCCTGGACTTTGAGGGCAACGCCACCGGCAAGGATCCCCTGGCCCTGTCCGACGACGAGCTGGCCGTCATCGATGCCGCTAAGGAAACCTGCTCCAAGGTCGTTGTCCTCATCAACTCCGGCAACACCATGGTACTCAAAGACATTGCCAAGGGCGGCGCCCATGAGGTGGACGGCATCGCCTACATCGGCGTGATCAACGACTACCAGTGTACCGGCATCGTCAAGGTGCTCACTGGCCAGGTGAACGCCACCGGCGCTCTGCCCGACACCTACGTGGCCGACAACGCCTCCATCCCCGCCGTGATGAACTTCGGCGGCGGTTACTACGCTGACTACGAGATTGTGGGCCGCAAGGACGATCCCCGCTACCCCGGCGTAGAGATCGGCAACGAGACCGCCGGCTCCTTCGGCGGCAGCGACACCTACAACGGCGGCCACTTCATCGTGGAGGCCGAGGGCATCTATGTGGGCTATAAGTATTTTGAGACCCGCTACTACGATTCCGTCATGAATCCCGGCTCTAAAGCCAGCTCCGGCAAGGGCGCCACTCAGGACAGCGCTTGGAATTATGGCAAGGAGGTGCTCTATACCTTTGGCCACGGTCTGTCCTACCTGGACTACACCCAGACCCTCAAGAGCGTGGACGTAGACAAGACCCCCGATGGAAACGTCACCGCCGTGGTGGAGCTGAAGAACAACAGCAGTCAGGACGGCTACTTCCTGGCCCAGCTCTACGTCCAGCAGCCCTACACCGACTACGATAAGCAGAACAACGTGGAGAAGTCCGCCGTCATGTTCCTCAACTCCGCCAAGGCCCAGGTGAAGGCGGGGGGCAGCGTGGACGTGACCATTACCGTCCCCTCCAAGTACCTGGCCAGCTACGACTATACCAACGCCAAGACCTACATTCTGGACGCCGGCGACTACCTGTTTACCGCTGCCCCCGGCGCTCACGCCGCCGTGAACAACTTCCTGGCCCACCAGGGCAAGACTGCCGCCGACGGCATGGACGCCGAGGCCGATGGCGCGGTGGTGACCTGGAACGTAGGCACCCTGGATACCGACACCTTCTCCGTGGAAAACGGCACCAAAGTGACCAATGTGGCCGAGACCGCCGACCTGAACTACTGGACCGGTACAAACACCGTCACCTACCTCTCCCGTCATGACTGGGAGGGCACCTACCCCATCAACTACAACACCGATGTGGAGATTAAGCTGGCGGACAGCCCGAAAAAGGACGAGTGGATCGCCGAGCTGCGGGGCGAAACCTACACCATCCAGAATAACAGCCCCGCCACCGAGGGCGGCGACAAGGGCGTGCGCTTTGACACCACCAACATCCAGTATGAGCAGTTGGAGAACGTCGCCGACTCCTTCTGGGACACTCTGGTCTCCTCCATCACCATCGATGAGGCGGTGGGCGCGGTCATCCACGGCGGCAGCCGGTCCGACGTGCTGACCAATGTGGAAAACCCCATCGTCATCCAGAATGAAGGCGTCAGCGGCTTTACCGCCACCCATGAGGAGACGGGCTACCGCTTCAACGTCCACTCCCAGACCCTGCTGGCCTCCTCCTTCAACCCGGAGCTGGCTTACGAGTGGGGCCGGGTGGAGGGCAATTCCGGCCTGTGGCTCCAGCGCTACCACCTATGGGGCACCGGCCTGACCCAGCGCCGCACCCCCTACAACGGCCGCAACTACGAATATATCTCCGAGGACCCCATGCTGAGCAACCGGATGGGCTGCGGCATCCTCCAAGGCTGCGCCGATATGGGCATACTCAACGGCCCCAAGCACATGGGTTTCAACGACCAGGAGCATAACCGGGGCGGCGTCTCCGCCTACATGAACGAGCAAAAGTTCCGTGAGACGGATCTGCGCTGCTTCCAGGGCGGTCTGGAGGACGCAGACGGCATGGCCGTCATGATCGCCTTCAACCGCATCGGCGCCACCAACGCCTCCCACCATGTGGGGATGCTCCAGAAGATTCTGCGGGACGAGTGGGCCTACACGGGGCTCATCTCCACCGACATGATGAACAACAAGTATTACTTTAACGCCGAGTCCATGGTCATGGCGGGCATCACCCAGGTGGCCGACTTCGGCGGCGACGACAACCACATCACCTTGGGCGAGGGCGGCGTGGACGCTACCTGGGCGTATATCTCTCCGAAAACCGTAGCCAACGACTCCGCCCTGGTGGAACAGGCCCGGCAGAACCTGAAGTACCAGCTCTACACCTTCGCCAACAGCGCCATCATGAATGTGTCTACCGAGCGGGTGGATACCTGGTGGGACGTGGCCCTGCGCAACGCCAAGTACATCAGCGGCGCATTGTGTGCCGTCACTGCCGCGGCCTGGGTGATTCTCACTGTGATCCCTGACAAGAAGAAGGAGGTCTGACCATGAACGTCATCAAGAAATTCTCCGTAGGCGCATGGATCACCCTGGCGGCCGCCGTGATGGCCCTGGTATCTGTCATCGTCTACACCGTGAACATCGGCAGCGCGGGCTATTTCCAGAACGCCGCTGTGTCCAATCTGACCGTATTCTGTGTGCTGGCCGTGGCCGCGCTCGCCGCCGCCGTGGCGCTGGGCCAGATAAAGCCGTCCGGTTCCGCCGCCTCTTTGGTGGAACTGGTGCAGGGGGCGCTCCAGATCGCGGCCCCGGTGCTGCTGACCCTGTGTCTGGCCAATCTGGTGGCCGCCCGCGCCGAGGGCTTGGGCTTCATCTACTTCTCCAACGCGGACGTGATCAAGGAGGTGCAGACCCCCGCCAACCTGGCCTCCGCCACCGGCACCATCGCCAACATGGTGTGCCTTGCCGCGGCCATGGTGATCGGCATGGTGGGCGCCTTCTGCGGCCTGCGGAAGAAGGAAAAGTAATTGCATAACGCCGGCGGCCGGGGGAACAGTTCGGCGTTCTCCCGGCCGCCTCTTTTCGAGAAAAGGGGCTTGCGCCCCGCCCCCCCGGTGGGGTATGCTATTCGAGTGCCCGAAACCCAAGAAAGGACGACCAGGCTTATGAGCAAGACCAAAGGAAATGACTTCTGGAGCACCCCGCTGACCGGTTCGTTGGTCAAATCCCCGGACGTGAAGCTGCCGGAGATGCTGCTGGGCTACTTCATCGGCCCCTTCGGGGCGCTGCTGTCCTCCGGCATCTTCACCAGCTTCCTTAACAAATACCTCACCGACGTACTTCGGCTGGACACCGGCTTCCTGTCCGTCCTCCAGCTTGTGTCCACCCTGCTGATCGTGGCGGCCAACCTCATCGTGGGCCAGCTTATTGAGCGGACAAAGGCCCTGGCGGGCAAGGCCCGGCCCTGGATCCTTCTGTCCGCCCTCACCCTGAGCGTGTCCAGCGTGCTGATGTTCATCGTCCCCTTTGAGGGGGCGGCGAAAATGGTGTGGATCGCCATCGCCTATAACCTCTATTACGCGGTGGCCTACCCCATCTACAACACCGCCAACTCCACCCTGGTGCCTGTCTCCACCCGGAACAGCCAGCAGAGGGGGGTGCTGGCCTCCTTCACCAATGTGGCGGGCCTGGGCGTCATGGGCGTGGGTTCCATGATCTTCCCGGTGCTGGTGTCCAACGTGATGAAGGAAGACCAGAATATGTGGTTCCTGGTGATGCTGGGTGTGGCCGTCTTCTCCGCCCTGACAATTTATTTCCAGTTCCGTTTCACCCGGGAGCGTGTCACCGAGGAGACGATGGGGCAGGCCGGCGCCGCCCGGGCCAAGACTGCCTCCATGGGGGCGCAGCTCAAAGCCGTCACCAGCGAGCGGTGGTGGTGGATCGCCATCCTGTTTTATATGGCCTTCCAGTGCAGCGGCGCCATGAAAAACGGTTCCATGAGCTACTTCTGCCAGTGGGTCATCGGCGCCTCGGGAACCATCAACTGGGGCCTTGCCCAGACCATTCTGGCGGTGCTGGGGGCCATCCCCATGGCCCTGGCCGCCGTGGTGGTGGTGCCCCTGGCCAATAAGTTCAGCAAGCGGCTGGTTACCATGACGGGCATGATCGTGGGCGTGGCGGGCGGCATTATCGCCGGGCTGGGCAATGGGAACATCGTGCCCGTGGCCATCGGCGTGGCGCTGAAGTGCCTGGGCTCCGCCCCCGCCGCCTACCTGATCCTGGCTATGCTGGCCGACGTCATCGACCACATCGAATTTAAGAGCGGCATCCGCACCGATGGGCTCACCATGTCCATCTACAGCTCCGTCATGGTAGCGGCCACACCCGTCTGCAATGCCATCTTTATGGCTATGCTGGGCGGCGCGGGCTATGCGGCCCCCTCGGGGGATCCCGCCGCCGACGCGCTGATTACCCAGAGCGCGGCGGTGCAGTCCACCATCGGGATCAGCTACATCTGGATTGAGACTGTGGCCTATGCCGTGTGCGCGGCGCTGATGCTGCTGTGGACGGTGGAGAAGAACCTCCCCGAGGAGCAGAAGACCATCCAGGAGCGCCGGAAGCAGGCGCAATAACCGACACAAAACGGAGGGCAGGCCATGGAGCTTCTGCAATCCCCCCTGGCGCTGGTACTGTATCTCAGCGCGGCGGTGCTGACGGCCTGGGGCGCGGCACGGCGCGGGTACGTCCTATCCTTCCTGGGCGGGCTGCTGTGGGGCGGGGGGACGGTGTGCGCCCTGGTGGACGGCGCGGGGCTGGACGGGGTGCTGGTTATCACGCTGGCGCTGCTGCTGATCTCCGCCGCCCCCCGGCGGGGGGAGGGTGGGCCATGAGCTTTGACTCCGGGACCTATTTGCTGTTCCTCCCCGCCGCCGTCCTGTTGCATTGGCTTTGCCCCCACCGGGGCCGGTGGGCGGTGCTGCTCCTGGTCAGCCTGCTGTTCTACGCCAAATGGAGCGTCCCCCTCACCGGGCTGCTGCTGGCGGAGGCGGGAGCGGTGTGGCTGTCCGGGCTGGCTCTGGGGCACTGGAGGCGGCCCGCCCTCCGGCGGCTGGCGCTGGGGCTGGCCCTGGCGGTGTGCTTCGGCCTGCTGGGGCACCTCAAGTATTTCAACTTTCTGGCGGGCACCGTGTCCGCCCTGCTGGGCGGGGCGTGGGATGCCTGGGACATCATCCTCCCGGTGGGCTGCTCCTTCTACACCTTCCAGGCCGTCTCCTACGTCGCCGACGTGTACCGGGGACGGCTGGAGCCCGAGCGGCACCCCGGCTATCTCACCCTGTACCTCGCGTTCTTCCCCCAACTGGTGGCGGGGCCCATCGAGCGGGCGGGGGATCTGCTGCCCCAGCTCCGGCGGGAGCGCCGCCTGGGCCGGGGGGATGTGGAGGCTGGACTGCGCCTGCTGCTGGGCGGCTTCTTCCGCAAGGTGGTGGTGGCCGACTTCTGCGGCAGGTTTGTCACGGCGGCCTATTCCGCCCCGGAGCCGGACGGCAGCGCCGTGCTCTTGGCTACCCTGCTGTTCGCCGTGCAGATCTACTGCGACTTCGCCGGCTACTCCGAAATCGCCGCGGGCAGCGCGCGGCTGCTGGGGGTGCGGCTGATGCGCAATTTCGACAGGCCCTACCTGGCCCGTGGCTTCCGGGCGTTCTGGCGGCGGTGGCATGTGAGCCTGGGCCGCTGGTTCACGGATTACGTATACATCCCTCTGGGCGGAAGTATGAAGGGGCCGGGGCGGCAGCTTTTCGCGGTATTCGCGGTATTTTCCCTCAGCGGCCTGTGGCACGGCGCGGAGTGGAGCTTCGTTATGTGGGGGCTGAGCCACGGGGCGCTGTTCGCCGGGGAGCTGCTGGCCCGCCGGGCAGGGATCGGCCCCGCCCAATCCAATGCCGGAAAGGGCTTGGAGCTTGTCCTCACCTTCACCGCCGTGTCCTTTTGCTGGATTTTCTTCCGGGCGGACAGCCTGGGCCACGCGGCCCTGCTTTTGGGGCGGCTGTTCTCCCCCTGGGATATCCCGGCGGGACTGGCCTGCCTGGGGCTGACCGCGATGGACGGAATCCGGCTGGCCCTCACCCTGGCGCTGCTCCCCAACCTGGACCGGCTGGGCTGGGGGAAGCAGCGGCCCCAGGACATGGCCCTGGTTTACTTCTTCCTGGCCGTGGCGGTGTCCTGGCTGATTCGGCTGGACAGCGGCGGGGCAGGTACGTTCATCTACTTCCAATTCTGAGGAAAGGGGGCGGGGGGCGGTGCGCTCCAAGCTGTGCCGGCTGGCGGCGTGCCTGCTGGTAATCCTGGCTGTGCCCGCCACGCTGTGCGGGTTCGCCTTCGCCCTGCCCGCCCAGTACGATCAAGCCTACCTGGCGGGTCTCCAGGACAAGTGGGACGCCTTGGCCGCCGCTCCCAGCCCCCGGATTGTGATCGCCGGGGGGAGCGGCGCGGCCTTCGGGGTGCGCTGCGACCTGCTGGAACAGGAGCTGCCGGGGTATTCGGTGGTAAACTTCGGCCTGTACGCCGGGCTGGGCACCACCGTCACTCTGGAGCTGATCAGGCCTCTGCTGCGGTCGGGAGACATCGTGATCTTTTCTCCGGAGCAGAGCGCCCAGACCCTGTCCGACTTTTTTCATGCTCCCTCCATGTGGCAGGCCGCCGATGGCAGGCCGGAGCTGCTGTCCGCCCTGGACGGCCGGCGCTGGGGGCCCATGGCGGGGGCGTTCCCCGCCTTCGCCGGAGACAAGGCCCGCCTGTGCCGGGACGGTTCCGCCCCGGCGGGGGAGGGTGTCTACGCCCGCTCGTCCTTCAACCACTATGGGGACATGGACTGTCCCGGCCGGGAGCAAAACGTGATGGCCGGGGGCTTCGACCCCAATATGCCCATCTCCTTTGACCCGGCCCTGCCCAGCGAGGACTTTTTCGCGGCGGTGAACGGCTTTGCCCGCTGGTGCGGGGAACACGGCGTGACCCTCTGCTACCGCTTCTGCCCCATGAACGCCGCCGCCATCCCGGACGGGGGACTTTCCCGGCTGGATGGGTACGCAAATGTCCTCCGGGAACGTCTGGACTGCCCTGTGCTGGGTGACCCGGCCCAGGCTGTGCTGGACGCGGGCTGGTTCTTCGACACCAATTTCCACCTGAACGCCTCCGGCGCGGTGGCGAACACCGCCATCCTGGCTGGGGAGCTGAAAGCTGCGCTGGATATACCGGGCCCGGTGTCCATCCCCCTGCCGGAGCTGCCGCCCCTGGCGGGGGCGGGGCTCACGGAGGGCGACAACCGGGATGGGGGCTGCTTCCTCTATGAGGACGCCGGAGACGGCCTGCGGCTGATCGGCCTGACGACGGAGGGCGCGGGGCGGGAAAGCCTCACCCTGCCTGTAAGCCATGGCGGTATGCCCGTGGTCAGTCTGGCCCCGGCTGTGTTCGCCGGGAACGCCCGCGTCCGGGAGATCGTGGTACAAGGCAATCTCCGGGGGCTGGAGGACGGTTCCTTTGAGGGCTGCGCGGCCCTGGAGCGGCTGGTGCTGGCCCAGGCGGACCCTGAAAAGTGCGCCGTGGGGCCGGGACTGCTGAAGGGGACGGACGCCCTGGTGTACGTCCCCCCGGGGCGGCTGAGCGCCTACGCCACCAACTACTTCTGGGCGGCGCACGCCTCCCGCCTCCGGGAGGACAGCCAGACGGCCCAGCTCCCTGAGCCAAGCGCTGCGCCCTCCGCCCCGCCCGCTGTGTCCGGACCGTCCATCCGCTACGAGGGGAACGGCGGCACGCTGAGGGCCTGGGAGGGGGACGCTATTGCCCTGCCCGTAGACAACGCCCATCTGCGGGTAAACACCGCCCAGGGGACGGGCTATTTCCGGCGGGAAGGCTATGTCCTCACCGGCTGGAACACTGCCCCCGACGGCAGCGGGGAGCGAATCGGCCTGGGGAGCCGGACGGAGCGCCGGGACGGGCTGGCGCTCTACGCCCAGTGGGCCAAAGTGTCCCCCGAAGGGTCGTTCTCTTATGAGTTCCGGGAGGGACAGGCGTGGATCACCGGGTATTCCGGCGCGGCCCCCAGGTGCGTGGTGCCGGAGGAGCTGGGTGGTTCCCCTGTGCGGGGTATCTGTGCCGGGGCCTTCCGGGACGGGGCGTTTGAAGAGCTGATACTCCCCCACACGCTGTACACGGTGGAGGGCGGAGCCTTTCATGGCTGTGCGGTGAGGGAGATCACTCTGTTCGACACCCTGCGGGAAGTTTCTGATGAGAGCTTCCAGGACTGCCGGGGGTTGAAAACCCTCCACGTCAACGCCGCCACCAGCCCCGTATACAGCGGCAGCTACTTTGACACCTTCTCCGACAAATACGACTGGCTGCTGTCCTTGAAGGGCCGGAAAAAGCTGGTGCTGGCCTCCGGCTCGTCGGGGCGGTACGGCTATGACAGCCCGGCCCTGGCCGCCGCCTTCCCGGACTATGTGCCCGCCAATATGGGGGTGTACGCCTACACCAACGCCCTGCCCCAGTTGGAGCTGATCCGGGGGCTGATGGAGGAGGGGGACGTGCTGCTGTCCGCCCCGGAGTTCGACGCGGCGGAGGAACAGTTCTGCGCCTCCAGCCGCCTGGACGCCCCCTTCTGGGCTATGATGGAGTCCAACTACGACGCCGCGGCTCTGCTGGATCTTCGGAACTATTCCGGGGTGCTGGACAGCCTGGGGGAGTACCTGGCTGCCCGCCGGGGGATGGCGGGGCGCAATTACGGGGAGAGCCCTGCCTCCTATGACGATGACGGCAACCGTTACGCCTTCGCCACCTACAACCAATACGGCGACCTCACCCTGCCCCGGCCCAACGGGGAGCGGGATGTGTGCCTGCGCCACAACATTGCGGACTACACCACGGCCAATATTACCCCGGGGCGAGTGGAGGCGCTAAATGACGTGTACCGCCGGTTTCTCGATGGGGGGATTGCGGTGTACTTCACCTACACCCCCCGGAACCGCAATTCCCTGACGGCGGATAGCACCCCCGCCACCCGGCGGGAGCTTCACAACTATCTGACAGAGCATTTGTGCGTCCCGGTGATCTCGGACATCGAGGACAGCCTGTACGCCGGGAACTATTTCTACCTCATCGACAGCCACCTGAGCGGCGAGGGTGCGGCGATCCGTACCAAGCGGGTCATTGAGGATCTGCGCCCGTACCTGAACACAACGTAAGGAGAGACGGACATGAAAAAGCTGGACTTTAACAAGGGCTGGTTCTGCCGCCCCCTGACCCGGGCGGGGGAGCCCTTCCCCGTCACCCTGCCTCACGACGCCATGCGCGCCGAGCCCCGCACCAACGACAGCGCCGGGGAGAACAGCACCGGCTGGTATGCCGGCGGAGACTACGAGTACGTAAAACGCTTTGCCGTCCCGGAGGAGTGGCGGGGACAGGCGCTGGTGCTGGAGTTCGAGGGGGTGTACCACAACGGGGAGGTGTGGCTCAACGGGGAGAAGGTCTGCTTCCGGCCCTACGGGTACACCAATTTCTATGTGGATCTCGCCCCCCATCTGCGGTTTGGGGAGGAGAACGAGCTCAAGGTTATCGCCCGCGACGCCGACCAGCCCAACTCCCGGTGGTACTCCGGTACAGGGATTTACCGTCCGGCGTGGCTGTGGACAGCGGGGGAGGCACATATCCCGGTGAATGGCCTGCGGGTGCGCACCCTGGACTGTAAAACGGGGGAGATCGAGGTCAGCGTCCGTACCTCTCATCCAGGCCCGGTGTCGGTGGATATTTTTGAGGCGGACGGGGCGGCCCCTGTGGCGTCGGCCTGCGGTCAGTCCCAGGATGGGCGGGCGGTGTTCTCCATCGCCATCCCCGGCGTGAAGCTGTGGGACTGCGACAGTCCCAACCTGTACCGTTGCCGGGCCTCCTTCGGGGGGGACGAGACGGAGACAACCTTTGGCGTGCGCGCCCTGGCTTGGGGGGAGGGCGGCCTGACCATCAACGGGGAGCGGGTGATCCTCCGGGGGGCCTGCGTCCACCACGACAACGGCCTGCTGGGGGCCTGCTCCTTCCCGGAGGCGGAGGAGCGGCGGGTGTGGCTTTTGAAGGAGAACGGCTACAACGCCCTGCGCTCCTCCCACTACCCCTGCTCCAAGGCGCTGCTGGACGCCTGCGACAGGCTGGGTATGCTGATGATGGACGAGTACGTGGACCACTGGTACATCCACAAGACCAAGTACGACTATGTGGAGCACTTCATGGAGTGGTGGAGGCAGGATTTGAAAGACATGGCGGACAAGGACTTCAACCATCCCTGTGTCATCATGTACTCCACTGGCAACGAGGTGGCGGAGACTGCCCAGCCCAAGGGCATCGCCCTCACCGGGGAAATGACCCGCTGGCTCCATGGGGTGGACGGGACACGGCCTGTTACCTGCGGCATCAATATCTTTTTTAACTTCCTCAGCTCCATGGGCATGGGGGTGTACAGCGACGACAAGGCGGAGAAGGCAGCCGCCCAGGCCGAAAAGCCCAAGAAAGATTCCAAGAAAAAGCCGGTGGGCAGTGAATTCTACAACACCCTGGCCTGCCTCATGGGGGACTGGTTCATGAAAACTGGGGCCACCCTGCCCCCCTGCGACTGGAAAACCCGGGACGCCTTCGCCAATATGGATATCGCGGGCTATAACTACGGCCTGTTCCGCTACAAGAAGGACTTGCGGAAATACCCCAAACGGCTGATTCTGGGCAGCGAGACCTTCTGCAAGGACGCCTGCAAGTTCTGGGAGATCGCCAAGAAGCACCCCCGGATCATCGGCGACTTCGTGTGGGCGGGGATGGACTACATCGGCGAGACCGGAGAGGGATGCGCCGAGTACAGCGACTACAAATTTGACGGCGAGCCCTGCCGCCGGATGACCGGCGGGAACGGACGGGTGGATTTGCTGGGCAAGCGCCGGGCGGAGGCGGCCTATACCCTGGTGGCCTTCGAGCGGGAGGCGGGGCCGTTCATCGCCGTCGCCCCGGTGTACCAGACCGAAAAGCTCCAGCTCACCGGCTGGCAGCTCACCAAGGCCCTGGAGAGCTGGTCGTGGCGCGGCTGCGCCGGTATGCCCGCCGCGGTGGAGGTATACGCCCGGGCCCACACGGTGGAGCTGTTGGTAAACGGGCAATCCGTGGGGAGGAAGCGGCTGAAGAACACCTGCCGGGCAGTGTTCAAGACCGTATACCAGGACGGCGAGGTGACGGCGGTTTCCTACGACAGCGCCGGGAAGGAAATCGGACGGTACAGCCTGTCCACCGCCGGGGCGGAGACGGAGCTGCGCATCATCCCGGAGGAACGGACGGTGAAGCCGGAAGGGCTGGCCTTTGTCTGGCTGCGGTACACCGACGGCCAGGGCGTGTGGAAGCCCATGGAGAAACACACGCTGAAGGTGTCGGTGGAAGGCGGCGCGCTGGAGGGGCTGGGCAGCGCCAACGCCTACGTGGAGGGGAACTACGCCCAGGACGCCACCCCCACCTACTACGGCGAGGCCATGGCCATCGTCCGTTCGGGCGGAAGCGGCCCGGTGCGGGTGACGGTGACGGATGAGACGGGGGCTCATACGGCGGAGATCCCCTGTGGGAAAGCATAAGGAGTGTGCTGCAATGTCAATCAGCTATTGGATGTGGTATCCCGGCGATCTTGAACTCTACCACCGGATGGAGCAGGATTTCAGCCGGGTGGAGCGGGGATACGGCTGGCCCGCTTTCTGGAAAAGCGACGGCTTCCGGAACCGGGTGGTGTTCCGCCGGCGGTATTCCCTGGAGCGGGAGACCGGGTTCCGCGTATATAGCAAGGCAGTGGGCTTTGTGCTGGTGGGGGAGAAAAAATATCCCTTCGGGAAGGAGATCGCCTGTCCGAAGGGGGATGTGTCCATTTCCATCCACGCTGCCCGGATCGACGCCTTCCCCAGCGTGTATGTGGAGGGGGATGTGATTCGCTCCGACAAGGGCTGGATGGCGGAGGACTACGCCCAGCCCCCTGTTCCCGCCGGGTACAGCCCCTATTTCACCCGGCCAGAACAGGACCCTGCCCGCTGGGAGTACAGCGAACAGGAGTACCACCCCATCCGGACGGAGCGGGTGGGGGACGGCGTACTCTATGAGTTCGAGACGGAGCTCACCGCCGTCCTCCGGGCGGAGGCCCCCCGGGAGCGGCTGGCGGATATGTGGATCTACTGCGGCGAGTCCCGGGACGAGGCACTGGACAGGGAGCACTGCTACTACAGATGGGCCCCCGACCCGGAGACGGGGGAGACGCCCCGGTGCGCCGTGCGCTTCGCCTTTATCCCGGGGGAAGCGGTTGGGCTGACCGCCGTCCACCAGTTCGTGGACATCCCCGTCCGGGCGGCGTTCCGCTGCGGCGATCCCCTGCTGGACCAGGTCTGGGCGGTGGCGGAGCACACCTTCCGGCTGTGTACCGGCATCTTTTTTATCGACGGCGTGAAGCGGGACAAGTGGATCTGGGCGGGGGATGCCTACCAGAGCCTGTTTGTCAACCAGTATTTGCTGGCTGACCCCGGCGTGGAGCGGCGCACCCTGCTGGCCCTCCGGGGGAACGACCCCATGACGAGGCACATCAATACCATCATGGACTACTCCCTGCTGTGGCTGCTGGGGGTGAAGGAGCATTTCGACGCCTACGGCGACCGGGATTTCCTGTCGCTGGTCTGGCCCAAGGCGGCGTCCCTGCTGGAGTTCTGCCGGACGCGGACGGACGGTTCCGGCTTCCTCACCGCCGGGGAAGGGGACTGGGTGTTCATCGACTGGGCGGAACTGGACAAGGACGGCCCCTTCGCCCCAGAGCAGGTGCTGCTGTGCGCCTGCTGGGGGGCGGCGGCAGAGCTGGCGGAGGCCCTGGGCATCGACGGCGGGGCGTACCGCGCCCGCCGGGAGGCGCTGGCGGCACAGATCGACGCCTGCTATTGGGATAGGGACCTGGGGGCCTATGTGGATTCCTTCATCTCCGGGCGGCGGCACGTGTCCCGGCAGACCAATCTGCTGGCGGCGCGCTTTGGGATCGCGGATGAGGGCAGGCGGGCGCTGATTTTAAAAAATGTGATTGACAACCCGGCTGTGCCTCCCATCACCACGCCCTATTTCCAGTTCTTTGAGCTGGACGTGCTGGCGGACAGCGGGCGGCTGGACCAGGTGATGGAGCGGCTGCGTTCCTACTGGGGCGGTATGCTGGAGCGGGGGGCGGCGACCTTCTGGGAGGAGTTCGACCCCGCTGTAACCGGGACCGCCCAATACGATATGTACGGCGACCGATTTGGAAAGAGCTTGTGCCATGCCTGGGCGGCCAGCCCCATCTATTTCCTGGGGCGGTATTTCGCAGGCTTGCGGCGGGAGGGGACCGGATTTGTGTTGGAACCCCGGCTGGAGTATTTCAAGGCCCTGGACTGCGTCTTCCCGGTGGACGGCAGGGGCGGCTTCGCGCGGCTGGCTTGGGACGGTAGACGGATCGCCGCGCGGACCAACAGGGCGGGCGGCGTGCTTCTGTCCGGGGGCGTCCAGTATGAACTGACGCCTGACACGCCCTTTGCCACCGCTTGGACGGGTGGCTGACAGGGCCAGGCTGGAGCGCGAGACAGATGGGGCGCTAAACACCCGATCCGGGATATTGCCAAACAGCTTCAATTCTGCTCCAGCAGTTATTTTGCCCAGACCTTTCAGCAAATCACAGGGCTGACGCCCCATCAGTAGCGTGAGCAGGAGGGGCGACCCACAAAACACAGCGGGGCAAACGCATCGTCCGATCCGCCCAGTTCTCGCCGAAGCACATCCTCTATAGTGTTTCTTTTTCCGGTATCCAGTAATCCATCGCCGCCGGGTTCTGGCGATCAGACTGGATCGCAATTGATTTATTTGTTCCATTTCGTGTTGTTATTAATATACCCCACCGTCTGGTGAGGGGATATCCCCCCGTCAGACGGTGAGCGGTCTTTAGAAACTTGCGAACAATATTAGTTTAAATTTAGGACACTACAGGCGTACTTCTGTTCCAGGATTATTCTGTAGCAAGAGAAGGCCCGAAGGATTATCCTCCGGGCCTTCTCTTTTCGTCTTACCGATTGTCCGGGGTCAAATTGTAATTCACGTGCTGCTCATCCCGCCACACTCCGCCTGCCCCGCACCACCATCACAGCGGCCTCCTCGCGGGTGACGAAATCATGGGGCCGCTCTCCGTCGGTGATCCCGGCGGCCACAGCGGCGGCAAGCTCCGCTTCCGCCCAGCACCGGTCGTGGTCCGCCCGCAGCTCCCGGCGGTAGCGGTCCATATACTCCTTCCACTGCTCGTAAGACATGTTGTCATCCTCCTCATTGTTTTTATCCGCCGCGGAGTAATCCACCCACGGCAGCTTGCCGTGCTTGGTCCACGTCCGGCTCCCGGCGGCGCTGGAGACGAGCTTTTGCGAGACGTTGGCGCAGGTGGACCTCTGTACCCCGCCCTGCCATTTGGGCGTACACTCCACCACCACGCCGCCGCCCACGTACACCCCGATGTGCCCGTCCATCCAGACGGCCTCGCCGGCCACGATGCCGGAAAAATCGGCAGACACCTCCCGGCAGGCGTCGATCATCTTTTTGGCGTCATAGTCGGGCACGCCGTTACAGGCGTACCCCGCCCCGCCGTAAGTGCGGCTCATGTCGCCGTTCCAGCCCCACAGGACGCCCTTGATGAGGCCCACGCAGTCGAACAGGAAGCCCTCGCCCTTGACGGCGTTGGCCTGGGACAGCCACTGCCGGTTGGTGAGGGCGTTGCCGCCCTGGGTGGTGGCACGGGCGATCATCCTGTCGTTAGCGGGCCAGCCCCAGGGGCCCAGCATGTAGGCCGTCTTTTTGTTGTCAGCGATGTCCAGCAGCGTGCTGCAGAACGCCGCCGCCGTCATGAGATAGTTCATGTCCTTCCCTCCCGCGAATCTGTCGTAAAAATCCAGCCCCAGCGCCGCCCGCCGGGCGCAGTTCCCCTCGCTCCGGTCGGCGGGCCGCTCGAATTTCAGCAGCACGCAGTCAGATGCCTCACGGACGCTGGCCGTGCTCCTGAGCTTGTCCCACACGGGCTGAAACAGGCTCCACAGCTCAAAGAGCAGATAATCCACCTGCGTGTCCAGATCGCCCACAGGACGCCCCCTAGCCTTGGCATAGGCCAGCAGGGCGGCCTTCCTGCTGCTGTAGGTCCACTGGGCCAGCCCGTACCCCGCGCCGTCGTGGACGAAGCCGGTGTAGGCCCCGCTGTCCACGGCGGCGGTATAGCTCTCGTCGGTGAAGCCCAGCTTCTTCTCAAAGCTGTTTTGCAGGTTCCGGGGGTTCAGCCCGCTCTCGGCCTGGAGGTTGCCCAGCAGCCCGGCCGCCCCCTCCGGGGTGAGTCCGGCGGAGATCAGACGGCCCCATATCTTTTGCGCGTTGCCCATGCCGCCTCACTCCACCTCTGGCAGCCCCGCCACGCTGGTAAACAGGGACAGCACTCCGGCCAGCACCGACGCCGACGCCACCAACGGCCAGTTCACGTCGCCCATAGCCACCGCTGTTCCGATGGTGGCCGCGGCGGTCTGAGCCACCGTCTTGACGGCGCGGACGCCCGCCGCTTTGAACCATTTCTTCATGTAGCCGTTCATCTTATGTATCTCCTTTCAAAGTCCGATTTTTGCCAGCAGAAACGCGATGACGGCGGCACACACCGCCCACAACGCCTTTTCTACAATGCCCTCCCACCGCTTGGCGGGCTTTTTCTCAATGACGTCCACCTTTTTGCCCAGGGCGGTCACATCCGTCTTAATCTCCGCCATGGTGTTGCTCTGGTGCTTCTGCTCGGCGGCCATGATCTCCACGGCGGTGGTCAGGCGCTGGAGGGTGTCCACTTTCCCATCCATCTCGTCCAGCCGGTGGGTGTTGGACCTGCACCGGGCGTCCACCTCCGCCAGCTTGACGGCGATGTCTTCATGGTCCATTACGGAGCCTCCCCTCGGAAAATCCTGTACCTGGGCCTCTCCCCGCCGCACAGCCAATAATCCAGCCAGTCGAAGGCC